>JAAWQS010000009.1 GCA_022800665.1 Oscillospiraceae bacterium
CCCCGCCTATAGGCGGGGTCAGTTCTCTCTTAGAGAGAACTGACAACAGGAAATAATTTCCATTCATATGGAGGAACCGGAAATGTTTACGTTTGTTGTCACCTGCTACCAGCAAGAGGAGTTCATCGCAATGTCGCTGGAGAGCGTAAAGTATCAAATTCAGCGATATGGTCAGGAGCAGCAATTCCAGTTGATTGTTACTGACGACGGCTCTAAGGACAGCAGCCGCGAGGTCATCCGGCAGTGGCTGGAGCAAAACAAGGCGTTGTTTGCACAAGTTGACCTGCTATTCAACAAAGAAAATGCCGGAATTTGCCGCGTCTATGTAGACGCGCTGCGGCGTGTGGAGGGAGAACGGTTCCTCGTACTCAACGGCGATGATCTGCTGTCCCCCTACAATATTTTTGAATTGGCCGGACAGTTGGAGGAATATGATATTGTAGCCCCCGCTTTTCTCAGATTTGTTGGCGCCGGTCAGTTCCTGACGGACCCTCATATCTATCTGGAGGTCGTGCTCCAACGCTTTATTACAGGAAAAAAACTGTACTATGCAGCCAGACTAGGCTGTCCAATCATGGGCGTCGCCCTTTACCGGAAATCCCTTTTGACGGAGGAGGTGTTCGCGTATATCCTCCGCTTCCGGACAGTCAATGACCGGGCCTGTTTCCAAAAAATTCTGGAGCAGCAAAAAAATGTCTCCACCTACTACAGCAACCGGCCCTCGGTCCTCTACCGCATGTCCCCTTCCAGCCTGTCCAACATGAACAGCCCCTCCCGCATCCTGCACGACAAGGAAATCGCCCAGATGTGCAGGTTCCAGCGCGAGACAGAGAAATCCCACATTTTCCGCCTGCTGCTGCTCTGGCAGGAGAAATCCACAGCCCTCCGGCACGGCTCGAACCGTTATATCAGGATGCTGCGGTTTCTGTCCCCTTACTTTCTGCTCATGCTGTGGCTCTATATCTGCCGCCCGTGCCAGCTGCGGGCCATGGAGCGGGAACTGGTGGACCGGCATTTGCAGGACTGTATGGACCATTATCAGGCAATGCAGGCCCAGACCGTCAGGCTCTTGCCCCCCGATCTCAAAAAATCCAGATGAGAAAGGATCAGTATTATGAGTATTACCTATTCTGCGTATTTCCGGCATAAAGCCGGTGTCTTACCACTGAATGCGCTCCGATTCCCTGGAGGTTCCTGCCGGATGTCCGTTAGACGGGCCGCGGCAGGAGCCTCTTTCAACTGTAGAGTTTAAGCAAACTCAAATCTCTGTTTTTGTGAACTTTTTTCATGGTAAGCGGGTACAGTGTGCCGCCTTTGAAAGTCTTACAAAGCAACGACTTTTCCATTTTTTCCCTTCTGTTGTCCACCTGCGCTTTCTTGCACAAAAAATGTGCAAATTGCCTATTGTAACTTCTGTCATCTATGATATAATAATGTCAATTTGTAAGATTCTTCAGGCTGCGCCCGATCCCACTTCTCAATACCGCCGCCCTGCGGCAAGAAAGTGAGAGATTGATGGAGGTATTATTGATTGGAAGCGGTCGAATGACCGAAACCCTGATTGACAGGCTGAACAAAAACGGCGACCGTGTCTACCTGCTGACAGGTCAGCGGGAGAATACGCCTTTGCGGCAAAAGGTCTTTGAAAAATATAATTACGCCTACGACGATGAGAGTGTGAAGGACGTCTTCGAGAGCGTCAAGCCGGATATCACCATCTTTACCGGCGCGTGGGACAGCCACTTCGACTGGCGGCGGGCGCGGCAGGAGGCTGTCCGCTATTCAGCCGCCCTCCTCAATATTCTCACCGCCTATTCCATGATTGGCTCCGGACGGTTCGTATATTTTTCCTCCCAGGAGGTCTTCAGCGGCAATTATGCCCAGAACCTGCCGGAATCCGGAAAGGAATCCCCTATCGGCTTCCGGGGCATGGCAATCGCCCAGGGAGAGGAAATCTGCGCCAACTACCATAAAAAACAGGGCCTTGAAGTCCGTATCCTGCGCTTTGACCACGTCTACTGGGTCCCCAAGCGGGGACAGCCGGAGGCAGACCCCTGTTGTACCATGTGTCTGGAGGCCCTGAAAAGCGGACGCATCTCCGCAAGCGACCGGGATGTATTCTCCATGCTGTTCGTCAAGGACGCCGTGGAGCTGGCCCACAAAGCCATCATTGCCCCGGAGGTGCGGCAGCCCCTCTACCATATCTCCTCCATGGAGGAGATCAACGGTCTCCAGCTGGCGGCAATGGTCCAGGACGCTATGGGCGGCGGTATTTCGGTGGTGGACAATTCCGTCGGGGACTACCACCGCCTTGTGCTGGACGGCTCCGCCTTTGCGCGGGACATGGGGCAGAAAATCTTTACATCCTATCAGGAGGGCGTCCAGCAGGTCGCCCAGTACATGAAACGCCACGCCGAAACCTTTATCCGGGCCGAGGACACCGGCGGCAGCTTCTGGGACCGGTTCCGCCACAAGCTCAAGGTCTTCCTGGCCGCAATGGTTCCCTACCTGGAAAATCTGGTGGCATTCTTCATCTTTTATTATCTCAACAGCATTGCCGCCGGCAGCAGCTTCTTTGAGCGGCTGGATTTTTTCCTGCTCTATGTGCTGCTCTTTGCCGTGATTCACGGTCAAAAACAGGCGATTCTCTCCAGTCTGCTGGCCGTCCTGGGACACCTGGTCCAGCAGGCCGGTATCCGCAGCGGCTTCGAGGTCCTTCTGGATTACAACACCTATGTGTGGATTGCCCAGCTGTTCATTGTCGGCCTGGTCATCGGCTATCTCAAAGACCAGCTGCGCACGGTCAAGCAGGAGGACCAGGACGAGATCGAATACCTGGAAACCAGACTGGCCGATATCGCGGATATCAACGACAGCAACGTGCGGATGAAGGAGAACTTTGAGCTGCAGCTGGTCAACCAGAAGGACAGCTTGGGTAAGATTTACGAGATCACCTCCACCCTGGAGCGGCAGGCCCCGGAGGAAGTGCTCTTTACCGCCGTGCAGATTCTCTCCCGGCTGATGGACTGCGACGGCGCGGCGATTTACACCGTGGCAAACCGGAGCTTTGCCCGCCTCTTCTCCGCCAACTCCCAGGAGGCCAAGAGCCTGGGCAACTCCATCGAGTACCCCGCCATGACGTCCATGTACGAGGAGCTGAAGGAACGCCGGGTGTATATCAACAAGACCATGGAGGAGAAACTGCCGCTGATGGCCAGCGCCGTCTATAACGACGGCGAAATGGCTCTGATTTTTATGCTCTGGGGCATCCCCTGGCAGCGTATGACGCTGGCGGAGGCCAACCGGCTGGCGGTGATCGGCCAGATGGTTCAGTCCGCAGTGGTGCGGGCCAGCCAGTACCTGGATACGCTGCGCAACGAGCGGTTCGTGGAGAACAGCCGCCTGATGGAGACAAAATCTTTTCTTCAGCTGGCACGGGCGTTTTTCCGCGCCCAGGATCAGGGCCTGACGGATTGCACGCTGCTGGAGGTATTTGTGCCGGACGAGGACTATGTGGGCGCGTCCATGGCTCTGAGCCGGAGCGCCCGGCAGACGGACTACATGGGCGCGGCGCAGGACGGCGTATTCTACGTGCTGCTGTCCAACACCAGCATCGAAAACGCCGCTTTCGTGGTGGACCGGTTCCGCACCGCCGGGTACGAGAGCCGCTTGATAAAGGGGGCTGGTTGACATAGAGAGATGGCTATGGATTGTGGACCGGCTGGTTCCGGGACACTGGACCTGGGATGAAAAGGTCTTTATCCTGGTATTCCTCCTCAATCTGCTGGTTGCTCTGCTCTATCTGCTCACCGGCGCTCTGATCGTCTCCCCCATCCGGACCAGGAAGGAGCGGAAGGCGGGGGCGGAGGTCCTCCACGACAACCGGCGGACGTATCTGCTGCGCTTTCTGGTCATGGTTCCCTGCCCGGTGGTAGGCCCGCTGTTTTTCTTCTTCTCCTACCTGCTCTTCCGCCTGCCCCTGTGGATGCAGCCCCACCTGGAGGACGTTGTGTTCAGCAAAGAGCGGGTGCGCTCCCATCTGCGGGCCGACGAGGAGCGGGGCCGGAACATGCTCCCGCTGGAGGAGGCCATGTTTATCAATGAGAAACGGGACCTGCGGCTGGTGATGATGAACACCATCCGGGGAGATGTCCACGCGGCTCTGGGCGTGATCGCCCTGGCTCTGAACAGCGAAGACTCGGAGACCGCTCACTATGCCGCCTCCGTCCTGACCAGCGAACTGGACGCTTTCCGGTCCAAGACCCGAAAGCTGCGGGTCCGGATTGAGGAGGAGGCCGGGGAGGAGACGGAGGCCGAGGAGGAGCTGATCCTCTATATGGACAGCTTTTTGAAGCAGAACCTGTTTACAGGGCAGGAGCTGCGCAAGCTGGCGGCAGTTCTGGACACCGCCGCCCAATCCCTCTACGACAAAAATCCCGCCCATATGACCCAGGAGCTCTATGAGAGCGTATGCCTGCGACTGATGGACGCCAAGGAGCTGGCGGCGGCGGAAAAATGGTGCCTGCGGCTGGCCCGGCATCACCCGGACTGCCTGGCCTCTTATACCTGCCGCCTGAAGCTGTATTTTGCTATGAAGAACCGGGATGCTTTCTTTGACACCCTGGCCGCGCTGAAGCAGTCCAACGTGGTGATTGACCGGGATACGCTGGAGCTGATTAAAGTGTTCAGCTAGAGGCGCGGTCCCAGCAAGGAGGAAAACAATGGTATCACGGCGCAACTTTATATCCATTGCCGCCATCATGCTGGTCGTATTCTTTATGTTCCAGTTTACAAATGTTGCCCTGGAAATGTGGAACAACTACGATGAGAACAAATACACCGCAGATGTGAAGCAGCTGGCCGGCAGGGCGGAGACCTTCGTCTCCCCCGACGGGACGGAGTCCACCCCCTGGGGGACGGACCGCTTCCGGGTGGCCTATATCGGCGAGGCCGGCGGACCCATCGGCCAGGTCGTCTCCGCCTGGGCCGCCTACACCAAGCGCAGTTTTTCTGTCAGCCCCACCCTGGCCGCCTATTCCCCTGGGGAGAAGCCGCCCCAAATGCTGGTGCTGGACGGGGCGCGGCTGGACTGGAACGCCAGCGCCTGCCAGACTCTCCTGGGCTATGCCCAGGGGGGAACCAGCGTGGTTTTCGCCAGTCTGCCGGATGTCTCGGTGGTCCGGAGAAACCGCGCCATGCAGGACCTGCTGGGTATCTATGAGATCCGCGGGGAGCGCACGGAGGTGGAGGGAATCCATCTCTACAAGGACTTCCTGCTGGGCGGCGAGGTCATCTATCAGGTCGAGAATGAGGATGACGAGCGGCGGCAGGACCTGGACCTGGTCATGCCCTGGTACATACTGGACACCAGTACCAAGACTTATATGAAGGGCATTCCCTCCGGCGAAGTGCGGTTGGAGGACCACCCCGCAATCATCTGGCGGCGGAGCGTCGGCGGCGCGTACGTGTTCGCTGTGAACGGCGACTACATGGAGGACGCCGCCGGTCTGGGCATCCTCTCCGCTATCGACGCCGAGGCCAGCGCCTACAGCGTCTATCCGGTGGTCAACGCCCAGAATCTGGTGGTGGCCAATTATCCGGGCCTTGCCACGGAGAACGCTAAAGATATGGTCCGCTATTACAGTATGTCCATGCGCGGCGTGTACCGGGATATCCTGTGGCCGGACATCACCGGGATTTACCACCGGGGCCGGCTGGGGCTGTCCTGCATGATGGCGATGCAGTTCGATTACGACGACAGCGCGCTGCCCAATCAGGTGCAGTTTATTTATTACATGAAGATGATTAACGAGCTCCAGGCCGAGGCCGGACTGTCCGGCGTGCGGGTGTCGGATACCCCCATCACCGCAAAGCTGGCGGAGGACTTCTCGTTTATGGAGAACGCCCAGCTGCCCTACCGCTTTACCTCCTTCTACGCCGGCGGCCTGGAGGAGCAGGACGTGATCGACGCCCTGGGCTGGGAGGAGCTGTCCGGACTGCGTACGGTGGTCTATCCCTACGACGGCGGATGCCAGTTCATCGGCTATGAGACAGACCAGATCACGCGGCAGATGGCTGTGACCGACGGTTTTGAGCACACCTTCCGCAGCGATTTGAGAATGCGCGGCGTGGAGACGGCGCTGGCCTATACCAGCGTGCTGGTGGACGCCCTGCGGCCCGTCTACCCGGAGAGCGTCGGGGACACCTGGGGCCTGCTCGCCCGGCAGCTGACCTCGGACGTCCCCTTCTACTGGAAAACCTTCCGGTCCTTTGACGGCACCACTGTCTCCGAGTGCGACGGGCGCATCCGCAATTTCCTGTCCATGGATTACACCGCCAGCCTGGAGGGCGATACCATCCGCATCCGGCACAGCGGCAGCGGACCGGCCTGGTTTATCCTGCGGATGGACCGCCATACGGCGGGGGAGGTCCAGGGCGGAAGCGTCACGACGCTGGAGGACGGCGTGTTCCTCATCGAAGCCCAGGAGCAGGAGGTGTCGGTCCAGATGCAGGTGGTGTACGCCGTGCCGGACTGATTATAATTCGGAAAGGGGAGGGAGTACATGCGCATTTGTATTGTGGTGGAGGGCTGCTATCCCTATGCGGTGGGCGGCGTATCCAGCTGGGTCCACGGTCTGATCCACTCGTTCCCGGAATATGAGTTCGTGATCCAGACTATTATTCCCAACCGCTCCACCCGCGGGAAGTTCATGTACCAGCTGCCGGACAATGTGACGGAGGTCTATGAGCTGTATCTGGAGGATGTGGACTGGGGCTGGCGGTGGCAGAAACGGATGAGCCACCGGGAATTCAGCGCACTGCGCAGCCTGATGCTGGACCAGCGGATTGACTGGGAGACCGTCATAGATTACCTTCAGCAGAGCGGACGGTCCCTCAACAAGCTGCTCATGGGGGAGGACTTCCTCCACGCGGTGCAGGACTTCTATCAGCTCCATTACAGTCAGGTAGTCTTTTCCGACTTCCTGTGGATGATGCGCTCCATCTATCTGCCCCTGTTCCGTACGCTGAAGACAAAGCTGCCCCGCGCGGACCTCTACCACTGCCTGAGCACAGGCTATGCGGGGGTCCTGGGCAGTATGGGGAAATATCTGTACGGCAGTCCCATGATGATCTCCGAGCACGGTATCTATACCCGCGAGCGGGAGGAGGAGCTGGTCAAGGCCAAGTGGGTGCAGGGGCTGTACAAAAACGTGTGGATTGACCAGTTTAAGAAGATGTCCCGTCTGGCCTATGAGCGGGCCGACCTGGTGACGTGTCTGTACGAGCACGCCCGCGTGCTGCAGATTGAGCTGGACTGCCCTGAACACAAGACCCTGGTAACGCCCAACGGCATCCAGGCGGACAACTTCCAGAACCTGCCGGGCAAGACGCCGGAGGATGAGGGGTGGATCAACATCGGGGCCGTTCTGCGGATTAACGCCATCAAGGACGTGAAGACCATGATCCAGGCTTTCAGCGCGGCCCAGGAGCGGGAACCGGCCTTAAAGCTGTGGATTATGGGACCCTGGGAGGAGAACGACCTCTACGCAAAAGAGTGCTTTGAGCTGGCGGAGGACCTGAAACTGGACAATGTGGTCTTTACCGGACGGATCAATGTCCGGGAGTACCTGGGACGGATGGACATGACCATCCTCACCAGCATCAGCGAGGGCCAGCCTTTGACCATCCTGGAGAGCTTTGCCGCCCACAAGCCGGTGATTGCCACGGACGTGGGCAACTGCCGGGGTCTGATTGAGGGCGAGGAGGACGGCATCGGCCCGGCAGGTCTGGTCACGCACATTATGAACCAGGAGGAAATTGCCCAGGCCATGCTGGATCTGGCCCACCATCCGGACAAACGGATGCAGATGGGTGAAAACGGCTACCGGCGGGTGATGGCCCGCTACCGCATGGACCAGATGCTGGATACCTACCGCCGCATTTACCGGGACTTTGAGGAGCGCAGAAACGAAAGCAATCCATAATTATCCTTTTTCCTGAAAGAAAAAGGCTCAAAAGGAATCGTACCAGACAATCAGAGGGAGGGGTCCGCTATGGCTGGAATCGGCGTAAGACTGAATCGTATTTTTGACAAGCAATCCATTACGGCGGGAATGTTCGGCGTCCTGTACGGCTCCTGTTTGACCGTTGCGCCGATGGTACTGGTGATCGGCGTGCTGCTGGTCCTGGAATACCTGCTGGGGTTCGACCAACTGGATTTCTACACCAGGGAGCTGTTCTCCTGCACCATTCTCTATACCTTCATCTTCTCCCTGCTCACCGCCTCCCCCTTCAACTCCGTGCTCTCCAAGTACATGCAGGATGCGATTTTTGAGGAGCGGTACCAGGATATCCTGCCCTGCTACTATTTCGGCCTTGTGCTGAATATCTTCCTCAGCTGCCTGCTGGGTATCCCCTTCTGCCTGTGGGAGCACTTTGTGGGGCAGGTGCCGGTGGCCTACGTGTTCACCGGCTTCTGCGGGTACATCTCTTTGACCATGGTCTTTTACTCCATGCTGTACCTGTCCATCTGCAAGGACTACGGCAGAATCTCCCTGTTCTTCCTCGCAGGCATGGCGGTGAGCCTGATTCTGGGTCTGGTCCTCTACTTCGTGTGCGGCTGGGAGACCACCCGCGCCATGCTGCTGGCTATGACGGTGGGATTTTTCGTGATCGCGGCGCTGGAGTACGGGTCCGTCCGGCGCTACTTTGTGGACAACAGCAGCCGGTTCTGGCCGGTGGTGAAATATTTTGGCAAATACTGGCATCTGGTACTCATCAATTTCCTCTATACCCTGGGGCTGTATATCCACAACTTCGTCTTCTGGACCACGGATATGCGTATTGTGGTGGCCCGGTCCTTTGTGTGCAATCAGCCCTACGATATGGCCTCCTGCCTTGCCATGTTCACCAATATTTCCGCCACGGTCATCTTTATCGCCCGTGTGGAGATGTTCTTCCACGACCGCTACAAAGCGTACTCCGAGGCGGTCATCGGCGGGAAGCTGTCGGATATCCAGAGCGCAAAACGAAAGATGTTCCGGGAGATCGCCAACCAGCTGCTGGACCTGTCCCGGCTGCAGTTCATGATCTCCGTGGTGGTGTACCTGCTCTGTGTGGTGATTCTGCCCCGGTTCGGTTTTGCGGGGATGGTCATGCGCATTTATCCCTGTCTGGCGGCGGGCTACTTCATCCTGTTCCAGATGTATGCGGAAATCCTGTTTCTGTACTACTTCAAGGACCTGTGGGGCGCTATCTTTACGTCGGCATCCTTCTGCCTGGTTACGTTTCTCGGCTCCCTGGTTTCCACGCGCCTGCCGGACATCTGGTTCGGGACCGGCGTTGTGGTAGGGTCCTTCCTGGCCTGGTGCATAGGGTATATGCGCCTGCGCTGGGTGGAGCGGAATATGGACCGGCAGGTCTTCTGTCAGGGTACGCTGATTAAGCCGGGCCGCCGTCAGAAACGGCCATCGGACCAGGTATATGGAAAAACTGCATAACGCCGGTCCCCTGGAGGCGCCGACGAGAGGAGAGGTCGGGAAATGAACGCTGTGGGAATTATGCGGCTGACGCTGGTGGGGGTGGGGCTGTTGGTTGCCGCCGCCAGCTTCTGGTTCCATGCTGCAAAAAAAATGACGTCGGACTTGGCTACGGCCTGGTGTCTTGTGGGAATTGTGATTCTGGTAATCGGCGCAGTACCGGCGCTGTCGGACTGGCTGGGACGCATCTCGGTGTGGACCGGTATGGCGCTGCTGATTTCAGTAAGCGTTGGCCTGTGGGCTGCGTTCCGTATCTGCCTGATCCTCTCCCGCTTGGTCACACAAAATCAGGAGTTGGCTATGCAAGTCTCCTTGCTGCTGGGTACCCAGCAACATCCGCCGGTTAAACCGGCGGCCACTGAGGAGGCGGAGGAGGACAGCGCCCATGAAGAAAGTCCTGTTTGTCATTAACACGATGGGGACCGGCGGCGCGGAGAAAGCCCTGCTGGAGATGCTGGAGCATCTGAAGGGACAGGACCTGTCCATCGACCTCTATGTGCTGCTGGGCCGCGGGGAGCTGATGGCCCGGATTCCCAAACACGTACGTCTGCTCAACCGGAAGCGGGACTGCGGCTCTGTGCTGGACAGCGCGGGACGCCGTGCGCTGGCCGGACGGACCGCCGCCTGCTTCCTCCGCAACGGACACTGGGCGGGTAAGCTGGGCGGTATGGCGCGGTGTCTGCCGCCTATGCTCTGGAGGGGGCGGGTGCAGCTGGACAAGCTGCTCTGGCCGGTGGTGGCCGCAGGCGCGTGGAGGCCGGAGGAGCCTTATGACGCGGCGGTGGCCTGGATGGAGGGCGGGTCCGCCTATTTTGTGGCAGAGCATGTGCGCGCTAAACGGAAAGCCGCCGTTGTCCACATCGACTACCAGCAGAGCGGCTACACCCCCGCTCTGGACCGGGGCTGCTGGGAGCGGTTCCAGCGTATTTTTGTGGTCTCCGAGGAGATTAAAGCCCCCTTCCTCCGGGTCTATCCCCAGTATGAGGAAAAAATCAGGGTACTGTCCAATATCATTAACCGGGAGGCCATCCGCCGCCGGGCCGGGGAGCCGGGGGGCTTTACCGACGGCTGGCAGGGGATGCGGCTGCTCACCGTGGGGCGGCTGACCCACCAGAAGGGGTTCGATCTGGCTATTGCGGCGATGAAGCTGCTGAAAGACGCCGGATACCCGGTGCGGTGGTACGTGCTGGGAGAAGGCGGACTGCGGGGCAGTCTGGAAAAGCAGATTGCAGACCTGGGCCTGCAAAAAGACTTTCTGCTGCTGGGTACTGTGGAAAATCCCTACCCCTACTACGCCCAGGCGGACGTCTATGTACACGCCACCCGCTTCGAGGGCCGGAGCATCGCCATTCAGGAGGCCTATGCCCTGGGCCGTCCCATGGTGGTCTCCGACTGCAGCGGCAACCGGAAGCAGATTGAAGACGGTACGGACGGCCTGCTGTGCGCCCTGGAGCCGGAGGCCATTGCCCGGACAGCGGGGTTTTTGCTGGACAGCCCGGACCTGCGGGAGCGGCTGGGCCGGGCCGCAGGAGAAAAAAATCAGCCCGGCGGACAGGATGCCGGCGGGCTGCTGGCGTTTTTAAGGGGAGGCGAGGGGACATGACGCAGAGAGAACTGCTCATTATTATGCCCGCCCGCAACGAGGCGGAAAACCTCCCCGGCGTCCTGGACCGGATGGAGGCGGGGGGCGTCCTCTCTGCGGCGGACGTGCTGATTATCAACGACGCCTCGGAGGACGCCACAGGGCAGGTCATTGCCCGGCACGGCTGCCGGAGCGTCACCAATGTGTTCTGTCTGGGCTACGGCGGCGCACTCCAGGTCGGGTATAAATACGCGGTCCGGGAGGGCTACCGCTATGTCATTCAGATGGACGCGGACGGCCAGCACGACCTGTGCAACATCCCCGTTCTTTACCGCCGTCTGGCGGCGGAGGACCATCCGGACATTGTGCTGGGTACCCGGTATATGAAGGAAAGCAAAAGTTTCCCTCTTTCTTTTGCCAAACGGATGGCCCATCTATTGTTCCGCTTTGCAATCCGCGTGACCACAGGGGAGGTCATCTCCGACCCCACCACAGGGCTGCAGGGTCTGAGCCGCCGGGCGTTTGCCTGCTATGCCCAGTACGATAACTTTGATACAAAATACCCGGACGCCAATATCCTTATGCAAATGCTGCTGCTGAAGTTCCATGTGGCGGAGGTACCGGCGGTGATGCACAGGCGGCAGGCGGGGACCAGCATCCACTCCGGTCTGAAGCCGCTGTGGTATATGATGCGGATGACGTTCAGTACGCTGGCGGTGGTGTTCCGGATCAAGGTCTTGAAAATCGGGGTAGGGGACATATGGGGCCAAGTGGGATAGAAAGGTGGGTGTCATATGGATACTCTGAAAATCGCATATTGGATTTTTGAATATGCATTGGTGATGGCCGGGTATCTGCTTCTGTTTTTTGTGTGGCCGCATATCGTCTTTGCAAGTCACCTGTCTGGCAAAAGCCCCATATACCGGATGGGCTTTTGCTTCTCGGTGCAGACCGTCCTCATCTCTTCCCTGGTCCTGCTCCTTGGATTCCTGCATATCCTGAACCCCTGGACCATGCGAATCATCCTGTACGGCGTCCCAGTGGCTGTCCTACTGAGAAAATTTTCAAAAATGGAGATTGATTCGGCGTCGTTTTTCCACATTGTCCTCATCAGCCGCGCCAAGGTGCTGGTCAAACGCTTCCAGACCGCCTATGCCGCCAAATTCAGAGAGATGTGGAAAACGTCCATACGACCCTATATCTGGGAGTACCTGGTTCTGGCCCTGCTGCTGATTTACAATCTGATTTATTTGTCCTGGGGGCCTTTTCAGACCAAATGCTACAGCCTCCCAGACCAATACGTCCATCACTCCTGGCTTTACGGCCTGACGCAGGGACAGATTTTTTCCGGAGGCGTCTATCCCTCTGCCATGCACTGCCTGCTCTATGCCATACATTGTCTGCTGGGCGTCAAAACCAGAATGCTGATCCTGTTTTTTGGCAGCATACAGGGAGTTGCTATCCTGCTGGCGTTCTACTGCTTGATGCGGGAGCTGTTCCGGTGGCGCTGGGTCCCTCTGCTCGCCCTTACCATGATCTCGCTGTGCGGCAATGGCACTGAACTGGGACTGAAATCTATGGTGCGCCTGCAGGGAACGCTTCCTCTGGAATTTGCAATGATGTTCCAGTTTTTCTGCGTCCTGTTTCTGCTCCGCTATCTGAAAAGCAGTCAAAAGCCGTGCGGGAGGGGAAAGCTCTCCGGCCTGATTCTCGGAAACGATCTATTGGTCTTTACCATGTGCGTAGCCGCAACGGTCTCGGTCCATTTCCATCCGGCGGTTACGACCGTCTTTATGTGCCTGGGCATTGCTCCGTTCTATTTCAGGCGGGTTTTTTCCAGGGAGCGGCTTCTACCTCTGGTTGCGGCGGTGCTGGCCGGTGTGCTGGCCGCGCTCCTGCCGATGGCCATTGCATGGGCTTCCGGCATCCCGCTGAACGGCTCCTTCGGCTGGGGACTCAAAGTTATCCAGAATTTGGAGGAAGACGAGGGCGACAAGGGCGATGAGGAGTTCCAGCTGCAAATCGAGCAGGAGCCTGACAGCGACGCGGAGACCAACATTATTTCCAAAGTGGTCAACACTGCGGCCTTTGTTGTACAGATGATTTATCTGGGACATCTGTCCCTGGCAAGAGGACACCAGTACAAAGCCTATGTCATTGTAATGTTCGGCGCAATGGGGGTGTCGCTGCTGATGAAGTGGCTGCTGGCGCGCCGGCCCAGGCTGCTGGAACGGCTTAAACAATATGGAATCAGCCAAATTAGCTTTGACGGCTATGTTACCCTGGCGATTCTCTCCATTGCCGTTGTCCTGCTGGGCATTTCCTCTGACCTGGGCCTCCCAAGCTTAACCACCACCGACCGTATTTTTGTAACGGAGCGTATGCTTCTCCTTGCGGCGGTATGGATTCCCCTGGACTTCCTCTTTTCGCTTGCAGCATCCTTTGGAATATTCCGTCTGCTGCAAGTCCTCTCCGCCGCCTCGCTCGCCGTGCTGTGCTTTTGGTGTACCAGCCGGGAGAACTATCACGGATACCTGTTCTGCGGCCTTACCCGCTATCCTGTGGAGATCTCCGTGATGGACAAAATTATTGACAGCTATCCGCAATTTCAGTATACTATTGTATCGCCTACAGACGGCCTGTACCATGTAAACGAGTACGGACGCCATGAGGAACTGCTCACCTTCGTGCAGAAGTCGGCTGGGGACCGGTACTTCCTCCCTACCCGGTATGTGTTCGTTTTCGTGGAAAAAAAGCCCCTTCGATACGACCAAAACTATTTTTTTGCAGGCCCCTCCTGGCTGGCCCTGGAAAAATAT
This sequence comes from Oscillospiraceae bacterium, assembly GCA_022800665.1. GTDB lineage: Bacteria > Bacillota > Clostridia > Oscillospirales > Oscillospiraceae > Pelethomonas. The sequence goes on from JAAWQS010000009.1 coordinate 13,941, forward strand.
ACCCTTGAGGGCAGCAGGCAGGCCCCGGATGTCTGGGCCTCCGAAATTTCCGCCCAAGCGGCCCAAAAGGAAATTCCCCAGTTCTCCCTGCCCTTTGACAACTACAGATACCTGGAAAACCGCACTGTTGTGGAGTCCAAAGCGTACTATTGGTGCCAGCGGTTTGCGGAGTTATATCCCCATGAAATGAGCGTATACTATGAGGACGACGATTTTGTCTGCTACTATTTTGAGCAGGAGCCCCATTCACCCTACAATCTAGCCATTGATTATGAGCGTTTATATGAAGAGGAATAGACAACATCACCGGCGGAGAGGACACGGACTTCTGGCCTGCGTTCTTTTCATCCTGATTCTTTTACTGATGGGAGGAGCGGCGGAAATGCGCAAAGTCACCACCAGCGTCCAGCTCTTTACGGAGTCAAACCGGGAACTGAAAAATCCCAACCGGGGCCTGTACAGCCTCTATCCCTTTGCCATTACGGACGCGGAGGAGGCATACGTGGCAAAGGTGGCGGAGTATTGCGCCTGGTCTCCGGACACCACCCTCGCCCTGGTGGAAATCAACCTGCAGAGCTATCAGGCGGGCGAAATCAGCGAGGCGGGTCTGAGCAATATCGACGCCCTGCTGAACGCCTGGGGGCAGAGCGGCAAGCGGCTGATTATCCGGTTCCTGTACGACTGGGACGGAGAAAGCGGCCTGCACGAGCCGGAGAGTATGGATATTATCCTCCGGCATATGGCGCAGCTGGGTCCCCTTCTGCAGCGGCACAAGGATATGATTTTCACCCTCCAGGGCCTCTTTGTCGGCAGCTGGGGAGAAATGCACACCACGAAATACAGCTCTGCCGATGAGCTGCGCCAGCTGGCTCTGACCCTCGCCCGGATCTCCGGTCCGGATATGTATCTCGCCGTGCGCACCCCGGCCCAGTGGCGCACAATCACCCGCCGGGGCGCGGACCGGCAGCTGTCCGCCCGCCTGGGCTTGTTCAACGACGGCATGTTGGGAAATGAAACCGATATGGGAACCTATGATATGGCGGAACAGGGCGGCGAACAGCGTTCCCGCACCGATGAGCTGAGTTTTCAGGCCGATCTTTGTGCCAAGGTCCCCAATGGCGGGGAAGTGGTCAACGACAATATATACAATAATTTTGAGACTGCGGTGAAGGATTTGTCCTTGATGCATGTCACCTATCTCAATCAGGATTACGACCAGAAGGTGTTTGACAAATGGGCTTCGGCCACCGTGTCCGGCGAGGGCTGTTTTGACGGGCTGGACGGCTTTTCCTACATCCAGCGGCGGCTGGGGTACCGCCTTCTGATCAGCAAGGCGGTCGTTTCCCGCAAGATGTTCCAGCAGGATGTGGACGTCACGGTGAGTTTCCGGAACGCCGGGTTCGCTCCCCTCTATGCCTCCCCGGAGCTGACCCTGCTATTACAGCAGGTGGGCGGCGGCGTGCAGTCCTTTCCGGTGGAGCATCACTTGGAAAAGCTGACTGGCGGACGAAATGTCAATCAAGTCGAAACGGCGCAGGCTGAGATTCCCGTTGCGGAGCTGGAAAAAGGATCTTACCTCCTGTTCCTGCGTCTGGAGGACCCCGCTTCCGGACAGCCAATCTTCTTGGCAAACCAGCAGGACCCGGAGGACAACGGCTATCTTTTAGGGACAATTGATGTCCAGTAATGACGAAAGGACGGCGGAATATGCAAAATTTGGAAGAAATTCAGGCGCAGGCGCGGCAGGCCGCTGCGGAACTGCTGGCGGCGGCAGAACTGGCCCCAGGCAGCATTCTTGTCACCGGCTGTTCCTCCTCCGAGATTACCGGCGGACGAATCGGCAAAGCCTCCAGCGTGGAGACAGCCCAGGCTGTTTTTCAGGGGATTTATCCGCTGCTGCTGGAAAAAGGCGTCTACCTGGCCGCTCAGTGCTGCGAGCATCTGAACCGGGCGTTGATTGTGGAAACCGCCTGCGCGGAACAGTACGGCTATGAGCCGGTGTGCGTCCGGCCTCAGCCCAAGGCGGGCGGCTCCTTTGCCACCGCCGCCTGGGAGGCCTTTGCCCATCCCGTTGCCGTGGAGCACATCCGCGCCCATGCGGGTCTGGATATCGGCGGCACGCTCATTGGTATGCACCTGCGGGATGTGGCGGTGCCGGTCCGGCTGAGCCTGGACCATATCGGCTGCGCCATTCTCCTCTGTGCCAGAACCCGGCCTAAATTCATCGGCGGAAGCCGGGCCTGCTACGAATAAGCGGGACGGTAAAATCAGGACAGCGCACCCCGGCTATCGGAACCGGGGCGCGCTGTTGGTTTATACGCTGTAGGCAAATTCGCCGTTTTTCTCGTTGATGCCGTAGAAATCCGCAAAGGTCAGACGGAAAATCTTGTCCAGCTTTCCGCTGATGTCAATCCCGTTGCGGATGAGATGGAGGTAAAGACCGTGGTTGGAGATATCGCCAAGGGACAGATAGCCCGTCAGCCTGCCGTCCTTCACAATGGCCTTCTTGTACTCTGTCGGAGTCTTGTGGACCAGGATGTCCGCCCCTTCCGTCAGGTCCAGCCGTCCTACGGACAGCATGGTCACGCCGAAAAAGTTGCTGGTGTTTTTGAACGGGTATGGCTTGGGATACGCCTCGTCCACACCGGCCATGTTCCGGGCCGCTGCCTTTCCCTGCGCCATCGCGTCCGGCCACACGCCCGACAGACCCGTGCAGTCGCCTGCCGCGTACACGTCCGGGACGCTGGTACGCAGGTGGCCGTCCACCTGGATGGCCCGCTCGGCGGCAATCCCACTGTCCAGCGCAATCTGAATCCGGGGCCGTACCCCCGCCGCCATGATGATGAAATCACAGGGGATATGCTCGCCGTTGGAGAGAATTACCTCCGTAATATTCCCGGCCTCGTCCACCACCGCGTCGCTGGCCCCGATGCCCAGCAGGAATTTGCACCCATGGTCCTCAAAAACCTTTTGGTACACAGACGCTGCATAATCGTCTGTCTGTAAAGGCATGACCCGCGGAGCCATCTCCGCAATGGTGATTTCCGCGCCCCGCTCACAGAGGGCGGAGGCGGCGTCCAGACCCACCAGGCCCGAACCCACGATAAACACCCGCCTGCCCTTTGCGAAAGCCTCGTCAATCTTCAGCGCGTCGCTGAGGTCCCGGAAGCCAAACACATTGGGCGCTTCCCGGAAATGGGGGATGGGCGGGATGAAGAACCCGGAGCCGGTGGCGATGAGCAGCTTGTCGTAGGGAGCGGAGTAGCTCTCTCCGAAAAACACCGTCTTTGCCGCCGTGTCAATCCGCTTGACCGTTTCACAGGAGATGTGGACGATGTCGTTTTTCTCAAAAAAGTCCGCGCCCACAAAATTGATGCCCTGGGCGTCCCGCTCATGGCCCAGGTACTTGTGGAGCATACAGCGGGAGTGTACCTTTTCGTCCGTGGAAATGACGGTGACCACATCCTTGGGCCGGAAATCCCGCAGTACCTGGGCGGCGCTGATGCCAGCCGCTCCCGCGCCGATAATGACAAATCGTTCCATGCTCACACCTCCCTCACTTCAATAGCTTTCTTTGGGCAGGCCCGCACGCAGGCAGGTCCCTCCTCCAGATGCTGGCAGAAGTCGCACTTAATCATCCGCTTCCGGTCCGGGGAAACAGCCGGCACGCCGTAGCGGCAGGCCATAACGCACATGTAGCACGCCGCGCACTTTTCCGCGTCGTAGTCCACCAGCCCGGTGGTCTGATTCTTCACCAGCGCGCCGCTCATACATGTCCCGGCGCAGTCGGGGTCGTCGCAGTGGCGGCAGAAGATGGGGAGATAGCCCCCCTTGCCGTCGGAGAGAATGCGGTTGCGGGACTGGTTGGCCGGATCGGTCAGGTCCAGGGTGTACAGACCGCGGCCGCCGTCCTCCCGGTGGGACTCCATACAGGCCAGGGTGCAGTTCTTGCACCCGTCGCACTTGGCTGGTTCGATAAAAATTCGTTTCATTTCTCGCGTCTCCCTATTAAATGTTCAGGGCCTTGCGCTTCTTCTCAATCATTGCCTCCAGCGTATTGGCGGCAGATTTGCCGTCTGGGTCAATAATCACCTGTCCGCCGGTCAGCTCCACCATATCCTCGGTGAGTACCTTTGTCACCACCTTGCTGCCGGTCATGAAGGGCGGCACGCCCAGGTGCAGAGGCAGTCCCAACGCCAGGGCAAAGGCTCCGTCGGCCAGGGCCTGCTCCTCCAGCCACTGCGCCGCGGAGAGAACCAGCGGCAGCTGGGGCAGGTCCACGCCCAGCTCCCCGGCAATCTCGGTGGCTACGATCTCCAGACGGCCAATAGCCAGGCAGGGACCGAAGTTCAGAACCGGCGGGATGCCCAGCTCCTTGCACACAGCCTTCAAATTGGGTCCGGCCAGCTCGGCGGCTTCCGGCGTCATGAGGCCGATGTTCTCCAGGCCGCCGGAGGAACAGCCAGCCGTCAGGACCAGGATATCCTTTGCAATCAGCTCGCGGGTCAGCTCGGCGGTGAGGGTGTCGTGGCCATAGGCAACGCTGGAGCAGCCCACTACGCCGGCCAGGCCCTTGATCTTCCCGGCAACAATGAGATCAATGAGGGGCTTCCAGCTGCCGCCCAGGAAGGCTTTCAGACTGCCCTCGCTGACGCCGGTAAGCGTGTTTTTATTGCCGTGGTCCGTAAACAGATTCATGGGTACCGTACCCCGGCGGGCTTTGTAGGCGGCGATAATCTCGTCAATGATCCGGTCGCCGTCCGCCTGGCGGGTCTCGTACTGGAAGGGAATGTACTCCGCGTTGGCCTTCTTTGCCACCACGTCCAGACAGATCTGCTTGATTTTCAGCTCGTCACAGATGGGTTCAATCCCAGGCAGGGTGCAGTTGAACTCGCTGAGCACGGCGTCGATGGCGCCGCAGGAGAGCACGGCCTCGGAGATGTAGTTATTGCCTGCGTGTCCGTCGAAAATTTCGGTGTAGTGTGCGCCCCGCAGCTGGAGGTCCTGTCCCACGCAGGTGCAGCCTACCAGCTTGAAGCCCTTGGCTCCCGCGGCCTGGGCCTTCGCCACCACGTCCTCGTCCAGAAGGCGGTCCTGGATGTAGGTGAACAGGGAGTGCTGGTGGCCGGTGATGAGAATATTGATGTAATCCGGGTCAATGACGTTCATACCCACAGGTGCGGGCCGGATTTCCGGATCGCCCAGGACCACGTCGTTGAGCAGGTTGGTCAGCTGCAGGCCGTAGAGTCCCGTAGAGATGCCCAGGCGCAGGCAGGAGACCATCATCTCAACCGGGTCGGAGCTGAGGTTGGTGGAGGTCTTGACGATGTTGTTGAAGACCTCGCCCTTCGCGCCGCCGGGCAGGATGCCCAGCTCCTTCCACCGCTTGACGCGGGGCGCATAGGCCAGCTTTTCCACCAGCTCCATGGGCTCATACTCCGGACGGTAGAGGTCAGAGAGGACCTTGTCCGCTACCTTGACGCACAGGTCGTACTTGTCGGAACCGGTGACGCCGAAGATTTCCGCCAGGCGGTTGAGGGCCTTCTCACTGCGGATTTTATCTTTGTGCAGGCCGGTGTTCTTCAGCTGACGGGCCGTGTTCTCCACGATATGGATATAGCAGCCGGACCCGGCGGCAACGGCACGCAGGAAGTTACGGGCAACGATGGTATCGGCATTCGCGCCGCAGATGCCCCGCGGGGCTGTGGGGGTCACACGGCAGGGACCGTTGGCGCACAGACGGCAGCACACGCCCTGCAGGCCAAAGCCGCACTTAGTGGACTGGCCCTCCACACGGTGGTGGGCCGTCTCCCGTGGGAGCTGACGGATATAGTTTTCCATAGGTTTATCCGCGCTGAGGCAGGTGTTGCGGCTCAGGCAGTCGGTACAGCTGTTCATAGGATGTTTCCTCCTCTATGTATGATTCCTTGGTTTTGAGGGAGGGGAAGCGTGATTGCTTCCCCTGTTTTTACCTGTCTACTTTATCACAAAATGGCGCGTGCCGCAAGCGGGACAAATATGAATTTTTTATTTTCCTTAACCGGCAAGAAGCACAACGCTTATCCAATAGGCAGACCCCCGGAGAGGCAGGCGCTCTCCAGGGGTTCTTTCGGGGTAATGTCATACTGAGAGGGCGTATTCAAAGGGCCGCACCGCGCCTGCATCCAAACGGATTACAGCTCTCCAACTGGCATTTTTACGCCTCTTCCAGCATCTGCTCTAAAATTTCCACCGCAGTCACAATATAAATAGCACAGGACTTGGTCAGCCCCAGCCGCTGGGCGGCGGGACTGATTTCCGCTGAAGGCTTGCTGTCCCGAATCTCCTGGCAGCGTACGCCGGGGACCCGCTCCTGAAAGCGCTTTTGGAATTGCATCACCTTTTTAGCCGCATAGGATTTCGCTTTCATATCCCCGGCCTCGCTGTGGGGCCACCGTGCGCCCAGCGCCATCGCCCCGCCGCTGAGGACTCCGCAGATTTCACCCGTCCGGAAACCGCCGCCGAAGCAGCTGGTCAGCGCGGCCAGCTGTTCCACCGGCATGTCCATTACATCGGCAAAGGCGCACACAACGGCCTGTGCGCAGCTGTAGCCTGCAATATGGAAATCGTTGGCCATTTTTGCTCTGTCCATAAAATTCTCCTTTTGCGTACTCATCAAATTGAAGGGTTTGCCGCTCCTCCGCCTAGGACCGGCTTAATTCCGTCAGCTTCCGCAGGCGGTGGTTCAGACAGCTCTTGGTAATGGGCGGATCAAACTCCTCCGCCAGCTGGGAGAGGGTCAGCTCCGGATACGTCTCCCGCAGAATAATCGTCTCCTTCAGCTGTGCGGGCAAATCCTCCACCCGTCCCAGCTCGTACAGCCGCCGGATCGCCCGGAGCTGCTCCTGGGCCGCGTCCACAGCCTTGTCCAAATTGGCCGCTTCGCAGTTGACCCGGCGGTTGACGCCGTTGCGCAGCTCCTTTTCCGCCCTGGTGTTCATCAGCTCCATGGCGGACAGAGGCGCACCCATCAGCGTCAGCAGGTCCTCGATCTGACCGCTGCTCTTAAAGTACGTCACCCGGCATCCGCCCCGTCCGGTCTGCTTGGGCTGGCTCCCCATGTCTGTCAGCAATGCCAGCAGCTCCCGGCTGGCCTGGGCGTGGCTGGTCGCCAGCTCCAGATGGTACCGCTTGGCCGGTTCCGTGACACTGCCGCCGGCAAGAAAGGCCCCCCGCAGAAAAGCGGCGCGGCAGCAGTTTTCTTCCAGCAGACCGAAGTTGATGTGCAGAACCGGACTCTGGCGGGAATCAAAGCCAAAGGCGTCAATCATCCTGCCGATCTTCCCGGTGTCTGTCATCTGGAAGATGTACTTTTGTTCCTCCGGGCTGGGCAGACGGTCGAAAGCCAGACCGAAGGCCCGGTCGATCAAGAGCGGCAGGCGGGCTGCAAAATCAGGACTCTCCGTAATAATCCGGACCTCGTGGGCAGAGAAGGTGTTGCAGTAGAGCAGCGCGCCGTATGCCTCCGCTTTTGCACAGCAGAGGCGGTCCAGCCCAATCCGGCACAGCTCGGCTTTTACGCCGCTGGAAAAAGACATGCCGCCACCTCCCTGTCACTCGGCCCGGTACCGGCCCAGCCCGGCAATACGGACACTGCGCCGGGCGTGCAGCTCCAGCAGAGCCGCTGCCAGCAGCTCCGGGTCGTGACGGACATAGCCGTCCTTTACCGCAGACACCGGGCTGCCTGCCAGCTCCACCCCCAGCTTTGCACAGGCGGCTTTGTCGTACCGCACCGGCTCCGCGCCCTCCTGGGCATAGCGGTCCAGAACCTCCTGGGGAATGTTGGAGGAGTTGACCAGACACAGCTGGAACAGTCCCGGCAGGGAGTGCTGAAAAATAGCCTGGATGTGGTCCGCGTTGGTGTAACCCTCCGTCTCTCCCTCCTGGGTCATGACGTTGGCAACATAGACCTTCAAGGCGTCGGAGGCGGCAATGGCCCCCGCGATGCCCTCCACCAGCAGGTTAGGGATGATGCTGGTATACAGGCTCCCCGGCCCCAGCAGGATCATATCCGCCTGGGCGATGGCGTCCAACGCCGCCTGGAGGGCCGGGGGACGCTCCGGCAGAAGCCGTACCCGCCGGATACGGCAGTCCTCCCGCTTTTTGCAGTAGAAGATTTTGGACTCCCCCAGGACCCTGGTCCCGTTTTCGAACTCCGCCTCCAGCTGCACGTTGCAGGTAGTCACCGGCAGGACCCGGCCCGTGATTGCCAGCACCTGGCTCATCCGGCTCACCGCCACGTCAAAGCTGCCGCCGGAGACGCCGTTCAGCGCGGCCAGAAACAGATTCCCGAAGCTCTGACCCTTCAAAGACCCCTCCGTGAACCGGTAGTGGAGCAGTTCGCCCATCAGCGGCTCCACGTTGGCCAGAGCCTCCAGGCAGTTGCGGATATCCCCAGGGGCCAGCATACCCAGCTCCTGGCGGAGAACGCCCGAACCGCCGCCGTCGTCCGCCACCGTCACAATGGCGGTTAAATTATTGGTGTGCCGCTTCAGGCCCCGGAGCATGGTGGACAGGCCCGTGCCGCCGCCGATGGCGACGATTCTCGGACCCTTTCCGCTGGGGCCGCGGTATAGAAAATTTTCCTTCATAGTATTCCTGTCTCTGCCCCGGTCAGGCCCGCGTCATATCCCGGTGGTTCTCAGTCACCGGATATCCCAGGCCCGCCGCATATTCCGCCAGCGCGTGGGTCACGGCCACCGAGCGGTGATGCCCGCCCGTGCAGCCCACCGCCACCACCAGCACTGTTTTTCCCTCCTCCTGGTACAGCGGCAGGAGAAACCGCAGCAGCTCCCGCAGCTTCTCCACAAACTCCACCGCCTCCCGGAAGGAGAACACATAATCCCGCACATCCGCATCCAGACCGGTGTGATCCCGCAGGCCCTCGATGTAAAAGGGGTTGGGCATGAACCGCACGTCAAACACCAGGTCCGCCTCCAGAGGCAGGCCGTGCTTGAACCCGAAGGACACCATGCTCACCAGCATCCCGCCGCCGCCGTCGCCGCCGAACAGCCGCAGCAGCTCGGAGCGCAGCCGGGCGGTGGAGTAGTTGGTGGAGTCGATGACCAGGTCTGCCTGGGCCTTTACCGGGGCCATCAGAGCAATCTCCCGGTTGGCGGCCTCCTCCAGAGACCCCGCCTGCTCCTGCAGGGGATGCAGACGCCGGGTCTCCTTGTAGCGGTTGATAATCGCCCCCACGTCCGCCTGCAAAAAGAGCAGGCGGCAGTTGTACTCCCGCGCCCGCAGGGTGGAGAGCACCTCCAGAAATTCGTCGAAGCTGTCGGCAGTGCGCACGTCGTACACCAGGGCCACCCGGTTGTAGCGTCCGTTCCCCGCGGCGCAGAAGTCCGCAAATTTCAGAATCATGCCCGCCGGCATGTTGTCCACAATATAAAATCCCATATCCTCCAAAAAGGACGCGGCCTTGCTCTTGCCGCCGCCGGACAGGCCGGAGATAATCAGTATTTCCATAGGCTTCCTTCCCTCACAAAACCCGCGCGGTTTTTCAAATCAGCCGGACCTCCGGCTCCAGTTCCACGCCGGTCTGTTCCTTAACCGTCTGCTGGATGCGTTGAATCAGCCGCAGCACGTCGCCGCTGGACGCGCCCCCGGCGTTGACAATGAATCCGGCGTGTTTTTCCGACACCATTGCGCCGCCGGACCGCGTCCCCTTCAGTCCGCACTGTTCAATTAAGGCCCCGGCAAAATGCCCCTCCGGACGCTTGAACACGCTCCCCGCGCTGGGGTACTCCAGGGGTTGTTTCTCCCGGCGGCGGCGGCTGAGTTCGTCCATCTTCGACCGAATCGCCGCCCCGTCTCCAGGCTCCAGAGCAAATTCCGCCGCCAACACCGCCCCCCGGCTCCCGGTGAACACACTGCGGCGGTAGCCGTACGCCAGTTCCTCCCGGTCCAGCCTGACAATCCCCCGGTCCGGGAACCAGGCGGTCACGGATACGACCACCTGGGACATCTCGCCGCCATAGGCCCCGGCGTTCATGCACACCGCGCCGCCCAGACTGCCAGGGATGCCATGGGCGAACTCCAGTCCGCTGAGGGCCTCCCGCTGGGCGAACACAGCCAGCCGGGCCAGGGAGATGCCCGCCTCTGCCCGCAGGACCCTCTCGCCGGTGCGGGAGACCCGGTCCAGTGCGCCGGTGTGGACCACCAGAGCCTCCACGCCCTCGTCCCGCACCAGCATGTTAGAGCCGTTGCCCAGCAGCAGTATGGGCCAGCCCTCCTGTTCCGCAGCATCCAACAGTACCGCCAGTTCCTCCGCCGTGCCGGGCCGGACAAACCGCCGGGCCGGACCGCCTATACGGAATGTGGTGTGCCGGGACATGGGTTCCTCCCGCAGAATTTCCAGCCGGGGCAGCCGGGCCGCCGCCAGTGCGTCAAATGTGTCATACCAGGGCATAGCGTGTTCCTCCTGAAGATTGATTTTCCTGAATGCGGTGGGATTTGAGAATAGAACAGGGGGGCTAAGTTGGCATCAGGATCGCTCCGCGCCTCCAGCCTACTGCGCCAGGCCCAACAACGCCGCGCCGATAATTCCGGCATCGTTGCCCAGCCTGGCTTTGACCAGTTTGGGATGCTTCTCCGCCTCCCGGCCAAAGCACTGCTCCAGCACCATGGACTGCAGCGGTACCAGCAGGTCCTCGTCCCGCTCGTGGCTCACGCCGCCGCCCAGGGCGATGACCTCCGGCTGGAAGATGTTGACAAAGTTGGACAGGCCCTCCCCCAGATACTCCAGATACTGGTCTACAACGGCTCTTGCGGTGGCGTCGCCCTTGCGCATGGCCTCGAAGGCGGTGCGTCCGTCCACCCGGTTCAGCGCGCCGCCGGCCAGACCCCACATAGCGGAATCCGGGTGTTCATCCATAGCGGCTATGGTCTGGCGGATGAGGGCGTTGGCGGAGGCGTAACGCTCCCAGCAGCCTTTGCGGCCACAGGTACACTGGTCGCCGTTGTGGACGATAACAATATGTCCGCCCTCACCAGCGCAGCCATTGATGCCGGTATGGATCTTGCCGCCCAGGATGATGCCGGTACCGATGCCGGTACCCAGCGTGACCAGAATCAGGCTCTCAATGTTCTTATCCTCGTAGTGGTAGAACTCTCCCAGGGCGGCGCAGTCCGCGTCGTTGCCAAGATATACCGGCAGGTCCCAGTATTTGTGGAACATTTCCGCCACCGGCATGGAGCGGATGGGGATGTTGACGGTCTTGACCACCACGCCCCGTTTATTATCTACCGGGCCTGGAAAGCCCATTCCCACAGAGGCCACCTGGTCACGGGGAATGTTATTTTCCTCCGCCAAAGCAATGGCCATTTCCGCCAGCGTTTCACCCATCTGCTCCATGGATTCAAATTTCAGGGGCATTTTCCTGGCCGCCGTAATCTGATAGCTCTCGTCTACCAGCCCGGCTTTCAGATTGGTCCCGCCGATATCAATGCCGATATAATACATGGTATTCCTCCCTGTATGTTTTTATAGTAAAATTTTCTGCCTTCGCTTTCACTCCCGTTACCGGGCGGCAGACTTCCGGGCCGCAGCGCAGTACAGCGCGCTCTGGCCGTCCGCCTAGGACCCTTGGACCTGGCGTTCCAGCTCGTCGGCCAGGGTCTGGGCGGCGTTGAAGCCGTACTTCTTGTGCCGGTTGTTCATGGTGGCTACTTCAATGATGGTAGCCAGGTTCCGGCCCGGACGGACTGGGATGGTGGTGGTGGGGACAGCAACACCCAAAATGTTGACCGTCTCCTCATCCAGACCAAAGCGGTCATAAAACTTATCCTCCCGCCACTGCTCCAGATGGACCACCAGGTCAATCTGAGACTCCTTCTTCACCGCCCGCATACCCATGAGCTGGTGGACGTCAATAACGCCGATGCCCCGCAGCTCAATATAGTTGCGGATGAGCTTGGGCGCTTTGCCCAGCAGCTGGTCGGCCACCCGGCGAATCTCCACCGCGTCGTCGGCCACCAGACGGTGGCCCCGCATGACCAGCTCAATAGCGGCCTCGCTCTTGCCCACGCCGCTGTCGCCGGTGATGAGCACCCCCTCGCCGGCAATATCCAACAGCACGCCGTGCCGTGTGATGGTGGGGGCCAGGGCCTGGGTCAGATACTCGATGACCCGCGTGGTGATGACCACGGTGGTGTCCGAGGTGCGCAGCAGGGTGCGCCGGTGCTTCTTCGCCATCTCCAGACACTCCGGGAAGACCTCCAGGTCACGGGAGACAATCAGGGCCGGAATGGGATACATCAGGAGGTTGGAAAAGCTCTTGGTCCGCTCCTCTGACGTCATGTTTTCCAGCATGTTGCTCTCCGCCATACCGATCACCTGGAGGCGGCGTTCGTCGAAATAGTCAAAATACCCCAGCAGCTGCAGGGCCGGACGGTTTACGTCCTTGATGCCAACCACGGCCGTTTCGTAGTCGTCGCCCTTGTTGACGACGGTAATATTCAGATGGTCTACCAAATCCTGGAGATGGATGCCGCCCTGCATTTCGTCTTGCTTGATCATATGGCTCTCCTCCGTTCAGCTGCGGCCTGACGGCTGCATATTTTTATTAGCAGGTGATGGGATAATTATAGTATAAATAGAGCGGATTGACAAGAGCGCAAAAAGTTTTCGTAAAATGTAAATTTGTACTTGCAATTTGTGTCAAAGTCTGTTATGATAAGCGTCGGTGCAATTGAAAGCATTTGAGTTTAGAACAGCAAGGAGGTGCAACGGATGGCTAAATGTCAGTTCTGTGACAAGGGTGTGACCTTTGGCATTAAGGTTTCCCATTCCCACAGGCGGTCCAACCGCACGTGGAAGCCCAATGTCAAGCGAGTCAAGGCGATTGTCGATGGTTCTCCTCGCCATGTCTACGTTTGTACCCGGTGTCTGCGTTCCGGCAAGGTTACACGCGCTGTTTAAGCGGGTCAGAGCGCTCTGTCGCACGGCGGGCCTCTGCCGTCCGGTATACGCTGGTTGTTCTAACAACATATCGTTTTTTGCTGGAATCAAACGCAGGACAGACAATTGTCTGTCCTGCTGTTTTGTCCCCTTGACTTATCCGTAAAAAGGGAGGTTTTCCCATGGATAAACTGTATTATCCGGCAATCATGCACCCAGAAGAAGAGGGCGGATACAGCATCTGGCTCAGCGATATCCCAGGATGTGTGTCACAGGGAGAAACAATGCCGGAAGCTGTTGAAAATATTAAGGATGCTCTTGGCCTGTTCTATGAGGATGCTGTGGAGGGAAGCGGAACGCTCCCAGCCCCAGCCGCACCGAAGAGCGTGGAATTAGAGCCGGGGGAGTTCGTGGCGGTAATCGAATTTTCACCCGGCGAGTATCTTAAAACAGGTCGGCAAAGGCTGTAGAAAAAACGCTGTCCATCCCCGCGTGGCTCAACAGTATGGCGGAGGCCCGCCAGCTTAATTTTTCTGCTGTGTTGCAGCCGGCCCTCATAGAGTGTCTGAATGCGGGACTGAGCGAATAGATACCAGAAGGACCGGACCCGGCGTACGCCGGACCCGGTCCTTTTCATCTTTTTCTATGCAATTTTTGTATTGACAAATTCCTGTTTGTCATATAATATAGAGGCGGTAGGATTGGGAGGGCTAGTCTCTCGATGAACTTCGGAGTACGCTTGATATTTGTCATGAAGCCCATAATCAAACTTACTGCCATAATGAGGGGCTGCTTCGTAAGGAGCGGCCCCTTCTGTGGTATGATATCAGCTGTAAATAAAACACGGCGGTGTGGTATTATGCAATATACGCTATACCTTGATGAGAGTGAAACATTCACAAGTTCTGCACAGCGATACTTTACAGTTGGCGGGGTAATTCTTCCAAAAACCGAAGAATCGAAAATCTCCAAGGATTTGATTGCATTGAAAGCGTTGCTATGGGGAAATCAGCCCAATGCCATCCAATACATTCTGCACGAAAAAGAAATTTCGGAAGCGCAGCATAATGGTGTTTCAAAGAATCCCTGCTACAGCATTTTCAGGCAGAACTGCAAAGTCAATACGCTATACAAGGAATTGTCTATAATTTTGAAACGTTACCAAATTGTTTGCATCGGGGTGTGCCTGGATGCAGACAAACTGACCCAATTTTACGGAAACAGAACGAATCGCCATCTGTCCATTGCATTGCAACTGCTGCTTGAAAATTATTGTCATTTTCTCATGGTACATAACAATGCTGTCGGTGATATTTGCTATGAATCTCTCCAAGAACCCGGAAATCAACAGCTGCGGCAACGTTTTTACGAGCTGGAGGCCCTTGGTACTATGTACTATACTTCCCATTTTTTTCAAACCTATATCGGTGATATTCGTTTTATAGGCAAGTCTAAAAATGTACCTGGATTACAAATTGCTGACTTTATTCCGAACACTTTGGCAAGAACCGCCGCAAAGCTGCCGCCAAAGCATAAAGGGTTCAAGATAACTGTTCTCAAGCAGTTATACAATGGCAATATGGATAATTGTTACAAGTATGGATTGAAAGTCATTCCATAGCTTCTTTGAAGGACCGGACCCGGCGTACGCCGGACCCGGTCCTTTTCACATTATCCCTTTACTTCCAGCAGCAGGGTTCCGGCCTGTACCGTACCCTCCGCCATCGGAGTCACGCTCTTGTAGTCGTCGGTGTTGCAGACGATCATGGGCGTGGTACAGAGATAGCCCGCCTTTTTGATTTCATCCATATCGAAGGAAATCAGCACGTCGCCTTTCTTCACCTTCTGTCCGGTCTGGACGTGGGCGGTAAAATGCTTTCCGCCCAGCTCCACGGTGTTGATACCGATGTGCAGCAGGATTTCCGTACCCTCCGCAGTAATCAGACCAATCGCGTGGAAGGTGTCAAAGAGGTTATCCACCACCGCGTCCGCCGGGGCGTACAGCTTGCCCTCAGAGGGCTCGACGGCCACGCCCTCGCCCAGTACGCAGGTGGCAAACGCCTCGTCCTGCACCTCGGCCATGGGGATAACGGTTCCATTCATGTGGGCGTACAGCTTTGCGTCCTGCCTGGCGGGAGCGGGGGCCTTCGCGGGGGCGGCAGGGGCAGGGACTTCCGGCGCAGCCTGGTCCACCATTGCCGCTTCAGGCGTCTCCATGAAGTCCACCAGGTTGGATTTAATCACCGCCACCTGGGGTCCGTATACCACCTGCACGCCGTTGCCCTTGTGGATGACGCCGGACGCGCCGGACTGCTTGAGCAGCGCATCGGACACCTTCCCTGCGTCAATCACCGTCACACGCAGCCGGGTGGCGCAGCAGTCCACGTCGGACAGATTCGCCTTGCCGCCCAGTCCCTTGAGGATCATGGCGGAGACGGGGTCGGAGAATCCGCCGCCGGATGCGCCGCCGGACGCCGCGCCGCCCTTGGCGTTGTAGTCGGAGCGGGTAAAGAGCTTCGTCTCCTCACCCTCGTCCTCGCGGCCCGGCGTCTTCAGGTCCATCCTGGTAATCATCAAATAGAAGGTGAAGTAGTAGAGCACAAAGTACGCCGCGCCGACAATAACCACCCAGATCCAGTGGGTCTTGGCGTTGCCCTGGAGAACGCCGAACAGGGTCAGGTCGATGAGTCCGCCGGAGAAGGTCATGCCCACGCCCACTTTGAAAATGTGCATCAGCATGAAGGACAGACCTGCGTATACGCAGTGGACGGCGTACATGAGGGGCGCGACAAAGATAAAGGTAAACTCCAACGGCTCAGTCACGCCGGTGAGCATGGCGGTGAGGGCGGCGGAAATCAGAAGGCCCCCGGCTACCTTTTTCTTCTCCGGCTTGGCGGTGCGGTACATCGCCAGCGCCGCGCCGGGCAGGCCGAAGATCATGAAGGGGAATTTGCCGGCCATAAACCGGGTGGCGTCCACGGAGAACACCTCTGTGGACCGGGAAGCCAGCTCCGCAAAAAAGATGTTCTGTGCGCCCTGAATGGTCACGCCGTCGATGACAGCGGTACCGCCCACAGCGGTCTGCCAGAAGGGCATATAGAACACATGGTGCAGGCCGAAGGGGATCAGCGCACGCTCCAGAATTCCGTAAATCCAGGTGCCCGCGTAGCCGGACCGGATGACCAGATTGCCCAGAGCCGCAATGCCGGTCTGGATGATGGGCCAGACGTAGAACATGGCGATGCCCACCACCACGAAGACGGCGGTAGAGATGATGGGGACGAACCGTGTGCCGCCAAAGAAAGACAGCGCCTGGGGCAGCTGAATCTTATAGAACCGGTTGTGCAGCGCCGCGACGCCCAGTCCCACGATGATGCCGCCGAACACGCCCATCTGCAGGGTGGTGATGCCCAGGGTGGAGGTGGTGGAGTTGGCGGCCATGGCCTCCACGCCGCCGCGGGCGGTAATCATGGCGGAGATGGCGGTGTTCATCACCAGGTACGCAATCGCGCCGGACAGAGCCGCCACTTCCTTCTCCTTTTTCGCCATGCCGATGGCCACGCCCATGGCGAACAGCAGAGCCAGGTTGTTGAACACCGCGCTTCCGCACTGATTCATAATATCCAAAACGGTATACGCAATACCGCCCGGATAGATCGCGCCGGTCAGGCCATACGCCTCCAGGGTGGTCTGGTTGGTGAACGAGCTTCCGATTCCCAGCAGCAGGCCCGCCACTGGCAGCAGGGCGATCGGCAGCATAAATGAGCGGCCTACCCTCTGCAAAACGCCGAAGATTTTGTCTTTCATGAAAAATTTCCTCCCTTTTGCTATTATAGTATGTCTGCTATCAATCAACCCATACCGGCTGAAGAGAAAAAACGGGTGTCCGGTACAGATTCAGCACATTGGACGGCGGTTATTTCCATGTGGAATTGATCCGCTTGAGATGGATGGTCAGATAGATCAGTTCCTCCCCGGAGAGGGTCTTGTGGTAGGTGTTCAGAATATACTCGGCAATGCACTGGGCGCATTTATAGTGCTGCTTACAGCTCAGGGCAATCATCTGCTGGAATGAGGCGTCGTTCTCATCCCCGCTGTCCTGGAGAGCTTTTTCCTGAAACAGCCGCTGGGCAAAGTAGCGCAGGTGGACTACAAAACGGCTGAAATCCAGACTCTCCCGGTCAAAGGTCCGCTGGTAGTAGTATTCCACCACCGCAAGGGTACCCTCAATAAGACGAGTGATATCGTACATCTCGGTCATGTTGGTGTTCAGCTCCGCGTTGACGATATGCAGAGCGATGAACGCTGCCTCGCTCTCATTCAGCTCTACATGGAGCTGCCGCTGGATTTCCCGCAGACAGCGCTGGCCCAGCCGGTACTCCGCCGGATAGTAGCACATGATCGCACCCTGGAGGGGATTGGTGAACTCCACGCCCTCTTTTTTGCGTTTAATGGCGAAGCTGATGTGGTCGGCCATAGTGACAAGCAGGGATTCGTTGAGCTTGGTGGTGAGCTGGGGTTTGATGTACTCAATCAGCTCCTGGGTCATGCGCAGGTGCTCCAGAGGAATCTGCTGGCACAGTTCCCGCAGCTTACGCTGTTCGGCCTTGTCCTCCATGCGGTAGGTCTTTTCCACCAGGGCCGGGTCCACCCGCTCGCCCGTTTTGCGTTTGAAGCCCAGCCCCTTGCCGGTGACAATCATCTCCTGACCCTTTTCGTCCACAACGCAGAGGATATTGTTATTGATGACTTTTTTGATGCGCAAACGCCCGCCCCCCATCTCCCAAAAAATAAACCAACTCCAGCCTGACAGCACACCGCAAGCGTATGCCAGGCAGAAGTCGGTTAAGCCCGCAAAAAGCGGTAACATTCCAACAAACGCAGCCATTTGATTTGAACGTATTTTACCAGTATGCCGCGGTATTGTCAACAGGAGCGCGGGAATACAGCGCAAAATCTACAGAATGCACAATTTCTGAAACATTTTTTTGGGGATATCGTTGGCGGCGGCGAGAACTTCAATTGAAATTGATGCGCGTCCGGCGTGATGCGGCACAGAAGGAATTGCCCGCACGGGTGCAGGCGCTTGGAGTTCTGATTGACCAGCGGTCAATTGGGCCTTGTTTGGAAAATAGAAGTTGCGCAAAAGACGAAAAGGGTGTAAGATAAGCGCATGGATAAATATGAAAGCTACGATCTCACAGATGGATAATGGGAGCGAATTCAGCCATCACTGCCGCCGGAAAATAATGCCTAATCCGCTCCCATCATTGGTTAAGAAAGAGAGGTTCCTATGTCCTTCGTTCACCTTCACGTCCACACCGAATACAGCCTCCTGGACGGCTTCTGCCGGATCGACGGTCTGGCCAAGCGGGTCCGGGAGCTGGGACAGACCGCCGTGGCGGTCACAGACCACGGCGTTATGTACGGCGCGGTGGATTTCTACCGCGCCTGCAAAAAAGAGGGTATAAAGCCAATCATCGGCTGCGAGGTCTACATGACCCCGCTGGGACGGACCCGCCGGGACAAGGTCCACGAACTGGATGCAGAGAGCCGTCATCTTGTGCTCCTGTGCCGGAACGAAACGGGCTATCGGAACCTCAGCTATATGGTCAGCAAGGCGTTTACAGAGGGATTCTATATCAAACCCCGCATCGACATGGACCTGCTGCGCTCCCACAGCGAGGGACTGATTGCCCTCTCCGCCTGCCTGGCAGGGGAGATTCCCAGGCTGCTGCTGGGCAGAAACTACGAAAAAGCCAGAGCCTGCGCTCTGGAGATGCAGGAAATCTTCGGGCCGGACAGCTTTTATCTGGAATTGCAGGACCACGGCATTCAAAATCAGGCGGTGGTCAACCAGGGGCTGCTGAAAATTCACCAGGAGACCGGCATCCCCCTGGTCTGCACCAACGACTGCCACTATCTGGCCCCGGAGGACGCGGAGAGTCACGACGTACTGCTGTGCATCCAGACCGGCAAGATGGTGGAGGACGAAAAGCGGATGCGCTATGAGCCGCAGAACTTCTACGTCCGGTCCACCGAGGAGATGGACGCGCTCTTCGGCAAATATCCGGACGCGCTGTCCAATACCCAGCGGATTGCGGACGCATGTAATCTGGAGTTTTCCTTCGGCGCCTACCACCTGCCCCAGTTTTCCGTCCCGGCGGGGGAGACGGCCCAGACCTATATCCGGCGGCTGTGCGAGGAGGGATTCGCGGCCAAATATAAGGGCCTGCATCCGGAGTACCACAAGCAGCTGGACTATGAGTTGGATATGATTGAGCGGATGGGGTTCACGGACTACTTCCTCATTGTCTCCGATTTCGTGGGCTATGCCCGCAGCCAGGGCATTCCCGTCGGCCCCGGACGGGGCAGCGCAGCCGGGAGCATGGTCTCCTACTGCCTCCACATCACGGATATCGACCCGATGAAGTACGGCCTGTATTTTGAGCGGTTCCTGAATCCGGAGCGGGTCTCTATGCCGGATATCGACATGGACTTCGGCGACACGCGGCGGGACGAGGTCTTCGAGTACGTCCGCCGGAAGTACGGCGACGACCGGGTGGCCCATATTGTCACCTTCGGCACTATGGCCGCCCGCGGCGTTATCCGGGACGTGGGGCGGGTGATGAACATGCCCTATGCGGAGGTGGATATCGTAGCCAAGCAGGTCCCCGGCGGTCCCGGCAACCTGCACATCACGCTGGACGACGCCCTGCGGCTGAGCAAACCCCTGCGGGAGATGTACGAAGAGGACGCCGGCGTCCATAAGCTCATCGACACCGCCCGCGCTCTGGAGGGAATGCCGCGCCACGCCTCCACCCACGCCGCCGGTGTGGTGATTACAAAAAATCCTGTGTACACCTACGTCCCCCTGGCCCGGAATGATGAGACAGTGGTCTGCCAATACTCCATGGTGACGCTGGAGGAGCTGGGACTGCTGAAGATGGACTTTTTGGGCCTGCGGAACCTGACAGTGCTGGAGGATGCGGTGGCGATGGTGCGCCGGAAGGAACCGGACTTCCAGCTGGAGGAAATCCCGGAGGACGACCAGCCAGTATTCGATATGCTCACCCAGGGCCGGACCAGCGGCGTGTTCCAGATGGAGTCCGCCGGTATGACCGGTGTGTGCGTGGGGTTGAAGCCACAGTCCATTGAGGACCTGACCGCTATTGTTGCCCTCTACCGTCCGGGACCGATGGACTCCATCCCACGGTTTATCGCCAGCAAACACAATCCAAACCTGATTACCTATAAGCATCCCTCTCTGGAGCCCATCCTCTCTATCACCTATGGCTGTATCGTCTATCAGGAGCAGGTCATTGAGATTTTCCGCCGTCTGGCGGGGTACTCTCTGGGGCAGGCAGACATGGTGCGCCGGGCCATGAGCAAAAAGAAAGTCAAAGATATTGAAAAAGAGCGGGAAGCATTTCTGAGAGGAGATTCAGACAGAAATATTGCCGGTTGTATTGCAAACGGCATCCCGGCTGACACCGCGGAGGCCATTTATAACGAAATCTATGACTTTGCCAATTACGCTTTCAACAAGGCCCATGCAGTCTGTTACGCGGTGGTCGCCTATCAGACGGCCTGGTTCAAATATCACCACCCCCGCGAATATATGGCGGCCTTGCTGACGTCGGTGCTGGGCTACTCGGAAAAAGTGGCCGGGTATATCGCCGAGTGCCGGGACATGGGCATACCCCTGCTGCCGCCGGACGTGAACCGCTCCCTGGACTGCTTTACCGTAGAGGAGGGCGGCATCCGGTTCGGACTGGCGGCAATCAAAAACATTGGCCGGGGCTTTATTCAGAGCATGGTCCGGGAACGGGAGGAAGATGGTCCCTTTGCCGGGCTCCAGGACTTCTGCGAGCGGCTGTACAACTGCGACATCAACAAGCGGGCGCTGGAAAACCTCATCCGCGCCGGGGCCTTCGACAGCTTCGGCGCACGCCGCAGCCAGATGGTGGCGGTGAGCGACAAGCTGCTGGACTCCATCGGCGGCTCCCGGCGGCAGAATGTGGAGGGACAGATGGACTTTTTCGGTATAACCACGTCTGCCTCCTCCCGGCGGCACACAGAGGTGTCCATGCCGGACCTCCCGGAATACGCCCCGGAGGAGCTGATGCGTCAGGAGCGGGAGGTCACAGGACTGTACCTCTCCGGCCACCCCATGAACGCCTACCGGAAAGCGGCGGCAGCGGCAGGCGCGGTACACATCGGGTCCATCCACGAGGACTTTTCCCAGGACGGCGGCCCGACGCTGTACCAGGACGAACAGCGGATTGCCGTGGCGGGCATCGTCACCGCCTACCGCACCCGGACCACCCGCAGCGGTTCCCTGATGGCCTACGCCACCATCGAGGACGACACGGCGTCCATTGAGCTGCTGTGCTTCAGCAGGACGCTGGAGCGGTTCGGACGGCAGCTGCAGGAGGGCAGCGCGGCGCTGGTAAAGGGGAAGCTGTCGGTCCGGGACGAGAAACCGCCGCAGATTCTCTGCGACGAGGTATACCCCCTGCGGGGCGGCAGCGGGGAGGAGGCGGCGCCGCCCCCGGAAGGCGTGGAGGTGCTGGAGGGAAAGATGCTGTGGCTCCGCCTGTCGGGGATGAACCATCCCGCCTGGGACCACATCAACCTGGTTTTCAGTATGTTCCCCGGCTCCACGCCGGTGCGCCTGGTGTTCACGGACACCGGGAAGCGGATGGCCTCCAGCTGTCTGCTGGGGAAGTCCCTGGTCCGGGAGCTGGTGGAGGTGCTGGGACAGGAAAACGTGGTGATCCAATAGCTGAGGACTGCGAAAGGAGCAAATGAGCATGAATGATAATCTGGCTTATGAACTGGAATTTTATGACGAGCTGATTGACGGTGAAATCGTGATGATGTCGCCCCGGCCTGCCACCAATCATAATCAAACGGCGTTCAACATTGCCGCAATTTTCAAGACCTTCCTGAAAGGGAAAACCTGCCGGGTATTCCCCGACGGCATGGACCTGTATCTGACGGAAAAGGACCGCTTCGTTCCGAATGTTATGGTGATCTGCGACCGCAGTAAAATCAAAAATGACGGCGTACACGGTGCGCCGGATCTGGTGGTGGAAGTCCTCTCGCCTACCTCCATCAAGCGGGACAGGGTTTATAAAAAGCGCATTTACGAGCAGTGCGGCGTACGGGAATACTGGATTGTGAATCCCATGGACAAGAGCGTGGAGGTCTACCACTTGCAGGAGAACGAATTCCAGTTGTCCGATATCTACTGCCTCCCGCCGGACTACTGGTGGAACCGGGCGGATGAGAAGGACAAGGCCCTGATCCGCTTGGAGATTGTTCCGTCTATCTTCCAGGACCTGACGGTTACGCTGGAGGATATCTTTGAAAATGTTCCGTGAAGAAAGCGGCAGACGGGAGGCGCGGTGGAAAACGACTCCCGATTCCTCTTTTTTCCTGCAAATATCTTGACGGAACAAGTTGTATATGTTATACTGTATTTGCAGGAGCTAATTGCCGGATTTGTAAGTATTAAAAATGGATAAGAAAGAATGCGTAATTGACACAAGAAAATACAGGGTTGAACTATTGGGATTTATAACGTCCTGCTCTATGACTGTCTTTTTTGGGGTGTATTACGCTCAGATATTCCCAAATTATTGGTACACAATGAACATCCTGTTCTGGGGGTTGGCTGCGATTTTGCATAACAGAGTTAAAGACAGTACAACAGGACCATTGATCCTGTCATTGATTGGCTTAGCTCTTGTCATTACTTTTATTTTAAGATTACCAAAGTATTCTCCGAATGATGCAGCAAAAGCAATTCTGGATGAACATATTGAGCTGACGGATATCGTAGTGAGAAACACAAGCCGGTACGCGCAACTTACGGATCATTACACCTACTTAATGGTGTTTGAAACGGAGCCTTTGACTGCCTTTTTGTTCGATGCATATACGGGGGATTATGAAGAATTTGATGTACAAAAGGAGTTTCCATTTATTCAATAATGGTCAGGAGTATACATGGAGAAGTTTGAGGTAGGACCGTATAAACACGATATTTCCGGAACGTATGGTACAAAGGCTGGAACAATTAGTCTGCTGTCTTGCAGCAAATTACTGGGAGTGCGACATATGAACTGCCAAACTTGCCTCTGTTGCGGGCATGAATTGGAGCAGGGAAAGTTTCATAGTAGTGGTAGAAATTTTTCTTGACATTCCCCCTGCTGGAGGGCGTATTATGCTGGTGAGCAATGAATTCTGCCGGGAACAACCCCTCAGTCACGCTTCGCGTGCCAGCTCCCCTGAAAGGGGAGGGGGACCGCTTGCGGTGGTGGGGTTCCCCGGATGAAACGCCCCCACGTCCATCCACTCAGGTAGAATTATTGTCTCCACAACGGAGAGAAAATTCCCAGATTCTACAAAGAAAGCAATGGAAAAGAGCCGTGCTATTGGACTGCCGCCATATCCTGTTTCACTGGATGGACCGCAATGGCCGACGCCTTCCTGTGCCGGACCTGCTAAAAAATCATTACACCGTATGAGTAAAGGTGAGGTTTAATTATGGGTTATCATGCTTGGTGCTGGATTGTCAGAGGGATCGGATTAGCTGGAGGAGCTATTCTTTTGCTGGGGTATTATTGGGAAAATAATAGCGCGCTTCATATGCTCGGCATAGTAGTCTTAATTGTTGCGATTATAGTAGCTGCATGGAAATTACGCTGTCCTAAATGTGGGAAGCGGATACCTGAGCGAATAAATATGACGATCGAAAGGTGTCCCTATTGTGGCGAAGAACTATGAATAACCAGACTTGCCCCTACTGCGGGCGTGAATTAGAGCAGGGAACATTTCATAGCAGAGGCGGAAATTACTTTCTCCCCAATGGAGAAAAAACTCCCAGCTTTTACACAGAGAAAGCAATGGAAAAGAGAAAGGCTAATACTGTTCTCGTATGCCCGATAGATATCCCACGAAACGCTGCCCTTGCTATTATGAAACTTAACAGTTCAAGGGCGGGTGTGTTCACTGTCAAAAGCAACTATGCCTCAAGTTTATGTCAAACTCTTGGTGGCGGAGTTAGAGGGCCGGAGGGCGAGTATGCAAGTGGATATTGGTACCACTATCATAGCAATAATTATCCCTCTGCACATTGCTGGTTTATAAAATAGTTCCCATCAGGAGTTGTGTAATTATGTTGTCACTTTTGGAAAATATTCAAGGCAAAGATTATGCTGAATACATTTCAGCTCATTTGCCAATAGCAGATGCCTTTTCTTTGACCAAAAACGGATGGCCAGCCGCTGATAAAATGCGTGATTCCACTCGTATACTAAACGAGCTGTCCCCCTATCACCTTCGCACCATTCATACAAATCGTTGGTTCTGCTATTGTGTGCC
Source organism: Oscillospiraceae bacterium (assembly GCA_022800665.1). Lineage (GTDB taxonomy): Bacteria > Bacillota > Clostridia > Oscillospirales > Oscillospiraceae > Pelethomonas. The sequence goes on from JAAWQS010000009.1 coordinate 38,278, forward strand.
GCCCGGATATAGTATAGAAGTTTATCTTTTCCAATTTACCAGCAAATCAAAAGATATCCTGATCGCTAACTATAACAGCCTCTTTTACAAGGACGTTACATGGTATAAGCCAGAAGATTTGTGCTTTTTCAAGGGTTCCATTTTAATCTCCGGGAGCGTTTCCCATGAGAACATATGCTTTGTATATAATGAAAATCTTCAACTGCCAGGATTGTGGGAAAACAAACCCTCTGCTTTGGAAGAGCAAATTATTATTCCTGAATAATATGTAAAAATAGTCAACAGAGACTGTCCTGACCGGGCGGCCTCCATCTTTTTCCGGAACAGGAGTTTTAAGCTCCTCAGTTATAAACTGTGGTACAAGCAAATTGGTATAGTTGCACAAAATTTTTCACACGTTAATACATCTTAAAGACATGTATTATTCAAAAGTCTTTATAGTGCATACAAATTTGTATAACCTTACAATATTCCGCATTCTTCCTATGAATACCTTGACAAAACAAGTTATATATATTACACTGTATTTGCTCGAACTAATTCAATCTTATAATTTAATTTGGGGATCGAGGCAGTTACTATTTTAATGCGGCGCAGTAAGTTTAGGCTTTAACATGGTAAGAAAGGAGGAATTGTGCAGTAGTTGAAACAGCTGCGATTATACAGGCATCAGATTCCTTTTTAATGTAAGTATGAAAAAGTATCGGGCTTTGTGAAGTATTGACATTACTAATTATGGGAGGACTAACATGAAAAAAAAGTTATTTTCGGTAGTTGTAGCAGTAGCTATGATGGTATCCTGTGTATGCGAGGCCAGCGCTGTATTCGTCGATAAGTCTGTGACTAATGGCGAGGGAAAAATAGATAATGTTCTTACCTATGAAGAGTTGCTTAACAATGATGCAGCGCTTGTTTACGATGTCGAGGAGGATGAAAATCCCACACCTATTTCCAGTTCCCCAACTAACGGAAACGGTGATATCAAGCATGTTATTGTTGTTGACACTGATTTGATGCCGTTAACGAGCTATACGGATATTGAACTTCCTCCAAATTCGGTTATGTATTTTGCAGGGGAGTCTGTTTCTGATGCTTTGATGTCGGTAACATATAAGCCTACTAACGTTAGCATATATTATGGCTTAGCTGTAAATAATGACGGTACAGGAAATCACTATCCCTATAAGGCAACTGGTGGAGGCGGCGGCGCCTCGTTTTCATCCTCTTCAGGCTATGAGTATTTGTACCCCTATCTTGCCAACGGAAATAGTAAAACGGTTTATGCTGATTTTGTTTATACAATCACTATTGATCTTAGGATGGCATAATGAAAATTCTGATGCACTAGCAGATAGATGAGGTGTTTGAGTCATCATCCCCTATGAGTAATGCAGAGACCGCCCTGACCGGGCGGTCTCTGTTGGCGTTTACCGGTTTTTCCGCCGGTACTCGATAGGACTGACGCCCTCCACCCGGCGGAAGCACTGGGAGAAGTAGCTCAGGGAGGAAAAGCCCAGCATCTGGGCGATCAGGGAGAGGGGGTGGTCGGTCTCCCGCAGGAGAAAGCGGCTCTCCTCAATGCGGCGGGAGATGAGGTAGCTGATGGGGGAGGTGTGGAACTCCTCCCGGAAGGTGTGGGCCAGGTGGTATTTGTTGATATGCAGCATCTCCGCCAGCTGGTCCAGGGTCAGGTTTTCCTTGAAATGGTTGTCGATATACCGCCGCGCCAGGTCACAGTTCTGACTGGTGCGCCGTCCCGCCGGGGAACTGCTCAGGGCGAAGTCCTCCCGCCGCCGCAGGCGCAGCAGGATGATGTCCAGCAGGCTCTGGCAAATCTCGTCGCAGCCGGGCTGGCGGGCGCGGATTTCCTGCACCATCATCCGCAGGCAGGCGGATACCGCCTCCTGTTCCGCCGCCAGATGCAGCAACGCCCAGCCGCTGATATCCGTCAGCGTCTCCAGGCCCTCCACCCCCAGCACCACGTATTCCATCGGACTGCCGTTCTGACTGGTCTCCGTGTGGGGGGTGCTGGTGTTGATGACCACCAGGTCGTTGATGGCCACGGGAAAGCGGTCCTGCCAGACCTGGAAGACGCCGTGTCCGCCGGTGATGAAAAACAGCTCCGCGCAGGCGTGGGTGTGGAGGGTGGAGTGCCACTCCTCGCTGTAGTGCGCCCAGGTCACATACCGCAGCCGGGCGCCTTCCCTGCTGCCGGCGGACTTCTCTATCATGTACTGCTGGGTGCTCATGCCCCCGCCCCCTCTGCCGCAAGATTGTAAAACATCTCAATTTTACCGGCTGTTTTCTATTATATCAGCTTCCTTTTGGGGATGCAACCGGCGAAAATATTTTGTCGCTTCCCCCTCTTTTTCCCCGCACGGGCAGGATGGCAGCGGCAAACCCTCCCGCGGCATCATCAATTTGCTGAAAATATAAAAAAATTCAGGCCATCGTTTGCGCAAAAAAACGAAAACCGCAATATATCTAAAAAAGAGCACAACAATGCAATTGCCTAAACCTGCCGTCCGTGTATAATCATAGATGTAACGCAGGGCGTGCCGCCCGATCTGAATGGCGTTGCAAAATATGATTGGAGGAATTGGACATGAAAAAGATTCTCAGCATGATCCTTGCATCTGTCCTGGTCCTGTCTCTGCTGGCTGCCTGCGGCGGCGGAAACAACCAGAGCAGCCAGAACAACCAGCAGCCCCCCGCTGACAGCAGTCAGACCCCCGATTCCGGCGGAGATGCCGAACCCGCCGGCAGCGATACCACCATCCAGGTGGCCGCTCTGGCTTCCGGCTACGAGGAGGCTTACCCCGGCATGTGGCAGGAGGTCTGCGACGCCTTTACCGCCGAGACCGGCATCAATGTGGAGCTGATCTGCGACAAGAACCTGGAGGACGTGATCGGTCCCGCTATGCAGGGCGGCGAGTTCCCCGACGTGATCCATTTGGCAACAGGCCGTGAAAAGGGCCTGACCGAGCAGTTCATCAAGGACCGCAACATCGCGGAGATCACCGACGTGCTATCCATGACCATCCCCGGCGAGAGCAATACCGTGGGCGACAAGATCATCGGCGGCTTTACCGATACCTCTGTCACCAATCCCTACAACGACGGTAAAACCTACCTGGCACCCATGTTCTACTCCCCCTGCGGCCTGTTCTATAACGCCGGTCTCTTCGAGGAGAAGGGCTGGACCGTTCCCGCCACCTGGGACGAGATGTGGGAGCTGGGCGACAAGGTTCAGGCGGAAAATCCCGACATGTACCTCTTTACATACCCCACCACCGGCTATTTTGACGCCTTCTTCTATGCCCTGATGTACTCCGTGGGCGGACCCGACTTCTACAACAAGGCCCTGCGCTATGAAGAGGGCATCTGGGATACCGCCGAGGGTCAGGCTTGCTTTGATATCGTGTCCAAGCTGGCCTCCTACACCAACCCCGTCACCCCCGCCCAGGCCAATGACCAGGACTTCACCCAGAACCAGCAGCTGGTGCTGGACAATAAGGCCCTGTTCATGCCCAACGGCACCTGGATCGTGGGCGAGATGGCCGAAGCGCCCCGGGCCGACGGCTTCAAGTGGGGCATGACCGCCCTGCCTGCCGCCAAGTCTGGCGGTAACGGCGCCAGCTACTGCTGGCTGGAGCAGGCGTGGATTCCCGCAGGCGCGCCCAACATGGACGCCGCCAAGCAGTTCGTGGCTTTCCTGTACAGCGACGCGGCCTGCGGCATCTTTGCCAAGGGCGGCGCCATCCAGCCCGTCCCCGGCCTGACCGGCAGCCTGGAGGGCGACAACAAGATGTTCTACTCCATCTATGACAACGGCGCCGACGCCGCTATGGGCAACTTCGCCGCCTATAATGCCGTGGCCGGTCTGGGTACCAACCGCGAGGCTTTCTTTGATCCCGTCAACGGCCTGGTGAACGGCTCCGTCACAGCTGAGCAGTGGTCCGGCGACTTCAAGGCCGCCAGCGACCAGATGCGGGCAAACATCATGGAGTAACCGCTGTGTCACAAGCCGTATAGTCCGTTTGGCAGGCGGCGGTGGGCGTTTGCTCACCGCCGCCTGCGTGTGTTTCAAGAGAAGGGAGAGATTTTATGCGCCGCAGCAAGGAGCGCAGCCGCTTTATCGCCCTGTGCGTGGCTCCTGCCGTGATCCTGTTTTTTATCTTTATGGTTCTGCCCACCCTCAACGTCTTCCGTATGTCCCTCTTCGAGCGGGGAGCCTACTCCCCTACGGAAACCTTCGTGGGCCTGAATAACTTCAAGGTCCTCTTCCAGGACGCCAAGTTTATCGCCTCCATGCAGAACACCATCCTGCTGATTGTGGTGGTCACTGCCGTCACCTTCTTTTTTGCCCTCGTCTTCGCCGGCATCCTTACCCGTGAGAAAATCAAGGGCCAGAGCTTCTTCCGCGTTATCTTCTACATCCCCAATATCCTCTCCGTGGTGGTCATCGCCGGTATCTTCTCCGCTATCTACAAGCCGGAGAACGGTATGCTCAACTCCGTCCTCTCCGCCATCGCGGGCCGGGATGTTATGATCCTCTGGAAAGACCAGCAGATGGTCATGATCTCTATCATTATCGCCATGGTCTGGCAGGCCATTGGCTATTACATGGTTATGTATATGGCCTCCATGTCCGCCGTGCCGGTGGACCTCTATGAATCCGCCAGCCTGGACGGCGCGGGGCGGCTGGCCCAGTTCTTCCAGATTACCCTCCCCCTCATCTGGACCAACATCCGCACTACCCTTACCTTCTTCATCATCTCCACCATCAATATGGCCTTCCTCTTCGTCAAGGCTATGGTGGCCAAGGGTATGGCCGACGTGGGCTTGAGCTTTATGTACAACCAGAAGGACGCGGGCCTTTACGGCTACTCAATGGCCGCCGGCGTGGTCATCTTCCTGTTCTCCTTCCTGCTCTCTGCGCTGGTGAACCAGGTGACGCGCCGGGACGTGCTGGAAATGTAAGGAGGCGACGGTATGCAACAGAAAAAAGGCTCCGCTGAGCCGGTCTTTAAGATTTTTATCTATGTGGTCCTGATTACCCTGGCCGTGCTGATTATCGTGCCGGTGGCCTGGGTGTTCCTGGCCTCCATCAAGCAGAACAGCGAGTTCTACGGCAACCCCTGGGCCCTGCCCGCCGGGTTCTACTGGCAGAACTTCGTGGACGCCTGGAACGCCGCCAGCATGGGCAGCTATATGCTTAACTCCGTCATCGTCACCGCCCTGAGCCTGGTCCTGCTGCTGGTGGTGGCCCTCCCGGCGGCCTACTGCCTGTCCAGGTTCCAGTTCGCCGGACGGAAATTCCTCAACACCGCCTTTATGGCGGGCCTGTTCATCAACGTCAACTATATTGTGGTCCCCATTTTCCTCATGCTCAAGGACGGGGATGTGTGGCTGAAAAAAGCGCTGGGAAACGGACTGCTGCTCAACAATCTCTTTGTCCTGGCCCTGGTCTACGCCGCCACCGCGCTGCCCTTTACCATCTATCTCCTCTCCGGCTACTTCGCCACCCTGCCCCACGATTTTGAGGAGGCGGCGTATATCGACGGCGCGGGCTACGGCGCGACTATGGTGCGGATTATCTTCCCCATGGCCCAGCCGTCCATTATCACCATCATCCTCTTTAACTTCCTCTCCTTCTGGAATGAGTATATCATCTCCATGACCCTTATGAGCAGCGCAACCGGACAGAAGACGCTGCCGGTAGGACTTCTGAATCTGATGCAGGCCCAGCAGTCTGCGGCCCAGTTCGGGGTTCTGTACGCCGGATTGGTGCTGGTGATGCTGCCAACCCTGATCCTGTACATCTGCGTACAGAAAAAACTGACCCAGGGTATGACTGTGGGCGGACTGAAAGGCTGAGAGGTGTACGATGAATTTTTGGAAAGAACACACCGCCCTGCGGGCGGTTCTGATGCTGGCAGCCTTTATCGGGGGCTTTGCCCTGCTGATCTGCGGCTGGAAGCAGACCGGCCAGCTGGGCGGTCTGGGACTGATGCTTCTGGGCGTCGCCCTGCTGCTTGGGACGCTGGCGCTGTACAACAAGCCCTTCGAGGAACCGAGGGGCAGAAAACGCCGCTGAAAGGGAAGAGACTATGGAGAAACATAATTTTGGCCGGGTGACAATCCCCACAGACGTGGACGTGGTCCCCGAAACCCTGGAGCTGGTCCGGCGCTGGGGCGCGGACGCCATCCGGGACTGCGACGGCACCGATTACCCGGAAGAACTGAGGGGCGTGGATGCAAAGGTCTACTCCACCTACTACACCACCCGTAAAGACAACGCCTGGGCAAAGGCCCATCCGGAGGAGGTGCAGCAGTGCTACATCATGACCGGCTTCCGCACCGCCTCCGGCGGACCGCTGTCCATCCCGCTGATGGAGGGCATCAGCGGCGAGCTGCTGGAGGTCAACGCCCGCGACGACCCCAAACGCTGGTGGGAGGTGGTGGACCGCAGTACCGGCAGGCCCCTGCCGCCGGACGCCTGGACGTACGATCAGACGGCGGGGCGCGTGGTGATCCCCTCCCCTGCGGCGTTCCACGACTACACCGTCAGCTTTCTCGCCTACCTCATCTGGGACCCGGTCCACATGTACAACGCCGTTACCAACGGCTGGAAAAATTTTGAGCACCAGATCACCTTTGACGTCCGCCAGCCCAAGACCCGCGCCTTTACAATGGACCGGCTGCGCCGGTTCATCCAGGAGCACCCCTATGTGAACGTCATCCGCTACACCACCTTCTTCCACCAGTTCACCCTGGTCTTCGACGAGCTGAAGCGGGAGAAATATGTGGACTGGTTCGGCTACTCCGCCAGCGTCTCCCCCTATATCCTGGAGCAGTTTGAACGGGAGGTTGGCTACAAATTCCGCCCGGAATACATCATCGACCAGGGCTACTACAACAACCAGTACCGGGTCCCCTCCAAGGAGTTTCTGGATTTTATGGCCTTCCAGCGCCGCGAGGTGTCCAAGCTGGCTAAAGAGATGGTGGACATCACCCACGAGATGGGCAAGGAGGCTATGATGTTCCTGGGAGACCACTGGATCGGCACCGAGCCATATCTGGAGGAATTCAAGGCCATCGGTCTGGACGCGGTGGTGGGCAGCGTGGGCAACGGGTCTACCCTGCGCCTCATCTCCGATATCCCCGGCGTGGCCTACACCGAGGGCCGGTTCCTCCCCTACTTCTTCCCCGATACCTTCCACGAGGGCGGCGATCCGGTCCGGGAGGCCAAAGAGAATTGGGTCACTGCCCGCCGGGCGATCCTCCGCAAGCCCATCGACCGCATCGGCTACGGCGGATACCTGAAGCTGGCCTGCCAGTTCCCGGAGTTTGTGGACTACGTGGAGCAGGTGTGCAATGAGTTCCGGGAGCTGTACGGGAATATCAAGGGAACCACACCCTACTGTGTCAAAACCGTGGCGGTCCTCAACAGCTGGGGCAAGGCCCGGTCCTGGGGATGCCACATGGTCCATCACGCCCTGTACCAGAAGGAGAATTACTCCTATGCCGGGGTAATCGAAGCCCTGTCCGGCGCGCCCTACGACGTGCGCTTTATCAGCTTTGACGATATCAAAGCCAACCCCGCCGTCCTGGAGGATGTGGACGTGCTCATCAATGCCGGCGGCGGCGGCACGGCGCACACCGGCGGCGCGGTTTGGGAGGACCCGGAGATTTCTGCCGCCGTGAAGCGGTTTGTCTGGAATGGCGGCGGCTTCATCGGCGTGGGCGAGCCCTCCGGCCACCAGTACCAGGGACGGTATCTACAGCTGTCCAGCGTGCTGGGCGTGGAGAAGGAGACCGGCCTGACCCTGAATTACGACAAGTACAACTGGGAGGAACACCCGGAACACTTTATCCTGGGCGGTTGTACCGCTCCTGTGGACTTCGGGGAGGGGCAAAAGGCAATCTACGCCCTGCCCGGCGCACAGGTCCTGATCCAGCGGGACCGGTCGGTTCAGCTGGCGGTGAACGAGTTCGGCAACGGACGGGCGGTATATCTCTCCGGCCTGCCCTACTCCTTCGCCAACAGCCGCCTGCTCCACCGGGCTGTGCTCTGGAGCGTCCACAGCGAGGAGCAGCTGAATCTGTGGCTGTCTTCTAACTTTAATGTGGATGTCCATGCGTATGTGAAAAACGGTAAGTTCTGCGTTGTGAATAATACCTACGAGCCGCAGTCCACTACCGTGTACCGGGGCGATGGCTCCAGCTTCCCCCTGGACCTGGAGGCCAACGAAATCCGCTGGTACGAGATCGGTTGAGACGGGTATAGGGTAAAACAAAGCGTCAGGCAGAGGACCGGGAAGCGCTTCCCGGTCCTCTGCCGCTATGCTCTTTTGCCCCCCTTGTCCTTTGGCAGACAGAGGGCGTACGCCGCATAACGTCCTGTTCCTGGACATAGCCGTCTCCTGCAAGACCGCCAATGGAGCCATAGCAAATAGTTCCTGCAAATTTATCCATCCGGCAAAGTACAGAATAACTTTTCTCAAAAGCGGAACTACTAAGAGCGCACGAAATGGGAAAGGAGAGTTGCAGATGAATACTGATCCGAGAAAAGTAGGGGTCATCGGCTGCGGATTTGTGGGGGCGTCCATCGCTTTCCGCTTTCTCCAGCAGGGACTGTTTTCCAAGATGGTACTGCTGGATATGAACCATGAAAAAGCGGAGGGCGAGGCCATAGACCTCAGCGACGGTCTGCCCTATGGCCGGGCAATGGAGATCACGGCGGGGACCTACGACGACATCACCGACTGCGGCCTGGTGGTCATCACCGCCGGAGCCAACCAGAAGCCCGGCGAAACCCGGCTGGACCTGATCAGCAAGAATATCAAGATCATGGAGGGCATCATCCGGGAGATCACAGCCAGGGAATTCGGCGGCATTCTGCTGATTGTGTCCAACCCGGTGGACGTGCTGACGTACGCGGCGTGGAAGATTTCCGGCTATCCCAAGGAGCGGGTCATCGGCTCCGGCACGGTGCTGGATACCGGACGGCTCAAGCAGCTGATGGGCGAGGAGCTGGGGGTGGACAGCCGGAACGTCCATGCGCTCATTGCCGGCGAGCACGGGGACAGCGAGCTGGCGGTCTGGAGCGAGGCCAGCGTGTCCGGCCTGAGCCTGGAGGACTTTGCCCGCGTCCGGGGACGGCGTCTGGATGCGGAGGACTTCCAGCGGCTGTACCGGCAGGTGCGGGACAGCGCCTATGAGATCATCAAGCGCAAGGGAGCCACTTACTACGGCATCGCCATGGCGGTGGGCCGGATTGCCGAGTGCATTGTCAAGAACGAGCACGCTGTGCTGCCGGTGTCCGTGGTACTGGACGGCCAATACGGACTGAAAAATCTGGCGTTGAGCATTCCGTCCATTGTGGGGCGCAGCGGTCTGGAGGAGATTCTGGAGATCAGCCTCAGCCGCGAGGAGGGGGAAGCCCTGTATGCCTCCGCACGGCAGCTGGAGGATGTAATCCAGTCGCTGGAGATAAAGGAGCCGGTTGGGGCTTAAAAAACGGGAAGCGGTCGGGAGTGTCCCCGACCGCTTTTGGGATGCCTCACCGCGCTGTCCCCGCCATTTTCATCCGGTTCATGACAATATCGCCAATGTTAGCCAAATCTTCCGCCGTAAATGCGTACTGGAAATTATCCGAAAACAGAATCTGCGCGTTGGGCGGGAACTCCTCATCCCCCAGCCACAGCAGGAACTGGATCTCCAGCCCCGGCATCAGCTCCACCTGCCAGCCCTGGTCGCTGCGGGGGATGCGCTGGGCGGGCATTTTTTCCATAATTTTCTCCAACGCCTCCGGCCTGCCGCCGTAGCTGAAAGCGTATCGCTTGATGCACCGGCCCGTAAACTGCTGGAGGTACACCTCCCCCCACGGGAATTCCTGATAGGCCAGGAATTTTCCTGCCGCTGCCGCTGCCTGTCCGTCCAGCAGGTAGCGGAGGAAGAGAATCCGTTCGGGATTGCTCACCGGCGTCTCTCCCGTGATGGTCAGGTCCGGATGGGAAATGGTATACTGCCGTCCTAAAAAACGGATGGTAAAGACGCTGCCGTCCCAGGGCAGTCCGCAGCGGGCCGCCATCTCCGCCGGGTCGCCGGCCTGATAGCGGGCCAGATAGTATTCCAGGGGCTTGCCCTCTTTGTTGTTTGTTACTTCCATGGAAACCTCCTGGCTTTATGGTACGCGGGAGAAAATTTTCTCCAGACTGAAAACAAGGTCATCATATAGATGACAGGTAAACTCTGTCACTATAGCTTTTTTTTCTTCATCCTTCATTTTTTCCAGCACAAAGTCTGGGTAAAGGATATACAGATTGTCCATGATATATTTCCCGTCCCGCAGCAAATATACTTCAATGGATTTGTTGAGAGTATCCACGATCCAATATTCCGGAACGCCGCAGGCCTCATAGACATCTTTTTTATGCCCCCTGTCTCTGCGTGCGGTGCTGGGGGAGAGCACCTCAACCACCAAGTCGGGCGCGCCATGGACGCCGTCGCTCTTGATCTTGTCTTTGTCACAGACAACCATGCAGTCTGGAACAAAATGGTCCGTTTTGGTTAGATAGACTGTTTCGTTGTCAGCAAAGGGCTCGCAGCTTTTTCCATCCAGATAACCCTGGAAAATATGAAAAATCATACTTGCAACGCGGTTATGATTGGTAGCGGCGGGCGACATCGCCACCGCGCGGCCATTGATCAATTCTTCCCAGAATTCCTCTTGATAGGCCAGATTGCTGTTCATTATACAGTCCTCCTCTCTCGTATCAAATTTCTTAATCCACATTATACTATGCTTTCCGCATAAAATCAACCTTGTCTCCGGGAGGATTCCGGGCTATAATGCAGAGGAACCCTGCTGAAACGGAGAAAACGAATTATGAAACATATTCTGGTCATCGACGATGACGTCCCTATTGGGGACATGCTGGAGGAGGTCCTGACCCGTGAGGGCTACCGGGTCTCCCGCGCTTACTCCGGCACCGAGGGACGGCTGGCCCTGGGTGCGGACCGCCCGGACCTGGCGCTGCTGGACCTGATGCTGCCGGGGCTGTCCGGCGAGGAGCTGCTGCCGGAAATCAGGGACCTGCCGGTCATCATCGTCAGCGCAAAGGCGGATATCGACGGCAAGGTCGGCCTGCTGCTGGGCGGCGCGGCGGACTACGTGACCAAACCCTTCGATATCCGGGAGCTGCTGGCCCGGATTGCGGTGAACCTCCGGCGGACGGCCCAGCCGGTGAGCGAAACGCTGTCCCGGTCCGGACTGCGGCTGGACCCGGCATCCCGCGAGGTGTCGGCAGAGGGCCGGGAGGTCCGGCTCACCCGTACGGAATACGCTATTTTGAAGCTGCTGCTGCAGAATCCGGACCAGGTTATCGCCAAGTCCGTTCTGCTGGACCGCATCAGCGCCGATACGCCGGACTGTACGGAGTCGTCGCTGAAAATGCACGTGAGCAATCTGCGCCGGAAGCTGCGGGACGCGGGCGGACGGGAGTACATCGAGTCCGTATGGGGAATCGGGTTTAAGCTGGCGGGGGAATAAATCTATACGGTTTCTTTACCTTTTTCTTTACCGCTTTCTTTACGCCTCTCTGCTATCATACCCCCATCACAGCAAAATGGAGGTAACGGCTCTATGGAGTATGTCCTGACAACAGAAAAATTAAGCAAACGCTACAGCCGCTTCACGGCTCTGGACGGTCTGTCCATGCATGTGCCCAAAGGCGCGGTCTACGGGCTGGTAGGCAGAAACGGCGCGGGCAAAACCACCCTCATCCGGCTGGTCTGCGGTCTGCAGACGCCTACGTCCGGTCTGTACACCCTCTACGGCGTGTCCCATACGGACCGCCGGGGGCTGTCGAAAGTCCGGCGGCGTATGGGCGCGGTGGTGGAGACGCCGTCCATCTACCTGGACCTGACCGCCGAGGACAACCTGAAGGAACAGTATCTCATCCTGGGCCGTCCCTCCTTCGACGGCATACCGGACCTGCTGAAGCTGGTGGGCCTGGAGGACACGGGAAAGAAAAAAGCCCGCCACTTCTCTCTGGGGATGAAACAGAGGCTGGGCATTGCGGTGGCTCTGGCCGGGGACCCCGACCTGCTGGTTTTGGACGAGCCGGTCAACGGACTGGACCCCCAGGGGATCATTGAAGTCCGGGAGCTGATTCTGAAGCTGAACCGGGAGCGGCAGATTACCGTCATCATCTCCAGCCATATCCTGGACGAGCTGGCGAGGCTGGCCACCCACTACGGCTTCATCGACAGCGGACGCATGGTGAAGGAGCTGAGCGCCCAGGAGCTGGAGGCGGCCTGCCGGAAATGCGTCCATGTGGAGGTCAGCGACACCGGCGCACTGGCACGGGTGCTGGACGGCATGGGGGTGGATTACAAAATCCGCTCGGAAAAGGAGGCGGACATATTTGCGCAGCTCAATGTCTCCCAGCTCACCCTGGCGTTGGCAAAGGAAAACTGCGAGGCGCTGTCCATGCAGGAGCGGGACGAGAGTCTGGAGAGCTATTTTGTCAACCTGGTGGGAGGTGGCGGACATGCGTAGGCTGCTGGCGGCAAATCTGTTGCGGATGAGAAAAACATTTCTGTTCTGGGGGACGCTGCTGTTCCACGCGGCCTTCGCTCTATTCCGGATTTATACCATCTATCAAGACAGAAAGTTCGGCTATCGGACCACGCTGGACGAGGCTCTCTTTACCGTTATCATGGTCGAGGGCCTGACGATAGCGGTGTTTACCGCCGTATTCCTGGGGACGGAATACAGCGACGGGGCCGTACGCAACAAAATCGCCGTAGGCCACAGCCGGATGCATATTTATCTGGCAAACCTGCTGACGGTCTCCATTGCCTGCCTCCTGTTCATCGCCGTCTATCTGCTGGCCATTCTGGCAGTGGGACTGCCGGTGTTGGGCAGCCCGGCCCTCAGCGTGCGGGTCATTTTGAACACTCTGCTGGGTACGCTGGCTACGGCGGCGGCCTTCTGCTCCCTCTATACCTTCGTCGGCATGAGCGTCAGTCAGAAGTCCACCGGCTGCATCCTCTGCATCCTGCTCTTTTTCGGCATGATGATTGCCTCCACCTACGTTGCCGCCAGGCTGGACGCACCGTCGGAGCGTGCGGTTTTTGAGATGGTAGACGGGGAGATGGTTTCCCACATAGAGCCAAACCCGAAGTATCTCTCGGACAGCGAGCGGGCAGTCTATCAGTTTGCAATGGATTTCCTGCCCACCGGTCAGGCGACCCAATATATGATCATGACGGGCCGGACTGGAAGGATGTCCCTGTATTCTGTTCTGATCGCGCTCTGCACAGCCGGAGGCGGGCAGGCGTACTTCCGGCGGAAGGACATCAAATAGGGGAGGTCGTTGGGATGTATAATCTATTGTCCGCCAATTTTGCGCGGCTCAGGAAAAGCAGGGCCTTTTACGTGGCAGTGGCCGCAATGCTGCTCTATGCCCTCTTTGTTGTGGGTACGTGCTGGAGGGCGTTTCTCAGCGGACAGCCCTTTGAAGCCGGTATGGAGGACCTGCTCCTGTTTGCCTTCGCCACGGCGCGGGTCATCCCTACGCCGGCCTTTATGACCGCCCCGCTGGTCAGTGTGTTTCTGGGCGCGGAGTTCAGCGACGGCGCCCTGCGCAACAAGCTGATTGCAGGCCGGACCCGAACGGAGATTTATTTCGCCAATCTGCTCACCTGTATGGGTGCGGCCCTGCTGCTGGCAATGGTTTACATTGTTCTGACCTTTGCCGCTGGCATGCCGGTATTGAAAGGTTTCCGGATTCCGATTCCCCAGGTCCTCGCACTGCTGGGAGCGGGGCTGCTGGCGTTGTGCGCCTATGGGTCGGTTTTGAACATGGCCGCAATGCTGATGGGAAATAAGGCCAATACCGCAATTCTGACCCTGACGGCGGCGGTTGTGGTCACGGTCTTTCTGGGTATTACCCTGGAGCGGCTGGATGCGCCGGAATTTACTGCCATTTATGATATTACCGGGAGATATATCGAAGAAAGGATTCCCAATCCTGCATATATCCGGCCTCCGGCACGGGCGGGGTATGAATTTTTGCTGGATTTATTTCCCACCGGGCAATGCCTGCGGCTGTCTGTGCAGGAGGTGGAGAAGCTGTGGCGGCTTCCGCTGCTGAGCCTGGCCGTTATTGCGGGCAGCAGCGGGGTGGGGCTGGCAGTGTTTTGCCGGAAAGATTTGAATTGATTTCTGCGGAAAAACATAGTACAATGTTCTCAGCAGGAGGCGTTTCTATGATTATGGAACTATGAGCCGTTCTATTATCTGGGAGACAGCCGTGACGTTCTGTGAAGAACAATTGGCGCAGAAACAGAGGTGACGCCCATGCTCTCCTGGCTGTTCCTTTTGGTCATCCTGGTCCAGTGGATGAAAATCCGCTCCATTAGACGGGGGTTGGACGAGATTGCCTCCCAGCTGGGGGAGCGTCTGGAGGGAGATACCAACAACCTTCTGTTCCTCTCCACCCGTGACCGGCATGTCCGATGTCTGGCGGCGCAGCTGGATACCCGCCTCCGCCAGCTCCGCCGCCAGCGGCAGAAGTACCAGTCCGGCGACCAGGAGCTGAAGGAGGCCGTCGCCAACATCTCCCACGACCTCCGCACCCCCCTGACCGCCATCTGCGGTTATTTGCAGCTGCTGGACCGGGAGGCCCTGCCGGAACAGGCGGCGCGGTATCTGTCCTTCATAGGGGAGCGGGTGCAGGCCCTCCGGCAGCTGACAGAGGAGCTGTTCCGCTACTCCGTGGTCCTTTCCACGGCGGACGAGCTGCATATAGAGGAGGTGTGCCTCAACGGCGCGCTGGAGGAGGCTGTGGCCGCCTTTTACGCCGCCCTCACCGGACGGGGCATTGTGCCAGTGATTGAAATGCCGGACCGGCGGGTTGTACGGCGTCTGGACCGGCGGGCCCTTGGACGGATTTTCAGCAATATCCTCAGCAATGCCATCAAGTACAGCGGCGGCGACCTGCGCCTTGCCTTGCAGGAGGACGGCACACTGCTCTTTGAAAATACCGCCGCCAGTCTGGATGAGGTGCAGGTAGGCAGGCTCTTTGACCGCTTTTTCTCTGTGGAGACGGCTCAGGAATCCACTGGACTGGGGTTAGCAATTGCCCGCGCGCTGGCGGAGCGGATGGGCGGCGCGGCTTCGGCCAGCTATCACAGCGGGAAGCTGTGCGTGCAGGTGAGTTTCCCGGAAAATTTGGCATAAAGCAGCGGCAGAAGGAGGCCTTTGCATTGAGCAGTAATTTGGCATATCAGGAAGAATGGCAGGAGGAGCTGATCAGGGGCGGGGTGGTGGCGATGGCCCCCGCTGCACCCCAGCACGGCCAAAAACGATAAGCGGCACAAAAAAACGTCTATGCGTCCAGCGGCGTCCCTGAGTACTGGATCGTCAGCCCACGGGAAAAATCCATTGAAGTCTATCTTCCCAGAAAGAGCGGGCGGCAGATGGCTAAGTTTTGGCCTTTTGGGGACCGAAAATGGACGCAAAAAAAAGCCGCCTCCATCAGGAGACGGCCTCTATCAAGCTCCGCAGCTACTTTCCGACATTGCTTGTAAATTTTTCCAAACAGTATCATCCCATTTATGATTCCGGAAGCTCCACCACAAAAATTCCCTGCTTGTGTAGGTCATCCGGTTTGTTACATGCAACATAATAAAGCCTGTTTGCAATAATATCTGCTGACCGGATGAGTGGCTTTTTGGCGGAATTGCAAAAGGATACGGTAACATTTTGCAGGCTCGTGAATATAGGCGGAAAATATGTGCTGTAGTTCCAGTTGTGTGTCCCGCATTTGAATTCTCGCTCGATTGCTTCCCTAAGTTCATATATCCCGTTTGTTGCTGTGGTATGTTCATCAACAGATATGTAGATATTGTTCACATCATCAGCCGAAAGAATACCATCTCGCATAAGATGTTCAAAAAGACGTTTCAATCCAATCTTATAGGCAAAGTCCAAATACCTCTGCTTGTCCTTTTTCGTATTAAAAATGCTTTTAAGCAGCAGATTTTGACTGATAACAATTCCAAATCGCTGATATTGCGCCACAGAGCGGAATAATTTTCCTTTATCAGACAAGGTAACTGCAGTTGCTTTCAATTCTTGACCGCACTGGTAATTTCCGTTTTTTCGGATTATTCTTTCCACGTGTATATACTTTCTTGCACATACATCTCTTTGTTCCTTAGAGTAAAACAGAATTCCACCAAAGACAAAAATATCATTGTGTTTATAGTCAAAGACGCCGGATTCATCTGAATAAACGTAAATGTCCATAAAATTCACTCCAGATATATAAAGAGCCGCCTTGCGGCGGCCCCCCTGTGTCCGGCGTACTTATAGTACGCTTAAACGTTAATTCGGATACACAAGTATACAGCGTATTTCTACCTGCATACCTATTATATGCAAAGAGAAGAAAAAAGTCAACAGGATATTGAAAAATATTTACTGAAAGCAAACAATGTTTTCTTTATACTGGCGTTCCTACTGCTTCCAGAGAGGATGTCGTCCGAAAAATAGAGTCTTATCCTAAGTTTACATCAAAAGACATCGAACATCTGCCATGTTTTGAAAGCTATGATAAAGCCTATCAGTACAGAGATAACCTGTTAGTGGTATTGCGCCGTACGGTTCTGCACGGCAAAAACCCCCGTTCCGCCATCTTGACAAAACGAGGGCTGGTGCGTAAAATAAAAAGCAGAAAGGCGCTGCTGTATGGCAGTCAGCTCAAACCATCAGACCAACTTATGTTAGCCGTCCGGGGCCTAGCCGGGCGGCTAACACGCATATGTAGTCAGACACCGCCTCGCCACCTTTGAATCGTGCAGCGGCTCCAATCGCCGTTATATAATTTTTCCAGGATTGCCCCCGGTCTGTACTGATTTGCAGGCTTGCTACTACTATCAACACCTAAAAATGATAGCTGAAAGTCGTATGTAATGATAGTATACTTAGTCTATGCCTATTCGACAAATCGGGAATTATGGA
>JAAWQS010000090.1 GCA_022800665.1 Oscillospiraceae bacterium
GGCCAAAAAGGTAAACATGGTCATCACCAAGGATCTGTCCCGCCTGGGCCGCGACTACATCCTGACCGGCCACTACATGGAGCGATACTTCCCGGAGCACCGTGTCCGCTACATCTCCCTGCTGGACGGTATCGACACCGGGGTGGACTCCACAGCCAATGACATCACACCTTTTCGCGCTATCATGAACGATATGTACGCCAAGGACATCTCGAAAAAAATTTCCAGCGTCAAGCATGACAAGCAGCGCAGGGGCTTGTTCATCGGCGGCAAGCCGGTCTACGGCTACAAGATGCACCCCACGGAGAAGAACAAAATTGTCATCGACGAGGACGCGGCCCCGATGGTACGGAGGATTTTCGGCATGGCGCTGGACGGCATGAGCTGTCGGAAAATCGCCGTCTGGCTCAATGAAACGGGAGTCCCCACTCCAGCGACTTATGCTGGTTTGCCAGTGGCCAATCCCGGCCCCTACACCGGGTTGTGGAGCAGCGAGCGCATTTCCGATATGCTGCAAAATGAGACTTACATCGGAAGTATGGTTCAGGGCCGTACCCGAAAGATTAACTACAAATCCCCAAAATGCATCAAGCAGGACCGCCGGGACTGGGTGGTGGTAGAGGGCACACACGAGCCGATCATCGACCGGGAAACCTTCGACAAGGTACGGGCCCTGGTCAACAGCCGCAGGCATACCCGCAGTCGGACTTATGATTTTCTGCTGAAGGGTTTGATCTTCTGCCACGAGTGCGGCTACCCGCTGGCGGTACTCAATCGGAAGAACTCGGCGGGGGAGGATAAGCTGTATTTCGTCTGCCGTACCTACCAACGTTTTACCAAAGCGGGGGTCTGCACCAGCCATACGATTAAGGAGCAGACCGTTACCCAAGCGGTGATTGAGAAGGTACAGGAGGTCTGCTGGCAATACCTTCGGGCAGACCAGCTGCTGCCTGCGGCCAAGCGGGAAGTAGCAAAGGCTCTGGCGGAGGCCAGCAACGAAAAGGAGATTGCATCGCTGAAAGCCAAAATCGAAAGTTTGACCATCCATCTGGACAAGGTTTACATGGATAAGCTCGGCGGCATCCTGGACGAAGCCGACTTCCAACGCATCTACACCAAGGTCAAATCCGACCGCGCTGCCCTGGAGCAACGCCTCAGCCAGCTGGACCGTCCAGACTACTCTCCGGCGGAGCAGATGGACCTGGCAAAAAAACTGGTGGAGCGGTTCCTGGAAACCGCCTCCACCAATCGGGAATTGTTGGTCAGTCTCATCGAACGGGTGGAGCTGACCGCCGACAAGCAAATCATCATCAAGTTCCGCTTCCGTCAGTTGGAGGCGAGTTCTTAGGGACAATCGCTTACAATAAGCGGGGCGGGATGTATCCCGCATAGAGAAACGTGCGCTTGGGAAACTGGAGGAAGCCATGGGCCGTGACGGCTGAGACCGTCTTCACGCCTCGTCCGTACGACGCAGCTGTCCGGCCTGGCTGAGCGTATCGCCATAAGCAATCGCCTTCCCGCCGTATTTCTTTCGGATTGCGTCCACAGTCTCCTCCAGCTTCTCCAGTTTTGCCTCCCCGGCGGACTGCTGCGGTACGAACAGGCTCACTTGCTCGTAGGTTTCCAGCCGGTCTGTCAGGGACAGCGCAGTAACGCTGAGCAGCCGGAGGGGGCTGGGAGGCTTCCAGATACAGTCGGCCAGCTCCATGGCCGTACGCAGCAGGTCCCGCATGGAATGCGTACTGCAGGCCAGCTGCTTTTGTCTGGAAATATTGCGAAAAGCCGGGTCCCGCAGGCCGATCTGTACTGCGCCGCAGTATAAATTCTGCTGCCGCAGCCGGGATGCCACGCTGTCGCACAGCAAGCTCATCCCCTGGAGCACCTGCTCTCTGGAGATCAGGTTTTCCCGGAATGTAAAGCTGTTGCCCACGCTTTTGACCGGCTCTTTCTCGTGCTGGGGACGCACTGGAGCGGTATCCCGGCCATTGGCAAAGTCCCACAGCTGCCGTCCCAGTTTCCCCAGCAGGCGCTGGGGCAGGACCGGGTCCACCGCCGCCAGATCGCCGACGGTATGGATGCCGTACTGTCCCAATGCCCGCTGGGCGGCGGGACCGGCATAGAGCAGGCTGCTCAGGGGCAAGGGCCAGACGATCTCCTGCCAGCTCTCCGGCGGTATGACCGTGGTGGCATCGGGCTTGCGGTAGTCGCTGCCCAGTTTGGCAAAGACCTTGTTGAAGCTGACCCCTATGGACAGAGTCAGCCCCAGCTCCTGTGAGATACGCCGGCGGATGCCGTCGGCAATGGCTCTGGCGTCTCCGCCGAACAGGTGCATACTGCCGGTGATATCCAGCCAGCTTTCGTCGATACCGAACGGCTCCACCAAGTCGGTATATTGACCATAAATATTGTTGATAATGTGGGAAAACTGCCTGTATTGATCGTGGTGCGGGGGCAGGAACACCAAATCCGGACACTTCTGCCGGGCCTGCCAGATCGTCTCCGCCGTCTTCACACCGCACCGCTTGGCGGGTTCATTTTTTGCCAGAATGATTCCCTTGCGGCTGTCCGGGTCGCCGCAGACAGCCACCGGCTGCTGCCGGAGCTCAGGATGGGACAGCAGCTCTACGGAGGCATAAAAACTGTTCAGATCACAGTGCAGAATTGTCCTTGCCATGAAAAATAATCCTCCTGGTTCCGTTTGCTTCTGGATAACACGGGTTTATGCATGGGACAGCAGGGGGAAAAACAGCCTTTCTTTTTCAATGCGCTCCAATTCTTTTCCCCAGTAAAACAGGCGAACATCGCCGCCGTCGAAAGCGGAGGCTTCAAACAGGGCTGCATCCCCGGCACAGGGTGAGAAACCCAGCGTCAGACGCGAGCGGCTCTGGCTGATACGCGCAATAATCTCTTGCATCGGGATATGCTCCCTGCTAACGATGCTTTGGAGTGTCAGGGTACCTTCTGACAGTTCCATCACGGCAAAGCAGTCGATATCGTCTGCATAATAGACGTTGGACAACTGGGAGGTATAAAACATCTGCAAGCCGAATTTGTTCAACTGCTCCAGAGACCCATGGACGGCGCAGGAGCGCACAGCATCCATATACTTCTGCCGGACCTGCTGATCCTGCCTGTCCACCGGCTGAAACCGGCTGGAGCTGCTTGATCCCTCGACAGGCTCTTTCAGTGCGTATTGATACTGCAAGCCCTCCTGGAAGCCGATTTTCCGGTAGAAATCCAAAGCGTCCAGATTGCTGAACAAATAGATGCCGTCGCATTGATTTTCATATGTCTCAATGATGTGTTCGACAAGTTTTCTCGCAAGACCCTGATGTCTATAGGATTCGCTGGTCATGACCGTTCCGATCTGGATATAGTGTTTTTCTGCCCCATTCTGCATAAAACGCATCCTGTTTGCGGAGGCGTTGGACAAAATTTTTCCATCCTCCACAAAGGAATAGGGGATGTAATCGCCCGCAAAATATCCATCCTGTACCCAGGCTTCAAAATCAAATCCATAAATTTGCTGCGCCAGCGTATTCAGCCCATGCCGCAGGCGGCTGTCCCGCATATAATCATGAACCAGTTCCATCTGCGTCATACCTTTCTCCAACGCTCCTGAATGTAGTCCACGGCAAAGCAGGCAGCGGCGCACAGCAGGGCGATCCAAACGTTATGATATCCTGACGAATCCACATAGCAGTCCACCACAAAATTGACGCCCGCCGCCAGCGGCGCCGCCAACAGCAGTCCCCAACCTGCCGCCAGCCATCTGCGGCGGTGCAGCCGCAGGCAGAGAAAATACAGCAGCCATAAATAGGCCAGTCCAATAGGGGCAATCCAGATGGACATTTTAATGACCAGCGGCTGTTTCAGCATCCATCCCAGACCGCACAAATACGGCAGTACAGCAACTGTCAAAACGGCCAGCGACCACCGCGCAGGATGGCGCCTGGCCAGCAGCAGCGGCGTACAGACCAGCCAGGCCAGGCCGACGGACGGATAGACCGGCGGGGACCACAGATACCGCCCATTGACCGCCAGGTCGCAGATGAGGCAGGTCGCCGTGGCAATAATACTGGATGCGGTCAACCCCATAAAGGCCAGCAGACGCCAGTCCAGACTGTTTTTCTTGCGGGCGGTTTCCGTGTAGCTGATGGCGCTGACGACCATATCCTCCACAGCGGGGGCGGTGTTCTCCGGACCCCGGCGTCCGGCCAGCAATTCGGAGACCGTCACCCCCAGGACCGCCGCCAGGGGAAGCAGCAGGGCGATATCGGGACAGCATATGTCCCGCTCCCACTTGCTGACCGCCTTGTCCGTAACGCCCAGCCGGTCTGCCAGCTGCTGCTGTGTCAGTCCACGCTCCGTCCGCAGTTCCCGGATCAAGGCCCCCAGCTGTACTTGTTGTTCCATAAAATGTTGTCCTCCTTCGTGTGTGATGGGGACATTGTACGCCGTCCCGCCAGGGGAAGCAACCGCTTTCTGGTTGATTCCACAGGGTAAACCACAGGTAGAGAGGCTTGTCCCCCAGTTATTCTGCCTCTGCCGGCGCATCCCGGCGCAGCTCCTCGTAGACCTCTGCCAGCAGACGCCGGTCCTGCTTTGTTCCCATGAAGTCCGCCTCCCGGAACATGTCCGGACGGCGGCGGAGGGTGCGGAGCATGGACTGCTTTCTGCGCCATTTTGCCACGTTCTCGTGGTGGCCGCTGAGCAGGATTTCCGGGACCCGCCGTCCGTGCCACTCCTCCGGGCGGCTGTAATGGGGGTGCTCCAGCAGACCGGACCAGTGGCTCTCCTCCTCGTAGCAGGCCGGTTCCGGCAGAACGCCGGGGACCATCCGGCACACCGCGTCCGCCACCGCCATCGCCGGGATTTCCCCGCCGGTCAGCACAAAGTCGCCCATGGAAATCTCCTCGTCCACGCACTCCTCAATAAACCGCTCGTCAATCCCCTCATAGTGTCCGCAGACCAGAATCAAGTGGCCGTAGTCCGCCAGCAGCTGCCGGGCCTTGGCCTGACAGAAGGTCTCGCCGCAGGGGGAGAGATAGATGGTCCGGGTGCGGTCCGTGCCGAAGCGTTCTCTGATGTCCGCCCAGCAGCGGTAGAGCGGGTCGGCCTGCATCACCGCTCCCCGTCCGCCGCCGTAGGGGTAGTCGTCCACCTGCTTCTGTTTGTTCACCGTATAGTCCCGGATCTGGTGGGCGTCGATCCGGATATAGCCCCGCTCCTGGGCCCGGCCCAGGATGGACTCGTTCATCATATCCCCCACTGTCTCAGGAAAGAGGGTCATAATATCAATTCTCATGGCTGCCCATCCCCTCCCAGACGTGGATGTCCATTGTACCCGCCGGTACGTCAACCGCTGCTATAAAGGCGGGTACGGCGGGAATTAAATACTCGTCCTTCCCGCCCCGGACAACGTAGACCTTGTGGGCCGGATAGGAGAGCACCTCCTCCACCTGGCCCAGAGTCTCGCCGGTGGCAGCGTCCCTGGCGGTCAGTCCCACCAGTTCCTCGTCAAAATACACGCCCTCCGGCAGAGAGACGTCTAGGCGTCGGATGGATACAGCCCTTCCCTTCAACGCCAAGGCTCCGTCCATGTCCTCCACGCCCGGAAGCTTCAGCAGCACACAGCCCTTATGGATGCGCCGGGCCGTGGGGACAACCGGCTTTCCGGCAATATAGAGCGTCCGGCAGTCCAGCAGCGTCTCCGGGTCCACGCCCTGGGGCAGCAGCTTTACCTCGCCCCGTACGCCGTGGGTGTTGACGATCTGCCCGGCGGCGATAAATTCCAATTCCATCGTTCCATCTCCTTATCACTCAGATACCGCTCCAGTATACCGCGAAAGAGGCTGTCTGTAAAGTTGATTTTCATTGCATTTTCTCTCTTTCTGTAGTAAAATGCTCCTATATACAAAAGAGAGAGGGGAACTGCTATGTACAGCGAAAAAGTCCACATCATCCGCCACCCGCTGCTGGCCCACAAGTTGTCCATCCTGCGTGACAAGCATACGCCTACCAAGGAATTCCGGGAGCTGGTATCAGAAATTGGAATGCTGCTGACCTACGAGGCCACCCGCGACCTGCCGCTGATGGAAAAAGAGGTGGAAACGCCGATCTGCAAAACCATGGCCCCCACTTTGCAGGGAAAGAAGTTCGCCATTGTCCCCATACTCCGGGCCGGACTCGGTTTGGTGGACGGGGTGCTACGGATGGTTCCCTCCGCCAGAATCGGGCACATCGGCCTGTACCGGGACGAGGAGACCCTGGAGCCGGTGAAATATTTCTGCAAAATGCCGAAGGACATTGCCGGGCGGGAGGTTCTGATAGTTGATCCTATGCTGGCTACCGGCGGTTCCGCCTCTGCTGCAATCGGATTCATGAAGGAGTACGGCTGCGCCTCCATCAAGCTGATGGTCCTGTTGGCAGCTCCCTGCGGCATTGAGCGCATTGAGCGCGATCACCCGGACGTAAACATATACTGCGGCGCGGTGGACAGCCATCTGAATGAGAGGGGATACATTGTCCCTGGGCTGGGCGACGCCGGAGACCGGATTTTCGGCACCAAATAGCCGCAGAAAGGCAAAGGAGACATAGAACCGCTATGGGAAAATTTGATAAAATGCTGCTGATCAGCGACTACGACAATACCTTGCGCTACACGGAAGCCGCCCTGCGCAGCGGCGGAGAGATGCCGCCCATCCATCCCCGGAACCTGGAGGCCGTCCAACGCTGGATGGACCAGGGCGGAACCTTCGCCATGGCTACCGGACGCTCGCTGGCCGCGTTCCGGGTTCCGGCGGCGGGCGTCCCGATGAACGCCCCCTCCATTGTGGACAACGGCGCGGCGATTTACGATTGGAAAACGGAGAAATATCTGGTGAAAAGATTCCTGCCGGACACATGTCTGGAGCGCCTGCGGGCCGCGGCGGAGGCGTTTCCGGAGCTATCGCTGGAGCTGTACCACGAGGGCGACCTCATCCAAGTGGTCCACCAGACCCCCTGGAACGAGCAGCACGCAAAGCTGACGTCCCTGCGCTACCAGGTTATCCCGGCGGTGGACCCGCAGCTGGTCCCCCTGCCGCTGGTCAAGGCCCTCTTTGTGGCAAATCTGGACGTACTGCAAAACCTCTGCCGGTTTATGGCAGAAAAGGGCTGGGCATCGCAGTATGAGCTGATCTTTTCCAGCGACCACCTGCTGGAGATGACCGCCCAGGGCGCGGACAAGGGGCAGATGGCCCTGCGGCTGAAGGAGCTGTGCGGCTGCGAGCGGCTGTACTGCATCGGGGACCACGCCAATGACCTGCCCATGCTGCGGGCGGCGGACCGGGCCTTTACCCCCGCCAACGCCATACCGGAGGTGCGCTCGTCCGGCGCGGCGGTGGTCGGCCACTGCCTGGATGGAGCCGTGGCCGACGCGGTGGAGCTGCTGGAGGCCGGGGCATAGCGTCCCGGAACCGGACGGCATATTGGTGTACCCTTCCAATGGTTTTGTCTGATTTTCACAATTTTCCAGATTGTTGTTGCTATTATCTGGGTTATATGCTACAATGTGACTATTAGAAAAAAGGAGGGCTACCGCTTATGAAACTGAGCTTTTATGGCGCGGACCAATGTGTTACCGGCAGCTGTCACTGCCTGGAGGTAAATGGAAAGAGGATTCTGATCGACTGCGGCCTGCAGCAAGGCCAGGACAACATTGATAACCGGGAGCTGCCCTTCGCCCCCAATACCATCGACTACGTTCTGGTCACGCACGCCCACATCGACCACACCGGACGCATCCCCCTGCTGGTGCGGCAGGGCTTCTGCGGCTCCATCTACACCACCCGCGTCACCGCCCGCCTGATGGAAATCATGCTGGTGGACAGCGCGTATATCCAGGAGTCCGACGCGGACTACGAAAACAGAAAGAACCTGCGGGCTGGCCGGAGCAAGGTGGAACCGCTGTACACCGTGGCGGACGCGGAGCGTGTCTCCGGCTACGTCCACGCCCGCAAGTACGGCGTGCCCTTCCAGCTGTGCGAGGGCGTCACCGTCACCTTTACCGACGCGGGCCACCTGTTGGGTTCCGCCAGCATCACCATCGATGCCACCGAAAACGGCGTGACCAAGACCATCGTTTTCTCCGGCGATATCGGCAACTGCAATCAGCCCATTATCCGGGACCCGGTGCTGCTGACCAAGGCGGACTACGTGGTTATGGAGTCTACTTACGGCGACCGGGACCACGTGGAGGTGTGGAGCTACACCTCCGAGCTGGCAAAGGTCATTGACCGCACCCTGGGCCGGGGCGGCAATGTGGTCATCCCCGCCTTTGCGGTGGGGCGCACACAGGAAATTCTGTACTTCCTGCGCCGGATCAAACAGGAGCGGCTGGTCCGCTCTGTCAGCGATTTCCCAGTCTACATAGACTCCCCCCTGGCCAGCAAGGCCACCACCATCTTCTGCGGCGACCTGGGCGGCTACCTGGACGACGAAGCCCTGGCCCTGGTGAAGGACGGGACAAATATGTTCTCCTTCCCCGGCCTGCGGATTACGGAGTCCCTGGAGGAGTCCAAGATGCTGAATATCGACAAGACGCCGAAGGTGATTATTTCCGCCTCAGGCATGTGCGATGCCGGACGGGTACGGCACCACTTAAAGCACAATCTCTGGCGCGCCGACTCGACTGTCGTGTTCGTGGGCTTCCAGTCCCCCGGAACCCTGGGCCGGACGCTGCTGGAGGGTGCGGTCCATGTGAAGCTCTTCGGAGAGGATGTGGCCGTACGGGCGGAAATCGTCAATTTCAAGGGTCTGTCCAGCCATGCGGACCGGAAACATCTGTTGGAGTGGGCGCAGTCCTTTGAACATCCCACCCGGTTCTTTGTTGTCCACGGCGACCGGGAGGTGGCCCCCTACTTCGCAGACAGCCTGGAGCGGCTGGGCTATACCGCCCACGCCCCCCAGTATACAGAGGTATACGACCTAGTGGAGAACCGTCAGCTGGAGCACGGCTATCTGCCGGAGCGCAAGACCCATACGGCGGGCGGCAAGATTTCCGCGGCTTATCAGCGTCTGGTTGCTGTGGGCAAGCTGCTGCAGGAGGTCATTCTCCGCAGCAAGGGCCGAACAAACAAGGATTTGGCACGCTTTGCCGATCAACTCAAGCAGCTCATCGACAAGTGGGAGGAATAATACCGGCAAAAAGCCGCCGGTGGAGATCCCGAAGCCCAGGCCCGGTATGAACGCTTCCTTGCCGCAAGGCGTGAGAACTACCAAAGGAAGAAACAGGCGGAAGCCGTCCAAGCCAGCTAACGCAGATACAGAAAACGCCAGGGACAATAAAGTCCGTGGCGTTTTCAGTGGCTCTTTAGAGACAATAAACCACCAGCTATGCTGGTGGAATAAAGAGCTTATTCGTACCGTTCACCACCGGGAGCAAGCGGGGCCTGGACACAAGGGTGTGAAAGATTTATATAATATCGCATTAAGTGTAATATTGCCTATAAAGCTAAAGAAAAATGGTGAGGCTGGCCATGTAGCTTGTGCCTTAGAAGAAGCAAGAACAGGCAGCCATTGCCGAAATGCTAAAGTCTCTTTCAAATACTGGACAAAACGTTCTCCGGTTGTTCCGCCCTGGTAAGTTGTAAATGCTTTCTCCCCATCCAGGCGAATGGAAGAAAGAACGGTC
>JAAWQS010000170.1 GCA_022800665.1 Oscillospiraceae bacterium
GTTATGCCGGGCTGTGTCCTGCCTGGGAAATCCTCTGATTTGCTCCTGTTTCCTTGACTACAGCTTCTCTCCTTTTACACAAATTTTTCTGCCGGGCCCTATATCCAGATTCTTGATACCACTTCATAATTTTTTGATGCAATTCGTGCATGAAATTGGGATCATCATCACACAGAGCTATGCGTAACATAATCAATACCCCCTAATCCATATTAAAACTGGTTGTTGTTTTTCGGTTAATATCCAAGAAAATGCGATGTTCTTTAGAAATAAGTAGGATATACTGGTCATTTACTGCCTGTTTATTCCGTAGATTCAGGTTACTGTTAAATACTGTAACCCCACTTTCATTTTCCGTCAAGAGTTTATGTATTTCCTCAACTATTTTTGCGATAGGAGCAGTATGATATCTGGATGATGTCCAGCGCGGGATACATTCCCGAATATTTTTCTGGCTTGCCGTGAGGTGAGCTATTGACTTAGGGCTAAGCGATATCAAAGTCTCCAGTTCTTTTTCCGAAAAAGAGTTGACGGAGGAAGCAATGGCCAGTAGAGCATAATAATCGCATCCTGCAATTTGAAATTTTTCAAGCAAATCAATGGACAAAGAGTGCTGTATGGGTAAGGAAAGTTCCTCTGTCCATAAAACTCTTGCAAGAAAATCCTTTAGCGGCATATCTAAGGAAACCGGGTAATAATTATAAATCATTTGAAGTATTCATCCCTCTCTTTTATAGCGCTGAAATGTCTCTCTAATTGTAGCACATCAAAAAATTTTTTCACTCGTTATTGTTTGAACTACACTTTTTTATGTATCGAAAAACAGATCGAATTTTTATCTGTTTTAACCGTTATACCATTTGATACGTCTGTTCCTACTATTGGAACAGAATGTGTTTACATTTCACTCTTTTACGATTACGCTGGGGACATAGCAAGAAACACGAATACAGTGCAAAGGGGTGAGTCCAATGCAGACATAATCGTGGCGTATTTGCTTTGTAGCAAACAATCAGTTCCGAAAAAAATGTTCATACACATTAAGTAAGGCACTGTGTCTCAAAATGGGCACAGTGCCCTTGCCCGAAAATCAAATTAGCAAAGCACTTGACATTTATAAATCTATGTGATACAATTCGTTTTACAACTATAGAACCATATGGTACATTTAGCCCACTTTTTATATATGAGGAGGCACTTATGCTGAAAAGAAAATTCGTATTGGCTCATACAAAAATTTTGGCACTGCTAAGTTCGTTCATGCTGGTTCTCTCCCTTGCTCCGACCGCCCAGGCAACAAGCAAGATGACAGCCACCCTTCCTGCCTTTCCGGTGACGATAAACGGGCAGGTGATCGACAACAGCAGCGCGCAATATCCGCTTTTTCTCTATAAGGACGTCACCTATGTGCCAATGACATACAACCTGTGCCGGTTTCTCGGCATTGTCACGGCCTGGGATGCCGAAACCAGCACATTCTCTTTGCGTGTCAGCAGTGTGCGAGGAGACTATGTACCTGATACCGGACATTACCGCAAAAGCAATACCATATCCATTTCTAAGCTTTCCTGCGATGTTGCTGTAAACGGCATCTTGAATTCATTACGGGAATTACAGGAGGATCAATATCCGATTGTAAGCTATAACGATATTGTTTATTTCCCGCTCACATTTCCAAATATGCAGAACTTTGGCTGGGAAAGTTCGTGGGATGCGGTCAACGGATTGGTTATCAATCTGACCCGTGAGATTGACCAGGATTTCCTCGAATGGGAATCTAATTTTGCCGGCACACCGCTGGAATAAGACGGCTATACCAGCAATCTGGAGATTGCCGCCCCAATTTTGGAGGAACTGGGAATGTGCGCCACAGTTTTTGTTATCGGGATCAATGAGGGGGAAGAAATTTACATCCACTCTGGATACCCCCTCCAGCCTGCCCGGTTCTCCTATGAAGATGCCGAGCCCTGGGTAAAAAAAGGCGTGCTGGACATCCAATCCCACAGCATGGATATGCACAGTTGGAGAGTGATAGCTACAGCGGAAGAAATGGAATGCTCCCGCTGCAAGATGAATCCGATGAAGCATACCGCTGCGCCATTAAAGAAGATGCATACCTGTTCCGCCAGCGCCGTAAAGGGCGGGTATCTACAGAACTGACAGCGCTGGCATACCCTTTCGGCTATTATTCGCAGGAAACAGACGATCTGTTGGCGGAGGAAGGCATTCTGTTTACATTTACCACAGAGGAACACTGCAACCGGCTGTATACGGGCAATTCCCGTTCCCTGCGGATGTTAGGCCGCTATAATATGACAGAACGTATCACAGGCGAAGCGCTGGTTAACCTTCTGGATCACGCCAAATAGTTTTTACTCTGGAGATACTGCTATGACTTACGTTTTGAAGCATATATTCCTTTTTCGTCGTGAGCCGGATTTATCTTGGGACGGCTGGAAAAAGGCTGTGTATTATGCTTACCGGCCGCTGTCGCTGTTATGTGCCGGTTCCGGCATGGGGTTGGTTCTGCTGATATTGGCTGTCGGCCCGTATTCCTGTGAGATTCTGCCGGGTTATATGGCACGTTGGGAAACGCTGGTTTTGAATATCGCGCCGCCCGCGCTGCTTGCGTTGGCGCTTTATGGAGTGATCGAAAAAGCGTGGCTTTCCTTCCTGATTTCCGGAATGGTTTTTGGGACGCTTGCTCTTGGAAACTACTACAAGCTCTGTTTCCGCAGTGATCCGCTGTATATGGAGGATCTGTTCCATCTGCGTGAAGCCAGCAATATGGCAGGTACAGTCCGTTACAGTCTGTTTTTAGATCGCAGGATTCTGATTGCGTTATTTGGTCTGTTTTTGGTTGCGGTCCTTCACCGGTGTACTTGGATACGGATACTTATAATGCCGTTGAAAACTATGATTTGCTGAACCGGTGGAACCCCAGCCAGAACTATATCGCCCATGGATTTGTATATCCCTTCTTTCATAGTATCACCGGCCTTATAGAAACTCCGCCAAGCGGCTACGACCCGGCTAAAGCGGCGGCTCTTCTGTCCTCCTATGAGGATGCAGATATCCCTGCGGGCAGGCAAATCAATATTATCGCCGTCATGCGGGAGGCGTATGTGGATTTTTCGCGGTATGGTGTGGAGGGGCTGGACGCGAGCAGTTACGAGCTTTACCACCAGTTGGAGGCGGAGAGCTACACAGGGGATCTTGTTACCAATATTTTCGGCGGCGGCACTGTTGACACGGAGCGGTGCTTTTTAACCGGGAACTATCGGTTAAAAAAATTCCGCAGCAATACAAATTCCTATCTCTGGTATTTACGGGAGCAGGACTACACAGTAGAGGGAAGTCATCCGTACTATCAGTGGTTTTATAACCGCCAAAATGTCAACGGCTATTTGGGCTTTGAACGCTACCGGTTTCTGGAAGGGGACTACGAACATTTCACCAGCGCGGCGCTCCCGGAAGATTCCATATTGTATCCGGAAGTTTATGCTGATTTTGGAGCAAATAAAGCCTCCGGGAAGCCCTATTTTTCCTTTGTTGTAAACGTTCAAAGCCACGGCCCCTACAATACGGACAGTTATAGCGGCGCCACGGCGTTCCTGACAGGCGATGCGTATAGCGATACCTGCAAAAACGCTATGAACAATTATATATCCGCCATACATGACAGCGATTTGCAGTTGATGAAGTTCATTGACAAACTCCGTGCAGACCCGGCTCCGGTGGTATTGGTCACATTTGGCGATCATCTCCCCTGGATGGGAGACAACGCCGCGTTCTATGACGATATGGGAATAGACCTGGACCCTGGCACGGACACCGGGTTTTTCAATCACTACTCCACCCGCTATCTGATCTGGGCCAATCCTGCGGCTGTGAAAATATTGGATCATAGAGTGACCGGCAGTGGTCCGAGAATCTCACCCTGTTATCTCATGGGTCTACTGTTCCAGCAGTTGGGCTGGGAGGGGCCGGCGTATATGCAGATGCTTGACGAATTGATGGAAATATTCCCTGTGGTGTCCACCACGGGTTACTATGTGGTGGACGGTGTTCCGACCAGCACGATACCGAGTGAACGGATAGAACTGTTTCAAAATTTTCTGTTTCTTCAACAATATTGGAGGAATGAGTGGTTGTACAGCAAGTAAAATAAGAAAAGCCTAAAGCTATCGTGATAAGGTAGCGGCAAGCAATGCGCCGGTATATACCCGGCGCTCGCTTGTTGGTGGCTGACCGCCCCCAAACCCCTGTAAAACGGGGCGCATTTGCGCCCCGTTTTTAAGCCGCCTTCGGCGTCTGCTGTTACCCACGGAAAGAGAAAAATTTATCAACGTGTTCCCTGCTGGCGGTCACGATTTTTCTCTTTCTCTGTTGTTTTTGGCGGTGAGCAGTTCTATCATTTTTTCCTTTGCCTGCTTGTATTCTGGATACCGCTTTTTGTTCTCAGCCTGTAATTTGGCATACTCCTGTTTCAGCGATTGCATGGACGGCAGTTTTTTCAAACCGAGCGAATTGAAGTACCGCTTTGCCGCTTGGCAGGCCATGATTTCATTGCTATGCTGTTCATAAAATTTAGCCTGTTTCCTGCCCGTCAGTTTCCGGTACTGCATATAAATTTCACGAGTCTTACTATAAGTGCCGATATGCCGCTCCAACTCTGCAATATCCTTCATTCTCGCGCTGGCGGCTTTCGACCGGTCAGCCAAATCGTTGAATCTTTGAGCTGCCGCATCACAGGCTTTTTCCAATTCTCCGAGGTCAGTTAGATTGTTTTCCTGCAAGTACATGACCGTCTTTACCATCTCTTTGAGATTGAAAATTTTCGCCCACCGCTCAAATCCGGGAGAGTGAATCTGCTGCATTTTCGCTTGAATGTCAATCAGCAAACTGGGCTTGGACTTTATCGCCGTCTTTGCCTTGGGAGCGACAATTCGTTTGCTGGATATGCGCTCCATAATCGCCGTTTCAGTATAATTGTCACCAAGGGAATCACAGCGGATGAACCGCTTGCCGTTGGGAATTTTGAATGCCAGATGCTTGCCCCGTTTGACCTCCGCTCCCACCGCCTTCATAGCGGCGAGGAAACTGTCAAAATCCTTGCAGCCTTGACCGAGGGTGGTGTCGATGAGGCCCTCCAGCTGCCCCCGGACGGTAGGGGGCTTACCCTCCCCCAGCCATGTGCCGTAGCTGCCCCGGCTGGGCTTTGGTTCGGCAATCACAGACAGACCATTCTCCAAACACAGCATGTCAGAGATTTTGCGGATCGCAAAAGAGGACCGCCAGAAGTTGCGGAACTTTCGTGTGCAGTCCAGAGCGGTAGAATTAAACACAATATGTGAATGAATATGATGCTTGTCCACATGGGTGCAGACGATAAAAGCGTGTTTACCTTTCGTCAGCGACATAGCGAGATCATAGCCGATTTTGTTTGCCCGTTCCGGCGTGATCTCACCCGGCTTGAAGGACTGCCGCAGATGGTAGGCGATCACATCATTCTCCTTCCGTTCCCTGCCTGTAATGACTGCGTACTGCCGTTTGGAAAATAGAAATTCCTGGTTAGCGATGGATGGATTGCACTGGTGAGCTGTGACCAGATCACCGCCGTTTGTTTTCTCCGGGTTCTTCACATAATCCATCACCCGACCCAGGGCCTCCGCCACGGTCCGGCCCTTGCCGCTGTGCAGGGGCATCAATCTGGTCGTTGCCACTTGCCCTCCTTGACCTGTTTGACAAAGTTTTGCAGCATTTCACAGCAGAAATCCGTAAGGCTTTGCAATTCATCCACTTCTGTCCGGGACAGAGAGAGGACGGCCTCCTCATAATACGGCTGGCGGTAGGAATCCATCCGTTGCCGGACCTCACAGACCATCCCTCTATAGTCCGATAAAAGCAACTCGGAATCAATCGGAACATGCTTTGTGGGGTCCTTTAGCTCCGCTACGATTTCCAGAAATTCCTTGCGTTGCTTTGCCTTTTGCGGCGATTTTCCTTGCTCCGGTTCATATTCATCCACGGATCGAATTTGACCGGACGCAAGCAGAATAGCCGCTGTTTTCTGCTTTTTGGGGTCTAATCGAGAAAGCTTTCCCGCATTGCTCTGAGAAAGTTTATAGTCAGGAAAGTTGTGAAAAACATCCCGCGTTTCCTGTGTCAATCCCTTCATTGTCTGCATCGTCCGTTCGATGGTCCGGGCCGAAACGCCCAGCTTGGCGGCAGTATCCTGTGCAAAGGATTTTGACGTGGGCGACATTTTGTCGCTGACGTGCTTGCCAACAGCCCGGTTCATCCCGGCAGCTTGGGACAATCCCGCCTTTGTTTCCGGGTAAAGGGATTCGTAGATTTCTCTGCGCCGTTCCAGCAGTTCCCCGTATTCTATCGTGGACAGTGCTGTGCGGACAACATTCTCGTCGATCTCTGCCAGTTCCGCCTGGAGGCCGTCCAGACCGCAGACCGTACACTCGATTTCGGTCCAACCCAGCCTCTTTGCTGCCTCCAGCCGGTGCAGACCAGCAATCAGGATGTGATCCGCGTCGATTGTGATGGGATTCAGCAGGCCCACCTCGGAAATACTGCGGACCAGTTCATCAATTCCGGTCAAGCTGGCCTTCCGCCTACCTGCGGTTACTTTGATTTCATTGATTGCGATTTTCATCGAAATACCTCCATTTGATGCTCATTTTATCTTGGAAAGCTTCTCCAGAATATTTCCAAACAGCCCGCTGGTTTCTCTCAGCTTTGCGGTGATCTCGTCCACTTCATCAGGATAGACCGCGCCGCCGGAGTTGACCCGGCGGGCGATCTGATTCACGTTGTTGGATATGTACCGCAGGAGTTTGGCGCACTCAGTCAGTTCCAGGATTTGCAGATTGACCGTATATCCGTCAATACACATCTTCCGAATATAGGCGCTCATGTTGCGAATATTCGCCAATGACATTCTCCGCTTGATCAACTCCCGTTCCTCGTCTGTGACCTTGAAATAGATGCCGCTGCTTTT
The DNA here is from genome assembly GCA_022800665.1 of Oscillospiraceae bacterium. GTDB lineage: Bacteria > Bacillota > Clostridia > Oscillospirales > Oscillospiraceae > Pelethomonas. The sequence continues at coordinate 7,016 of JAAWQS010000170.1, forward strand.
TGCCATCCAGTCACTCCACGCTCCGCACATCATCCCTGACCAAGAGATTTCGTCCCTGGTTGGCCGACATGAACCGTTCCAGCGTATCGCTGCGGATAATGGTCTTTCGCCCGACCTTGAGGACAGGAATCTTTTTCCACTCCACCAGCTTCCGCATGGTGTTCCTCCCGATGCCGCTGCACTCGGCGGCTTCCTCAATGGTCATACCCATCTTGATCGTTGCTATTGGTATCACGCTCCTTTCGATATACTCATTTTGCAACCATTGTCGGTTTATTATAGTCGATTCACCGCCGGTTGTCAACTCTTTTTAAGCTGTCTCAATAAAAATTATTGAAAAATATAGTTGTATTTCAATTTCATTTGTGATATACTTATACTCGATAGGAGGTGATAGCACATGCAAACCAAAACACCACTCACACCGGAACAAGTAGGACACCGCATCAAAGAGCGCAGAAATGACCTTGGAATCTCCATGCCGGAACTTGGCAGGCGGGTAGGAGTGAACAAGTCCACCATCCAGCGCTATGAAACGGACGGCGTAGACCCCAAACGCACCATGATTATCAACGGACTGGCAGAGGCGCTTCTCACCACTCCGGAATGGCTCATAGGGCTGTCTGAAGAAAAAGAGTACAGCTCGAAAACGCTCTGCCAGATGGACATAGAGAAGCATATCACGGATTATCTGAACGAGCTGACGACTACCGTGCAGGGTGAGCCGCGCCAACAGCTTTTGACCACCTTCCTGGGGCAAATCGTGGACCTCTACTCTGTGTTCTGCGTTCACTTCGCCAGGGCGATGGAGGAAGCGGACCGTATTGCGGCGGACGAGGGCTTGAAGCAATCTCTGAAACGGTATGCTATTGAATCCGGGGACATCACGGAGAAGGCTTACCGCAAGGAGATGGAGACCCCTATTGAGGACATGAAGCGTTTTTTAGATGGGCTGTACCATCTCTATGACCAGGGCCGTGACAAGGTAAAGATGGGCGACCTGCTGAACATCAGCGTGGAGGCCCGTGAACGGCTGAACAAATAACGATCCGTGGCTCTTTGACAAGGAAAGCCGCCAGGCAGCGCGGCATGCGCAAACGCACATCATACGTCACAGTTCCGATTGCCACGGATAGAAAGGAGTTACTTAAATTAATGGCAAAAGGTTCTGTGCGCAAAAAAGGTAAAAAGTGGTACTATCGGTTCTACGTCGAGGACGAAAGCGGACGGCAGGTACAGCGGGAATTCGCCGGGACGGAGAGCAAGTCTGAAACGGAGGCTATGCTCCGTAAGGCGATGGAGGACTACGACGCAAAGAAGTTCGTCGCCAAGTCTGAGAACATTACTCTGGGCCAGTTGCTGGATATATGGGTGGAGGAAGAACTGAAGCCCGGTAATTTGAGCAATGGGACAGTTTCTCTCTATACGGGGACCGTGAGGCGGATCAAGCAGCAGCCCATCGGACAGCGGAAATTGAAAACCGTGACTGCCGAGCATCTGCAAAAATTCCTGGATGATCTTTGTTTTGGCTATCAGAGGCCAGACGGTACAATGGAGCCGCCCAAGAGCAAAGGCTATACCCACTCCTACTCGGCGGTCTTGCAGTCAGCGTTCCGGTTTGCGGTATTCCCCAAGCGGTTCATCAGCTTCAACCCCATGCAGTACGTTGTCCTGCGGAAGAACAAGGAGGAATATGACCTGTTCGACCAGGGCGAGGACGCCGCCGCGCCGACAATCACCCACGAGCAGTATCAGGCGCTCATGGAGTACCTGGAGCGGCGAAACCCGGCGGCGATCCTGCCCATCCAGATCGCCTACTATACCGGGTTTCGCATCGGGGAGGTCTGTGGACTGACCTGGCAGGACATCGACTTAAACGAGCAATGTCTGACCGTCCGGCGAAGTCTTAAGTACAGCAGCGCAAGGCACAAGCTGGAGCTGGGCCCGACCAAGCGAAAGAAAGTCCGTACCGTGGACTTCTGCGACACGCTGACGATGATCCTCAAGACGGCCAAATGGGAACAGAGCAAGAACCGCCTGCGCTATGGCGAACTCTACAGCCTCAATTACTACACCGAGGTCAGGGAGAAGGACCGCACCTATTATGAGGTCTACACCTTGCCGAGAACAGAGGAACCGCCAGAGGGGTATAAGGAGATTTCCTTCGTTTGCCTCCGGCCTGATGGTGCCATAGAGACACCGGGGACGTTAGAGATTGTCTGCCGGACGGCGAGGAAGAAGGTTCCGGGGCTGGAGGACTTCCATTTCCACCAACTTCGTCACCCAAATGTCAAGCCCAAGACACATATTTTGAGAGCCCTGAAAAATTTGTGTAAAAGAGAATAAAAGACAGCCTTTCAGTCAAGAATCGGAGCAGGAAAGAAACTTGATTGAAAGGATGTAATATTA
>JAAWQS010000091.1 GCA_022800665.1 Oscillospiraceae bacterium
CCGCCCCGTCCGGGGCCAACCCGGCGAGATTTTGTGTCCATATGGCAGAAGCTGTAGGGAAGGAGAGGTATGGTAGACTACAAGAAAATGTATCTGACGCTGTTCAACGCCACCGAGGATGCAGTCAATGCTTTGGAGAACGTCAGACAGGCTCTCATCGAAGCCCAGCAGAAATGTGAGGAGCTGTATGTATCCGCGCCAGAGCAGGACGAAGAGCAGGAGAGCGGCAGATTGGCCGCGCCGGCTGCCACGTGAATACAGGCTAAAAGGGAGGGTACTGGTTTTTCGCCGGTATCCTCTGTATTTGTTAGTGAAAAGGAGATAATTTATGGTCTATACGGAAGCCGAAAAGAAAAAACTTGACAACATTCTAAAAGCATTTTCAGGATTTATCAGGGAACAGAACTATTTTGACATTGTCTATTCGGAAAAAGTGGGATATGTAAAGATTCTGGTCGAGATGGAATCAGAACCGGCGTCAGCGCTTGCAACAGCAGGGGAAATGCTGGATACCCTTTGCGATGAGTTTATCGCCGAGACTGTCTTTTCACCCCAGAATCCATCGCACCGCCTGACTGAGGAAGCGAAGACCGAAAGCCGGAGCCGTTTGATGGCAATTATCGCGCAGATAGAGGAAGATCGAGAATATTACCTGGATTATGTGACCCGATATATACAGGAATGCTATGATAAATATGACAACGATTAAGAATCCGTCGCGACTGTAGTTTGGCAAAAAGAAACGGGAGGTTTCTTTCGTCACTGTTGAATTCCATCCCAGGGTATTGACAGATGCCGCTGTAATCGTATATAATTGGTACTATGATAGATTGGTCTGCCCTGCAGAGGGGCGGGCCGCAGAGGAGGAACATCATGAGCTTTCTGTCAAATTTATTCGGATTCGTGCGGGATGATACAGACGAAGAGGATGAGGATCTGGAAGAGCTGGAAGACGACGAGGATGAGGACGACGATGAGGATTCGTCCCTTGGCTCCTACCGCCTCTTTGACGGTATGTCCCTGGATGTGATCCGGGATGGCCGGTTGGTCCTGTCTGGAAAGCTTACGTCCCATACTGCAGATACCCTGACCCTGGAGCGGCTGCCTGGCTGGCTGTCCTTCGAGGTGATGCCGGAGGGGGAGGAAGTGTCCGTGCGGGGCTACAACAGCCGGATGGAGCAGTTTAACATGACTGCGAAAATCCAGGACTCCTCCCGCGTGTTATGCAAGCTGACGGACCTGCAGGCGTCTACGGTGGAGAACCAGCGGCTGAGCTTCCGGATTCCCACCAATACCCCCGCCTGGCTCTACCGCCGGGAGGATGAGAAATGCCTGCGGGCGGAAAACTGTACCCTGGTGGATGTGAGTACCGGCGGCTGCTGTATCGAGTCGGACTATGTGCATGAGGAGGAAGAGGTCCTGCGGATCAAAATTAAGCTGGAGGATTATCAGCCTATGCTGTTTCTGGGGCAGATTATCCGGGCGTCTACCCATAACGGCGGTCAGTACCGCTACGGTATTCTGTTCGCCCAGCCCCGCGAGGACGAGCTGACGAGCCTGACCAGAACCCTCTATAATATCCAGGTGGGAAACCGCCGGGAGTGGACCCGCTCTGAGGAGGGCTATTGGCATTGACCCAAACAAGAGGACTTCCGCTGCTGCGGAGGTCCTCTCTTTAGACGGCAAAAAGGCAGGGGCGTACGTCCTGTACGTCCCTGCCAATATGGATGATTGAAATTGCAGAATCAGCCTACCCGCTTCGCTCCCTTGTAGTAGCTGCTGTAGTAGTTCTCGCCCAGGCTGCTGATAATCACGCCGCCGCTGCGGCTGGAGGAGGAGTGGATGAACTGGTTGTCCCCAATGTAGATACCCACGTGGGAGCACGCCTTTCCAGCATTACGGGCGGGGTCGTTAAAGAGCACCAGGTCGCCGGGCTGCAGGTCGGACTTCTCCACATACACGCCGGAGCTGTTCCACTGGGAGGTGGCGGAGTGGGGGAGGCTGTAGCCGTGGAGGCTGTATATGTACATGGTGAAGCCGGAGCAGTCAAAGCCCTTGCCCGATGCGCCGCCGTAGGCATAGGGGGTACCCAGGTACTTCATGGCGCTCTCCACCACGCTGGCCCCGATGGAGCTGACGGGATTGCTACCGTCGTCTACCCGCAGGTAATCCGCGCTCACGAAGCCGCTGGCGCCGTTATAGGAGATGCTGTACCAGCCGTCGTCCAGGGAGACCAGGTCCACTGTCTCGCCATAGGAGAGCTTGGTGACGATTGCGCCGTCCGTTGAGGGCGTTGCACGGAGATTCACGCAGTCGCCGGTAATGATGCCCTTGGGGTCTACCAGGGGGATTCCATTGACGGAAACATAGTCTGATTTTACATAGCCGGTCTGTCCGCCGAAACCGATCTGGCACCAGCCGTCGTCCCTGGGCTCCACCACCGTGATATCGGTGTGCCGGGCCAGCTGGGTAATAGCCTGGGCATCGGTGGAAGGGGAGACGCGGAAGTTTACGCCTGCGCCGGTGATCACACCGGGGTCGCCGTCAATCCGGGCGGCAGCGGGCGCGGGCGCGCTGCTGGAGGTGGAAGCCGCCGCCGGGGTATAGACCAGATAATCTGCGGAGACATAGCCCGTATGGCCGCCCCAGCCCACTTTGTACCAGTCGCCCAGGTCCTCATAGACCTCCACCTGGGTTTTATCGGTGAGATATGTAACGATGGAGGAGGCGGTTGACGCCTCGCTGCGCACCCGGAGGGAATCGCCCTCCACGGTACCGGTTCCAATCACATCCGCCGCCATTGCTGTAGAACCCAGGCAGGCCGCGGCCAAAACAGACATAATCGCCGTCTTACTCAGAAATTTTCCCAGTCTCATTCGTTATTGCCCTCATCATCTTTCGTAAAAGTAGTTAGTATTTACAGTTTGCCGCTCAAGGCTCTTTCCAGCCAGATTGCGGAGATATCCATTGCGCCATAGAGGCTGTCCTTCTCGCTGCGCTTGACGACGCGGTCCCGGCTTTTCAGGTCCGGGGCGGTGCGCTGCAGCTCAATGGAGACCTTGGACGCCATTTCCAAATCCTTTTCTCTTTTTGTCGCCTTCACCTGCATCAGAATGATGTACGGGTCAGCCATAGAACCATAATAGATCATGTTGCCCACACGCCGCAGGGGATGGTCCTTATACATAAGCCCTTCTGCCTTTGCCATTGGACCGCTCCTTTCCCACATAAGACCTCTGTCATTTTTGTAACCAAATTGTAACATATGAAAAGCGGTCTGTCAACAGTTCCTTCATAATTTCCTGGAAATTTTTTTGTTTTGTTACCGCTCTTTCCCAACATTTTTCTGCTGTTTTGTGATATATGCGGCAAAATGGTACGCAAAACGCAGGGGATTTGTCGGATATACCGAAAAAAGCGCGAAAAACGAACGCTTCCTCTGGGAACAGAAGCCTCAGGGGAAGCGTCGTATTGTGTCTGCTAAAATTGATTACAAATTTGTTTCCAATTCAACGGCCGGGGCGGCTCACGGGGCAAACTTCATATTGATGAAAATGGACTCCATGCGCTCATTGGGGAACCGTTCGTCCACGAAGGCCCAGAAGGGGCTGGAGGGCGGTTCTCCCGCCAGACGCGCCGGCCAGCGGCTGACCGCAATACAGGAGACTGCGCCGTTGAACAGCAGAAAGGCGGTCAAAAGCCATGTCACGGGTTTTCCCACCCTGTTGGGGATTTTCAGAATCCACTTGGCCAAACGGGGATACAGGTCCTTGATCCACAGCACGCCCAGCAGTCCCCAGAAAAGGGAGTAGGTCACGCATACGCGCCCGTTGAGATTCAGAGGCATATTGCTGTAGTCCCAGGAGCGGGAGCCGAAGAGGGCTTCCTGGACCCAGGAGCAGCCGTATTCCACCACGCTGCCCACCACGAAGCCGCCCAGGAAAGACCAGATTGCCCCACGGTTGCGGAAGCGGTACAGGCACACGCTCAGCAGCACCGCGCCCACGCCGTACACGGCGTTGAAGGGACCGTAGACCATACCGGCCCGGACCTCCACATGCCCACGGGTCGCCAGGGACCAGAACATCTCCACCACCACCCCGCCTACGCATCCTGCGGCGAAGAGCAGCAGCACCTTATAAATACCGATTCCCTGGGCGAAATGCTTCTGACGGCTCTCCGCCAGGTCGATGGCCGCGTTGGCAGGCGGATGGCGCCCGAACCATTTCCGGCCCCGGCTGGTACGCATATCCTTCAGCCGTGCGCCCAGCTCGTCCTCCAGGGCGGCGGCGCGCTGGTGGGCCGCAGACAGGTACCTGGCGGAACGGCGGAGGGTTTCCAGCTCGCAGCGGACCTCCGCCTCCAGACTCCCGGAGGACTGACAGCTGCGGTCCGCTTCCTCCGCTAACCGCGTGAAGTAGCGTTCCTCCAACTTCGCCGCTGTGCGCTCCACCGCCGCCGGGACCGCTTCGCACAGCTGCTCCAGGTCCTCGGAGACGCACTCGCTTGTGTTGACTGTTTTCTCTGCCATACTGTAGAGGCTCCTCTCTTGGGATATCAAATCTTGTACACTCTACTATGGTAATGTGAATAAATTGTCAATTTTGAGGATTCTTAATAGAAAATTAAAATTTTGAGAGCACAAATTGTTGGCTGAGAGAGTTTTTGGCGCTATAATAAAAGCACAGCAAGCTGATTCTTACTTGTCTTACATAGACGGAACCGCTTGGGGACGCTGAGAAGGGGCGGCTTTTCACGGTCTTGATGCAATAGGCAAGACTGGGCGGAGCCCCGCAGCTCAACGGGAACAAACGGATTCTGTCCCCCATTTCAGGGGCGCGGATGGATAGGGAAGAAACAGCAGGCTCACAAGCAAAATAAGCAAATGCTGCATTTGCTTATCAAATCAAGCTATAACAAAGACAAAGACGAAGACAAAGACAAAGACGACGACGGGGGCTATACGCTTGCGCGTGCCCCCGCCGCCTGTGGCTCTGTGTATTTTGCAGCCGGGAATGTCAGGTTTGAACCGGCAGGACGAAAATCTTTCTTGCGAAGGTGTCGCAGATATACAGGCTATTCTCCTGGAGGAGCAGGCCCGCGGGGGAGATCATCTCCCCGCTGAGCTGGGCCGGGTCGCGGACCGCCAGCGTACGGACGCTGCCATCCTTGACCACGCGCACCGCGCCGTTGCCGGTATCCGCCACATACACACTGCCGTCCGTCCCCACTGCTATGCCCTGGGGCGCGGAAAACGCCGCTTTTGTCCCTTTGCCGTCGGTCAGACCCTCGCTGCCGCTGCCGGCAAGTACCGTCACTTTACCGTCCTTGAGCTGGAGAATCCGGTTTTTACCGGTCTCGGCTATGTACAGGACGCCGTCCTGCCAGCACAGGCCCATGGGGTCGGACAGGCCCTGGACTACGGTGGACAGTCCGCCGGCGACGCTGACCCGCCGCACCGCCCCGTTGAGGGTATCCGCGACATACAGATTCCCGCCGCCGTCTGCCGCCAGACCCGTCGGGCCGTCGAACACTACGCCAAGGTCTGTAACCGTCAGTTTCTCCGCCGACGCCGTGTTGAGCGTGCGGATGGCTTCGCTGCGGATTAACCGCACCGCGTTATTGGCGCGGTCTGTCACCGCCCAGCCGTCCAGAAACGGCGCAATCGCCCACGGCTCCTTGAAATAGCTCTCCTGCAAACCGCCGTCGTTGTACCCGCCCAGAGGCTGGCCGTAGAGGTCCAGCGTTGTAGGTCCGCCCGCATAGGACGCGCTGGTCCGGTTCTGCACCCGCCACAGCTGCTTGTTGTACCGGTCCGCCACCAGATAACTGCCGTCTCCCATGGGGACGATGCTCCCTGGCGAACACATGACGTCCATTGCGCTGGCCGCAGAGAGGCTGCCCGCTTTCCGGCTCTCGGCGTACGCCATCAGCGTCGCTGCAATCTCCCCACGGGTAGCCGGGCTTTTGGGGTTCTCCTTACCGTACGCCTCCACCGTCGGGTCGCCGCTGTACCGCTGGAGGATTAACCCTACCTGCTCATGCGTCACCGGGTCGTTCAAACCGAACGTGCTGGCATTGTACCCCTTGACAATCCCCTTGCTGTCCGCCCAGGAAATTGCCTCCGTGTACCACTTCCCCGAAGGGACGTCGGCGAAGGACGAGCCTTTGGGGGCCGCAGGCTTCCCCGCCAGACGGTGCAGAACCGTGACCATCATGGCGCGGGTCAGCGTACCGTCTGGGGTAAAGGTTGTTGCGCTGGTGCCGGTCATCAGATTGTGCGTCCGGCAATACTCCGCCGCTTCCGCGTACCACGCCCCTGCCGGTACGTCCGTGTACACAGACGCGGCGTTGCTGACGCGGTATGCAGACCGGCTGGAGGGGTTGTCGGGGCCGGCGCTCTCATAGTGGACGGCGCATTGGGCATTGAGGCCAATGTCCCTGCCGCCTACAGCAGTATTCCAAGCCTCTTGGCTGCCGCCGTAGTAAACATTGTCCAAGTTATTGCAGAGCGCGAAAGCATCAGTCCCAATGCTGGTCACGCTGGCGGGAATCTCTACCTCCGCCAATCCGGTGCAACCCTGGAAAGCTGTATTGCCAATGCTGGTCACACCGTCTGCAATGACAACTTTTATTATATCTGTTTTGACGTCATTCCATGGCAGAGTGGTGTTGTATCCGTCAATCGCCTCCATCGGTCCTTCGCCGCTGATGGTCAGTGTCCCACTGGCAACATCAAAGTTCGATTGTACATTTGCTGTCCAATGGGCGTAAAGGGTAGTATCCTCTATAAATATAGTGTCTTTTGTCACCTCTGTGCCGTCCTCTCCGGCAGAGGTATACCAGCCGTCAAAGGTGTAGCCGTCCCGGCGGGCGGTTGGCAAACTGTCCAGCGGCCTGCCGGAAATGGCGATAGCGGAAAACACGCTTGCCTCAACGCCATCCAGGACAAACATGCCGCCTTGGGCGTTAAAGGTGATGGTGTATTGGGTTGCAGCATAGTCGCCGTCGCTACAGTGGATTGTTGCGCTGAGCAGCGAGAAGTTGTCGTCGCCGATATTCGGGACAAGGGCTAACCAATCCGCTATCGCGCCGTCATACTTGACCTCGGCCAAACTGGGGCAATTCTGGAATGCCGCAACGTCGATGGTGATGGAGTGGGGAAGTTCCACGGTGGTCAATGCGCTGCAGTCAGCAAATGCCCACGAAGTGATCGTCGTGACGCTATCCGAAATGACGACGCTCCTCAATTTTGGATAATTCCGGAACATCTGGCCGTCAATGGTTGCGACGCTGCCGCCAATCTCTACCCTCTCCATCTCGGAACGGTAATCTATCCATGGCGCATTAGCGGCGTCGCTATACGGCACTTCTGCTGTCGCATGCAGGGTCTTCGTATCCGTGTCATAGTACCCAAAATTTTCGCTGGGATACCAGTGCGCAGAAGCCTCCGTATCCTTCGTCAGCATATCGCCCGCACTGAGCTTCGTCCCATCCGCCGTGTACCAACCGCCGAAAACATTGTCCGCTTTGGTTGCTTCGGGCAGGCCGGGCAGAATGCCGTCCTTGCCGGTGACGATGCTGTACTCCCCTACAGATTGCCCCTCGATGGTAATGAGGCCGCCGTCGGCGTTCAGGGTGAGGGTGTGGGTACCGTAAACACCATCGGTACATGTGATTGTGGCATTGTGCAGCGGGTCGTTGCTGGCGCCGATGTTCGGGACAAGAGCCGCCCACTCCGCTCTCGTGCCGTTATAGGTGACATCGGTCAGACTGCCGCAAAGATTGAAGGCAGAATCACCTATACTGGTGACACTGTTGGGAATCACCACGCTTGTCAGCTTGGTGCAGTTGAAGAAAGCAGAATTGCCAATGCTGGCCACACTGTTGGGAATCGTCACACTGGTTAGATTGCCGCAGCCATCGAAGGAATGCTCCCCAATTTTGGTCACGCTGTCCGGAATGGTTGCATGCGCTGCGCTTTGATCCTTAAATGCCGCATTGCCAATGTGCGTGATGCCGTCAGCAATGTAAATCTCATCAGTGTCAAAAGAGTTTGGCGTGCCGTTGATTTCATACACCCAGGGAACCGTACATGTCCATACCCCACCGCCTTGATATTCATATACATAATCAGCCATCGGCCCGCTGCCTGCAATACAGAGGGTCTTTGTGGGTTCATCATAGAACCAATCCCATACTGCATAAAGGGTGGTGTCTTCAGCAAAGACGGTATCGGCGGTAACTTTTGTTCCGCTTATCTTCTTGGTGTACCAGCCAACAAAGGTGTGGGTAGATTGGGTATCACCTATCTGCTGCGTCCAATCCGCTAACGTGGGCAGGCTGGTTAGCTTGCCGTCGGTATCGGTCGTGATGCTGTCAGGGGTGACATCACCGCCGTTGGCATCGAAGGTGATGGTGTAGGGTTGGGGTGCGGTATAGACGCCGTCGGTACATATGATCGTAGCATTGAGCAGCAGGTCGTTACCTGCGCCAATCTTCGGGATAAGAGCCGCCCAATCCGCCTTTGTGCTGTTATACTTGACCTCGGCTAGACTGGTGCAGTAGGAGAAAGCATTACCCCCAATGCTGGTGAGGCTGCCGGGAAGGGTCACACTGGTTAATCCGCTGCACGACTCAAATGCAGAACTCCCAATGCTGGTCACACTGGCAGGAATCGTCACATTTGTTATGTTGCATTGCATGAAAGATTTGTCCCCAATGCTGGTCACACTATTTGGAATTGTTACGTGCTTTGCACCATGACCCTTAAAGGCCGAATTACCAATGTGTGTGATGCCGTCAGTAATGTAAATCTCATCAATGTCAAAATGGCTCATATTGAAGCCATCCTCTGTATACATCCAGGGAATCGTACATTCCCATCCCACCGCAGAACCTTGATATTCATATACATAATCCTTCATCGGTCCGCTGCCTGCGATACAGAGGGTCTTTGTGGATTCATCATAGAACCAATCCCATCCTGCATAAATGGTGGTGTCTTCAGTAAAAACAGTATCGGCGGTAACTTTTGTTCCGCCTATCTTCTGTGTGTACCAGCCAACAAAGGTATGGGTAAGCTCGCTGTAAGTACTTGCCTGCTGTTTCCAATCCGCTAATGTGGGCAGGCTGGAGAGAGTACCATCCTCGCCGGTGACGCCGCTGCCGGGGGAGACACTGCCGCCGTTGGCGTCAAAAGTGACGGTGAACGTTTTCGGGGGAATCTGGGACCAGTGGGCGTAAATGGTGGTGTCGCTGGAGTAGACATCGTTGACATCCACCCTGGTACCGCCCGTG
>JAAWQS010000092.1 GCA_022800665.1 Oscillospiraceae bacterium
TATTGAATATTCATTCAACTCGACATGGGTAATTTATGAACAGTCATAGTTTAGACATGGTTTGTTCACAGAATATTAACTCGTTCAAATACCGTGTATTTTCTGTACAGGCATAAATCTATATCTGTAAAACTTTTTAGTTGACAATCGTAAAACCACATGGTATAGTATACGCAACAACGCCAAGAAGGGAGACAAACCGCTTATGAAACTAAAGATTACAGCCTCCGCCCTGTTCGTGTGCACCATCCTCCTGCTGCTGAGAGGACCGTGCCTCCAGGCCGGGAACACCGACCATGCGCCGCTGCCCGTCTTAATGTACCACCATTTCGATGACAACGCGACTGCCGGGACCATCGTATCCGGCGAAAAATTCCGGGAACAGATGACGGCTCTGAAGGACGCGGGCTATACCGCCGTCAGTCTGCCGCAATTGCTGGATTTTGTCGAAAACGGCGTGCCGCTCCCCCGCAAACCGGTGTTGATTACCATGGACGACGGCTATACCAGCAATCTGGAGATCGCCGCCCCCATCCTGGAGGAGCTGGACATGTGCGCCACAGTCTTTGTCATCGGCATAAACGAGGGCGAGGACATCTATATCCACTCCGGAGAACCGCTCACCCCCCTCCGCTTCTCCTACGAAGAGGCCGCAGATTGGGTGGAAAAGGGCGTCTTGGACCTCCAGTCCCACAGTATGGACATGCACCAGCTGGACAGCTACGGCAGCGGCGAGCGAAACGGAATGCTCCCCATAGCCGGCGAGTCAGGCGCGGCGTACCGGCGCGCAATTCAGGAAGACACCCTTCTGTTCCGCCGCCGCCGCATGGGGCGGGCCGCTACTGAGCTGACAGCGTTGGCCTATCCCTTCGGCTATTATTCGGAAGAGCTGGACCGCCTGCTGGAAGAGGAGGGCATGGTCTTTACCTTTACCACCGAGGAACACAGCAACACGCTGTACATAGGCGACTACAGCTCTCTGCGCATGTTGGGCCGCTACAATGTCACAGAATGGATCAGCGGTCAGGAGCTTGTCTCGCTTCTCGACCGGTCCCTGCTATAGTTCAAACTCTCTCCCCCAGCTTTGCGCTGTATTCCGACCGGAACGCGGCGTACTCCCCTCCATCCAGCGCATCGCGTATACGCTCCATCAGCGTGTTATAAAACCACAGGTTATGCATCACCGCCAGACGCATGGCCAGCATTTCCTCCGCCTTGAACAGATGCCGCAGATAGGCCCTGGAGAAATTCCGGCATACCGGACAGCTGCAGGCCGGGTCAATGGGCTGTTCGTCCAGCTTGTACTTCTCGTTTTTGATGTTCAGGCTGCCCGACCAGGTAAACAGCTTTCCGTGACGGGCGTTCCGGGCGGGCATGACGCAGTCGAAGAAATCGACGCCCCGCCAGACGCCCTCAATGATATTGGACGGCGTTCCCACTCCCATCAGATACCGGGGCTTGTCCGCCGGCATGTACGGCTCCACTGCCTCGATGATCCGGTACATGACCGCCGTCTCCTCCCCTACCGCCAGACCGCCGATGGCATAGCCGTCGCAGTCAATCTTCGCGCTCTCCTGCATGTTCCATATCCGCAGGTCCTCGTAGGTGCCGCCCTGGTTGATGCCAAACAGCAGCTGCCCTGGATTCACACAGTCCGGCTGTGCGTTCAGGCGGTCGTGCTCCGCCTTGCAGCGGGCCAGCCACCGGAGGGTCCGCTCGCAGGACTGCTTGACGTAATCGTAGGGCGCGGGGTTCTCCACGCACTCATCAAACGCCATCGCAATGTCGCTGCCCAGATTGGACTGAATCCGCATGGATTCCTCCGGACCCATAAATATGCGGTGTCCGTCGATGTGGGAGGCAAAGGTCACACCCTCCTCTGTAATCTTCCGCAGTCCTGCCAGGGAAAAGACCTGGAAGCCTCCGGAGTCGGTGAGAATGGGACCGTCCCAGCGCATCATTTTGTGCAGGCCGCCCAGCGTTTTCACCGTCTCATCCCCAGGCCGGAGATGCAGATGATAGGTGTTGGACAGTTCAATCTGGCACTTCAGATCCCGCAGGTCCAGCGCGCTCACCCCGCCCTTGATTGCCCCCTGGGTGCCTACGTTCATAAACACAGGCGTCTGTACCTGTCCCCCGTGGGCGCAGGAAAAATGGCCGCGCCGGGCGCGGCCCTCTTGCTTGATGACTTCAAACATAGCGCTCCCCCTTACTTTGCTTTGGAGTTCTTCTCTGACCGGTTGGGGTCCTCCTCCAGCATTCCGTCAAAATACCCCTTGTTCTGCGCGTCCTTTTTGTCCAGCCAGCGGGCCAGCCGGGGCGTGACCCACAGTGCGCCGCCTACGATGACCAGAAACAATACGAGAAAAATCAGCGGCGCGGCGGTCTCTCCAATATGATCCTGCAACAATGTCAGCATAATTTTTCTCCCAATCAGGCTTCTCCGGCAGGCCCAACCTTCTTTTCGTAGCAATTCCACTCGTGGTCATAAATTTCGGTCTCCCCGCAGTACCGGAAGCCCGCCGCCTGATAGACAGCCTCCGCTTTGGGATTCGTCTTGCACACCAGCAGCTGTATGCCGTCAAATCCCCGTCTGGCCACGTCCCGCTCCATCCGCCGGATCAGCTCTTTGGCGATTCCCCGGTTTTGGTACTCCTTCCGTACGCCGATACGCGCCAGATCACAGGGACGCTTGACCGATGGGTCCCAGAAGGTCAGGTGCTCGAATTCGTCTGTCGCGCCCATAAACGCCGCTGCAACGAGCGTCGGGCCGTCATATAAGAGATACAGAGATTCGTTTTGAATATCTTTCTCCACGTCCGCCATCACCGGATACTTTTCGTTCCAGGTACAGCCTGGAGATCCCATCAGGGACTGATAAAGGCTCATAACTTCCCCGGCCTGCTCCATAGCGGCCATTTTCATCTGATAGTTTTCATAGCTTGCCATGTTCGCTCCTCCTCAGCACGAAAAACAAACGGTACCTGGAAACCTCCAAGTACCGTTCATTTCAGTCTTAATAATACCGTTTGTTGCGGTTCTTGCGAGCGGCCTCAGACTTCTTGCGGCGCTTGACGCTGGGGCTCTCATAATGCTCTCTGCGCCGAACCTCGGCCAAGACTCCGGCCTTCGCGCAGCTGCGCTTAAAACGCTTCAACGCGCTGTCCAGAGACTCGTTCTCTTTTACGTGAACTTCTGACATCTATCTTCCCTCCCTCCGATATATCCGGCTCAATCCAGGATACTCTTTCGGGCCAGTATTTGGCTTAACGTACTGCATTATAACCACTTTATGCCCTTTTGTCAAGGCTAATTTATACAACAATTCGGGAAATTCCGGCAAAGCACAAAAATAAAGCGATTTTTCCCGGCTTTTATTCATGTAATTCGCAGAAAAACAGACGTTATCTACAATTATTTTGCCAGAAAATCAGGAAAATATTGTGACTGGCGTACGGGTCAATTCAGTTCTCGCTCCAGCTGTATTTCCTCAGCTTTACAATAAAAGTAAGGCACACCAGGACCCCGGCAATGCCGATAACAAAAAACAGCATAGCCGCCCCCGCCCCTTTTGCCTCGCCAAAGAGGTCCGTCAGTATGCCGCCCGCAGGCTGCGCCGCCATCAGCGGCTCAAACACCCTGTCTACCAGCAGTCCGCCCAGCAGAAAGCCGATGGGTATGGTAAAAAATTGCAGCGTGTTGCGGCAGGAATAGACGCGCCCCTGCATATCCAGCGGGATGGTACTTCGAAAAATTACGTCCATATTCGCATTCATCACCGGTATGAACAGCCAGCCGCAAACGGCCCCAATGCACCAGACGAGAGGCGTCCTTCCGAAAGCCAGCAGGAAATTTTCACTGCTCATTGAAAAAAGAAGGCTGAAGCAGATTGTCCTGACTCGATTTTTAGGTACCGGGAGAAATGCCGCCAGAACACTGCCAACCAGCGCGGCAAGTCCGACGCAGGTATTCACAAGACCTAATACCGTTTCGCCGCTGTTTTGCCTGGACAGAAGCATAGCCGGCAGCGCCGCGTTGTATATGGATGCAATCAGGTTGATGCACGCCAGAAACAGGATCAGATTTGAAATCAGCGGGTTTTGCCTGAGCCATGAGAGTCCCGCACGGGCTGAGGTCAGAATTTTTTCCTTCGGCTGTTCTGCCGTACTGCGTTCCGGAATCTTAATGAACAGCAGCAGGGTAAGAAACGCCGCCGTAAAGGTGGTCAAATCGAATACAATGACCAAGTCCACACCAGCAAATGTAAACAACGCCGTTGCCAGGATGGGCGTCAGAATCGAGTTCATGGACTGGGAAAGGGACCGCAGTCCGCTTGTCTTCTGATAATACGCCTTGGGAATCAAAAGCGTCGCCGCAACTTCGCTGGCAGGCTGCTGGATTGTATTCATCAGACCGTTCAGGGCGTTCAACACGTATAAATGCCACGGTTGAAGCGCGTCCGCTTTGATGAGCAGGAAAATAGCAACCGTACTGCACGCAGCGGCCAGGTCGCAAACCAGCATCGTGCGTTTTTTGTTCCATCTATCGCTCAACGCGCCTGCAAATATGCTCATGATGACATATGGCGCGTAGGAACAGACAGACAGCATTGCAGTCCCCAGCGCGGAACCATTGCGCAGATAAAGCCACAACACCAGGGCATAGCTTGTCATACTGCTGCCAAGGGTGGAAAGGGACTGCGTACTCCAAAGCAGGATATACGCTCTCAGTTGTTTTGTTTTCATATTGACTTTGCTCCTTTGATTTTTTCAGTAAACCAAAATGCAAAGCCTGAGGACTCATTCTATCCTCCATGCAACGTCCTCAAACTTTGCATGGAGCCAAAGCAATGCATAGCCGCATCCGCTGCCCCCCTTTCTTGATATTGGCCTTTTATCTTCTCTAAATCTTCCTCTGTCTCGGCGCGGAACAATGACAGCCACAGCAAAAGGGCGTCCTGTTACTTCACATCCTCCGGGAGCTTTTTCAGTTCAATGTATTATAGCGCATTTCCAAGAAGAGTACAATAGTTTTTTAGCCGGACGGCTGTTCAGCTCCTTCAAATAAGCGAAATAGAAGCAGCCAAAAGATTGTTTTGATATTTCATATATTGCTTTTTCCGATTTTTCGTATAAAATAGAGCCACACCATCAAAGCGGAGGTACCCCTATGCGTGAATTTGCCATTCAAAAGAACGATGCCGGACAGCGTCTGGACCGTTTTCTCTCCAAAGCCATGCCTCTCCTGCCCCCTGCCCTGCTGCAAAAATACATCCGCATCAAGCGCGTCAAGTGCAACGGCGCGCGCTGCCAGCGTGACCAGCGGCTTGCGGAGGGCGACGTACTGCAGCTCTACATCAACGACGAGTTCTTCGAGCAGCCGCGGGAGGACAACCTCTTCCTCACCCTCTTTCAGCCCAAGCTGAGTATTCTTTATGAGGATGAAAACATCCTGCTGGCGGACAAGCGGCCCGGACTGGTGGTCCACGCCGACGAAACGGAGAAGGTCAATACCCTCATCAACCATATCCAGTCCTACCTGTACCAGAAGCGGGAGTGGAATCCCAAGTGGGAAAATTCCTTTGCCCCCGCCCTCTGCAACCGTATCGACCGCAACACCGGCGGCATTGTCATCGCCGCCAAGAACGCCCAGGCCCTGCGGATTCTCACCGCGAAAATCCGGGACCGGGAGATTACGAAAAAATATCTCTGCGCCGCTCTCGGACAGTTCTTGCCGCCGGAGGGCTGTCTGGAGTGCTTCCTGCTCAAAGACGAGAAGAAAAAACAAGTCTCCGTCTACCACCGCCCGGTCCCCGGCGGCAAGTCCGCCCAGACCCGGTACCGCGCCTTGCAGTACCGGAACGGCCTGAGTCTGGTGGAAGCGGAGCTGCTTACCGGACGCACCCATCAGATCAGAGCCTCCTTTGCCGGTGCAGGACACCCCCTGTTGGGCGACGGTAAATATGGCCGCGGCGATGTCAACCGGAAGTACGGCGAAACCCGGCAAGCCCTCTACAGCTATTATCTGCGGTTCGATTTCCAGACCGATGCCGGTATTCTGGAGTACCTGCGGGGCAGAGAATTCCAAGTGGATCGGGTCCCCTTTGCAGAGAAGTATTTCCCAGGAAACAGCAGGTAAACCGGCGGCCCCTATTTTGCATACCGCTCGAAAAAGCCGAAGGTCATGGGCCACACGCACCCTGCCGCCAACACGACAATCAGATACCGTACGGCATCCGCCGCCGCGTGGCCGCCGCAGAGTTCCGCCAGCGGCGTTTTCAACAGCATCTTCACTGCGGCCACAAACACCAGTCCGCCAGTCAGCTTCACCGCCTGGCCCCACCAGGGCGCACGGGTTGGGAACTGCAGCATCCGGCTGTCAAATGCGTATACGGCCAGCATTCCCGACACAGCCCCTGCCATCTTGTAGGCGTTGCCCACCGCAGACGTCAGATTGGCCGCATCCACGTCCGCCGGGAAGGGGTACAGTTCCACAAAGCCTACAAAGGCGAAGCTCAAAACCATCATTCCGCCAATAATCAGATACATCCGGCGGGGAAACCACAGGGTACTGTCAATCAGCGGATACAGGACAAAGACCAGCGCAGCCGCCACAACCAGCGACACCCCTACGTCCGCCGGCGTGTGGACGCCTAAGTACATACGGGATACTCCGACCAGCAGCAGGAGCACAATCCAGAAAATCCGCCCGCCCCACGTCCGGGAGCTTCGCGCCAGACCGCCCATCCAGCCCGCCGCGCTCTGGGTGTGGCCGCTGGGAAAGCTGTAGCCGCCCGCCGCTTCCTTGGCGGATTCTACAATGGTGAAATTTGGGTCCCGCACCCAGGGACGCGGCACACGGCACACGATTTTCAGCCACTGGTTGACCAGCGTTCCCACAAAGCCTACGCTCAGCAGGTAGTATCCCCTTCGCTTATCCCGGCACCAGAATACAAACAGTGCAGCCGCCATGAAAAATGTTTCCTCCCCTAAACGTGTGACCAGGGACATAAATGCGTCCAGCGCAGGGAGCCGGATGGATTCAAACCAGTATAGCAGTGTCATAATCGTCCTCCTCTATTTAGATAATCTGTATATCTCAGTCCAGGCCAGGAGAATTTCAGGCATAGTCCCCCTCCTTCCGCTACCATAATATACCTTGCATCTTAAAATGTAAAGCTGAAAAAAGGAAAAAATTTATTTACAAATCAGGAAAAACTTGCTATACTAAGACAGGGTGAAAAAGATAAATATATTACAAATATAGGAGGAACACAATTATGAATGTTTTGAAAGGCGCTTGTATTATAGGTCAGTCCGGCGGTCCCACTTCCGTCATCAATGCCAGTGCGTACGGCGTTATCCGCACCGCGCTGGACAGCGATGCGATTACAAAGGTCTACGGCGCGGAGCACGGAATCAAGGGCGTGCTCAATGACCGGCTGATCGACATGTCCTTTGAGGACGCTGCAGAGCTGGAGAACCTGCTTTACACCCCCTCTTCCGCTCTCGGCTCCTGCCGCTACAAAATCGCTGACCCCGATGTGGACGATACGGATTACAAGCGCATCCTTGAAATCTTCAAGAAGTACGACGTCCGGTACTTCTTCTATAACGGCGGAAACGACTCCATGGATACCTGCAACAAGATCAGCAAGTATATGCAGAAGACCGGCTATGAGTGCCGCGTCATGGGCGTACCCAAGACCATCGACAACGACCTCTTCGGTACCGACCACTGCCCCGGCTACGCCTCCGCCGCGAAGTATATTGCCACCTCCTGCATGGAGGTCTACCACGACGCACGGGTGTACGACACGGGCATGATCTGCATCATTGAGATCATGGGCCGTCACGCCGGATGGCTGACTGCCGCCGCCGGTCTGGCTACCGCTGCGGGCGCGGGTCCCGACCTGATTTACCTGCCTGAGACTGACTTCGATATGGACAAGTTCCTGGCCGAAGTCAAGAAAGTCTATGAGGAGAAGGGCAACTGCATGGTGGCCGTCTCCGAGGGCATCCACTATGCCGACGGCGCCTTCGTGTCTGAGGCCAAGACCTCCTCTACCGACGGCTTCGGACACGCCCAGCTGGGCGGTCTGGCCGCGTTACTGGCGGAAAAGGTCAAGGGCGCAACCAATGCAAAGGTTCGCGGTATCGAGCTGAGCCTGCTCCAACGCTGCGGCGCACACCTGGCCTCCCAGACCGATATTGACGAGTCCTTCATGTCCGGCAAGGCCGCCGTGGAGAACGCTGTCGCCGGTCTGACCGACAAGATGGTGGGCTTTGAGCGCGTCACCGAGGACGGCAAGTATGTTTGCAGAACGAAGCTCTTTAACCTTACCGACGTGGCCAACACGGAAAAGAAGGTCCCCCTTGAGTGGATCAACGCCGAACAGAACGGCGTTACCCAGGCTTTTGTGGACTATGCCCTCCCCCTCATTCAAGGCGAAACGAAGCTGAAGAAGGAGAACGGCCTGCCCCGATTCGCAAAGCTGAAGAAGGTCATTGCAAAGTAAGGCCCCTTGTTCAGATAAATTGGCATCCGGCCCCCCTTTGGGAAGCCGGATGCTTCTTTGCGCCTTTATTAAACAAAAGTTTAGCTTTGTTCAATAATAACCTCGTCCAGCATAGATACTGTGATTTCCTG
Source organism: Oscillospiraceae bacterium (assembly GCA_022800665.1). Classification (GTDB taxonomy): domain Bacteria; phylum Bacillota; class Clostridia; order Oscillospirales; family Oscillospiraceae; genus Pelethomonas. Next base: position 8,650 of record JAAWQS010000092.1, read on the forward strand.
CTGATAGGGATTAAAACGTTCGTTGACTAGTTCTACCGTTTGGCCGGGGCTGCTTATAACCACTGTCATCCCATCGACCATCTTCATTTCATCCTCTACTGGCATAGTACATGTATAAACGCTTTCCTATTCTGGCAGCAGCCATCGTTCAGCCTGCTGACGCGCTGGCCGTCCATGACTGCGGTGTGCCGCGGGAGCGACATGACCGAAAGCGTTTGTCCTGCCGGATCATAGGCGGCCACCATAATTGTATCCGTAACCGGTATTCGGGAAGCCGTAGTCTCCAACGGCTTCCGTACCCGGCGGAGACGGGCTGCAAAGCGCAGATTGTTAATCAGGATGGTAAAGAGAAGCGCCGCTCCACCGAAAGACCATATGATTTGCAGTATCTGTAAAGGGCTTAACTTGTCAACATACCGAACAATAATTTCACCGTTATTATTATTATGCATAGCCAAAGGAATTTGCGCCGCCAACCTGTCCATCCTCTCCGATCACATAGCCCTCCGCCTCCTCCACAGGTATGCGGTCAATAG
>JAAWQS010000093.1 GCA_022800665.1 Oscillospiraceae bacterium
CTGCTCCACTACGTCTGCGGCGGTGGAGCTGCCTGCCGCAATGTTCTCGCCGCTGGTGTACGCGCCCTTGCTCGCGCCAGTGGCATCCAGGGCGGTGAAGCAGCTGCTGCCGTCAGGCCGGTCGTGGGAAAAGAGCGTGGGCAGCTCTGGGGCGCGAATCTCCGCCGCCTGTGTCAGACTGTCAAACGTACCCAGGGCGGGGAGCCCCTCCTTGGCCCGTTCCACATTTACCAGCCGCACCACCTCCGCCGCCAGCTCCTGGGGCGTCTGTGTCTGGGGTGCAGAGGGCTGCTGGGTACCGGGCGTCTGAGGTTTCTGCGTATTGGGGTTCTGGGTTGTGGGCTTCTGGGAGCCGGAACCGCCGGAGCCGCCGGTGACAACCGTGTCCATCCGGCAAAGGACCGTAGCTGCTTCGGCGCGGGTCATGGTGTCCTGTCCCGCGAAGACGCCGCCGTTTTTGCCGTTCAGAACGCCCATGGTGTAGGAGGCGGAGACCGCGTCCCAGTAATTCCGGGGAATGGAGTTCCAGTCCCTGATTTCATCGTCCCGGTTGGTGGTATCAATGTCAACGCCCTTGGAGGCAGCCACATTTACGATAACCTGGGCCATGTCGTAGCGGCTGATCTGCGCCGTCAGGTCGGAGAGCCTGGTCATGTTTGTCCCTTTTTCCAGGCCGTATTTCTGGGCGACAGTCCAGCTGGGGGCGTACCATGCGCCGGCGTTGGCCCCCTCCGCAGTCTGGAGGTCCGCAGAATAGAAGGCGGTGGCCATCATCTTCAGGAACTGTGCCCTGGTGAGGGAATCGGAGGGGGCGTAGATGGTCTGGCTCATGCCGTTGACCCACCCCTTCTCGTAGGCCCGCTGGATGTAGGAGCTGGCCCAGTGGGTGTCCGGCACGTCCGTGAAAGCGGACGCGGCAAAAGCGGTGGGCGTCATGCCCAGCAGCAGCGCCATCGCCAGGAGCACGGAAGCGAATAGTCGTTTCATAAAATTGATTCCTCCCTTTTCTATTTCAGCCAATTGCTGGTACCAATATTATCCCACCGGGGACTACGGATGTCAAGAGCAGCGTCGTTTTTGCCCAAAACGCCGCCGGAAAGGTCTGACCCCTCCGGCGGCGCTGTTCCGCTCTCTTATGCCTCTATGTACGTCCTTACCCCTTGGCCTTGTAATTCGGTCCGAACTCCAGCTCCTCGGCAGGAGCCGAGGGTTCGGCGGTGGCTTTGGCGTCGATTGTTTTGACCATGTTGCTGCGTCCGTTGAGCCGGCCTCCGTCGTGGACAATCAGGGAGATGGTGGTCACATCGCCCTCCAGATTTCCGGTCTTCTCCAGGCACATGTGCTCGCGGGCAATGCAGTTGCCCCGGATGCTCCCGGCGATTTGGATAACGTTTGCGGTAACGGGACCCTCGATGGAGCCGGTGGTGGTGACAATCACCGCGCCGTTGAGGACAATCTGTCCCTTGACCACGCCCTCCACCTGGATGACGCCCTCGCCCTCCAGGGTGCCGGACACGGTCAAACCGGTAGCGATGACCGTACTGGTCAGCGGGGTGGGCAGGCTGGGGATTTCCTCCACATGCTCCTCCGCCGGCACAGCTGTGGTTTCCACTTCAACATCTTTTGGTTTGCTGAAAAAGCCCATAGTGAATTTCTCCTTTTCCTATAACTGCGCGGGGCGCCGGGCGTACCGCCCGGCTGCTGTGAAAAATGGTGTATGAAATATCAGTGTGAATCATCTGATGAATCACGCATCACAGGGTAAAACGCCGTATACGCCTCCCGCCGGGACTGCCAGTTGCTGCCGCCCACCAGCTGGGACACCGTATCCGTGTGTCCCACGCCCGGCAGTCCGTCCAGGGCAAAGCCGATGCCGGTGATGTGCCAGTAGTATCCGGCGCTCTCCCAGGCGAAGGCCTCGGCAATATAATCCGCGCCTGTGGAAACAGGGCTTCTGGCGTCGTAGACAATGCGGGAGTAGGCGGAGATATCCGCGCCCAGGTTTGCAGCCAGGCGCAGAGCGTTGTAATAGGCTTCGGAAATCGCCTCCCGCGTGTTGCAGGTGGGATTCCGGTAAGGGATGTCCCGCAGCTCCGGGACGTTCTTTTTCATCATCCAGGTTGCAAAAGCCATCTGACCGTATTCAAAGGTCAGATGCAGGTAGCCGGCCCCGCGGGTACCGGTGGTATAGCCGTATCGTTGGAAATAGGACTCCTCCCCCAACTCGGTCAGCCACCGCCCTGCGGCGGTCTCCACCGCGGCCTGGGCCAGAAACTGGCTGATTGCCTCCGGCGTACGGATATCATACTCCCGCAGCACCCGGTTCAGCTCCGCCAGGGACTCCTCCGTGTAGACCCAGCCCACCTCGCCCATATTGCTGTCAATATAGGCCATCCGGTCCAGCTGCTCCGCCGTGACCAGCTGGGGCATGGACTCCTCCGACACCAGGGAGAGATAACGGACTTCCTTCTGTTCCTCCTCCGGCTCCCGGCCCCAGAGCAGGATAGCGGCCACCAGCAGGATGAACATGGGGGCAAGCGGTACAAGAGGCCGCAGCCGCTCCGGGATCTGCTGCCGTGCCCTGGAAGATTTCCTATGCTCCGCCATTGTCATCCGCCCCTTTGCTTGGGGCGCGGAAAACGCCGCGCCCTGGTATTTCCCGTTCCGGGAAAATCTGGCTCGCAATGCTCTGCCCGCCGCAGCGGGACAAGCCGGTGGACTCCTGCATCTTATTTATCGGCAGGACTGCATAAAGAGTTTAGGGATTTTGCTGGATTTCTTTTTATTTTTTGGTGAAAACCGGCGCACGTGCCATTTTCTTCCAGCGGCGGGTGATCAGGATACCGCTGCCGCCGCCTTTTTTTTATCCATGGTAGCGATGCGGGCAAAGGAGACGCTTTTACCCAGGCCCATCAAGGTCCAGTCCTCCTCTGTCTCCGGGTAGCGGACCTTCAGGCCCGGTTCTCCGGCCTGGTCCCGGAAATCACGGATTTCCCACTCCAGCGCGCCCCGTTCGCTCCGGTGTGCGTCCAGCAGCTGGGAGTCCACCACGGCCCCGTCCTTCACCAACGCCACGCAGTAGCACCGGGCGGTGCGGGTAGCGGCGATGTACTGGCCCGACGGCTTGCCTAAGCTCACGCTGTGGGAGCAGATGGTCAGTCCGCCCCGCCGCAGCCGCCGGCCCAGAGAGACGCAGATAAAATCCTCCAGAGCCGTCCGCTCGATAAACGTGGCGTCGTCCGGCGCCGCCAGCAGAATCCGCTTCTTCCCCCGGCCCAACGCCCGCCGCAGAGCCTCCTGATAGTGCTTGGGGTCCTCCCAGAGCAGGTGGAAGCGGGGGACATAGGGGACCTTCTGTCCGTGGTCAAAGGGAATCTCCTGTTCCTGTCCCCGCCGCCGGTCCCAAATCCGCAGCGCGTCTTCACCGGTCCATATAAACACATCCGCCTTTTGCAGCGGCGTACGCTTGTCCCACATGAGCAGGCCCTCCTCAATCACCCTTTTGCTCCGGCGGCCAAACCGGCGCAGTCAGCCTATTATACCACAGACCCCCAGCCTATGCCAAGGGGTTTTCCGGGGATATTTCCAAGATGGAGTTGCCCGCCTCCAGCCGCGTCTCCAAAATGACCGTCTCCGGGATGTACGGCCCCCCGCAGGCCATCCGCTGCAGCAGCAGGCCCGCCGCCCGCTCCGCCATCTCCCCCATGGGCTGCACCACCCTGTACAGCCGGGGCTCCACAATCTCGGACAGCAGCAGATTGTCGAACCCCAGCAGGGACACGTCCGCCGGACACCGGAACCGGGATTCATTCACCGCCATCACTCCGCCCAGGGTTATCTCGTAGTTGCTCATAAATACGGCGGTAGGCCGGTCCGGCAGGCGCAGCAGCTCCCGCATACTCTGGTGGCCGAACTCAAAGGAGTGGAACCCCAGCCGCTGGTAAGCCGCCGGCGGCTCCAGCCCCGCCCGCTCCATCGCGTCCAGCCAGCCCAGGCGGCGTTCCAGACCGGTGTATTCCGCGGCAGAGCTGATGCAGGCAATCTTCCGGTGTCCCTTGGCCAGAAGAACCTCCACCGCCCGCCGCGCCGCCAGACGGTTGTCGATGCGCACGCAGTCAAAACCGCCGTCCTCCAGGTCCCGGTCCAGCAGCACCGCAGGCACGCCCGCCTCCTGCGCCGGACGGAGAAACGCTCCGCTCCGCCCCGCCGGAATGGCGATGATGCCGTCCACCTTCTTGCCCAGCAGAAAGCGTATATTCTCCGCCTCCCGGTCCGGGTCGTTGTTGGAGTCGCAGATAATGGCGGCATAGCCCGCCCGGCGCAGCGTCTCCCCCATGTGGCGGAGCAGGATGCCGTTGAACAGACTCTCTACGCTGAACACCGCCACGCCCACCGTCTTCGTCCGGTTGGTCACAAGGCCGCGGGCAATCTCGTTGACCTCGTAGTGCAGGCTCTCTATGGCGGCGGCGATTTTCTCCCGGTTTTCCGGCAGTACGTTTCCGCCGTTCAGGAATTTCGAGATAGTGGCCAGGGAGAGGCCCGTTTTTTCTTTAATATCCTTGATCGTTGCCGCCATAATTTCCTCTTTTCCGATAAAATGGTCAGATTTTGTGTAAAAATGGTCAGGTTACATAAATGTTTCTGGACAAAGCTGGAATTTCGTGGTATCCTACGTTTACAATACCAAAATACCATGGGACGAATTTACCCAGCGGATGGAAAGGACAGTGACCAGGTATGACGCTATAGCCGCTCCAGTTGTTTGCGCCGAAAAGGAGGAGATCATGAAATACAGTGACTACAAAGAACAACAAGAACACGGAACCTTTAATTTCCCCATTGCATTTTACCACAAATCCCCCCACAGCCCCAACTATGAGATGCCCTACCACTGGCACACCTATTTCGAGGTCATCCGCATTATTTTCGGAACCTTCCACCTGACTCTGGACAATGAGACAAAGGAGTACCGGCAGGGCGATATCATCTTTATCACCAGCGGTATGCTCCACGGCGGCGGCGGCGAGGACTGCGTCTATGAGAGCGTCGTCTTTGACCTGCAGATCCTCATGAAGCCCAACCACGCCTGTACCCGCGCGCTGCAGGATGTGATGGATCAGAAAATCATCGTCAACACCCTGCTCTCCGAGCGCAGCGCCGCCGTGTCCACCATCGTGCGGGACCTGTGCCTGGCCCTGTCCTGCCGCAGGACGGGAAGCGAATTTATGATTCAGGGCTATCTGTACCAGCTCTTCGGCGTCATCTTCGAGGAGCGGCTGTATGAGGAGTGCCCCAGCGAGTCGGCGGCATCGGGCCGGCTGTACTCTATCAAAAAAGTGCTGGCGTACATCTCTGAAAACTATGCCTCCAACATCTCCCTGGACTGCCTGGCGAAAATCGCCGGCATGAATCCCAAGTATTTCTGTCAGTACTTCCGCAGTATGACCGACCGCACGCCCATCAATTACCTCAACTATTACCGGATCGAATGCGCGTGCGAGATGCTGGCCAAACAGAATGTCTCGATCAAGCAGGTCGCCGTTTCCTGCGGCTTCAACGACGAGAGCTATTTCATTAAAATGTTCCAGAAGTACAAGGGGACAACCCCCAAACGTTTTATGAAACAGGCAATTTGATTGCCAATCTATCTTATCATGTTATCAGGAGATCGCCATGCGGTCAAGAGTTTTTTTGCTGGAAGTTTTGGTTTGCCTTCTGTTCACAGCGGCGGGGCTGTGTGCCTGCGGTGCGTCGGGAGACGCGCAGCTGGCGGACTGTCCCTTTTCCCAGCTGAATTGGAACAGCTCAATCCGCGAAGTCGTCGCGGAGGAAGGAGAAGAGCACGGTTCCTATGATTCTGTCTATGGAGGGGTATGCTACACGTATCCAAGGGAGTTTGAAGAGCGCATGGGTACGGTTAAATATATGTTTGACGGAGACGGGGTTCTGGCGTCTATCGCCTGGGCCTGGGGTACGGACAGCCAGGAGGAACTGCTGAGCCTGTACCACACCATCTACGACTCCGTCAGCGCACAGTGCGGCGAGAGCGGTTACAGCGCCGAACATCAAACCAATTATGGCGGCGTGTGGTATCGGGACAACGGCGATATCATCCTCAGCGTCATGATTACTTCAGAAACGAAAGCTTTGCAGTTTTCCTTTTTAAGCCCGGCGGTGTCCAGCGGCGGGCAGGCAGAGGCGCGGTGACGCCTTGCAATTTTATGCGCCCTCTCAGTCAGCCATTGCCGGTGACTGAGAGGGCGTTTTCTAAACAGCTGAAACAAGGCGTCGTCAAGGGCGGCGCGGCCCTATGGAAAGCCCTCTCCGTCTCGCCGCGCTCGATAGCTGTCCTTTCTTGCTTTTTATTGCTGCTATTATGATTTGGCTACTTTGAACAACTCTCCTGATTTTTCAAACAAGGCCTAAAAGTACCTCAAAAAAGTTCTGATTTCAAAGTCGCAATCCAAGCTTCAATCGTTTCAGCTAAAACAAACTGCTGGCGCAAAACCGCCATACCGATTTCAGGAACCTCCGGCGCATTTTCTTTTTCCCGAAGATTTTCTTCCAGATACATTTTCAAATCTCGAACATTTTTTTCAATGCTGGCAACACAGGATTTTTGTATTTCCAAAGGGACACTATCCAAGTTCACAATCACGGCATTGAAGTCCAGGAACATACGGATAGGCTGGGCGGAGAGTTCTCCCATCAGCCGCTCAAATTCCTGTTCACCGTTGGCCGTCAGTGAGTAGACCGCCTTTTCCGGCATATTGTTTTCTCGCACAGGGACGCTTTGGAGCAGACCCTTTTCCTCTAACTGAATGACCTTTTTATAAATAGACGGTGTACTGATTTTTACCCATTTTGAAATATTGCGATATTCTACCAGTTTTTGAATGTCGTAGGCGCTCAACGGCTGTTTTTTCAGCATCCCAAGGACTATCAAATCTATTGTTGCCATGAAGATCTCCCCTTTCACACTTGACAAATACTATAAATTATAGTAGTATGTGTTGACTGACGGCTACTATAAAATATACTACTTCACTTTACATTGGCTGTCAAGAGAAAGGAGCAATTTATGGACGGAAACAAAAAAATGGCGCTTCTGGGGAGTGCGCCAATTCCCAAAGCTCTCCTGACACTGGGTATCCCAACGATGATTGGTATGCTCATTAACGCCCTCTACAATTTGGTAGACACCTATTTTGTAGGCGGGCTGGGAACCGATCAGATGGGCGCAGTCACAGTTGCCTTTCCCCTGGGACAGATTGTTGTTGGCCTGGGCCTGCTGTTTGGAAACGGCGCTGCCGCCTATCTGTCCAGGCTGCTGGGCCGGGGCGATAGGGACACGGCGAACAAGGTTGCGAGTACGGCCATATACAGCGGCGTTTCCGTTGGCGCAGTCGTGATCCTGTTCTCCGTTATCTCTCTGGAATCGATTTTGAAACAAGCTGGCGCAATCGAAAGTGTGATGCCCTATGCAATCACCTATACCCGCATCTATATCGTGTTCTCCATTTTCAACGTATTCAATGTCACCATGAACAACATTGTTTCCAGTGAGGGAGCGGCAAAAACGGCTATGTGTGCGCTGATGGCTGGCGCGGCGCTGAATGTGATATTAGACCCTGTTTTCATTTACGCACTGAACCTCGGCGTGGCTGGCGCGGCGATTGCGACAGCGATTTCCCAAATCGTTTCCACATTGGTTTACCTGTATTACATACTCCGCAAAAAAAGCGTGTTCAGTTTCAGCATTAAAGAATGCTGCTTTGCAAAAGAGATTATGTCAGAAATTTTGAAAATCGGTATTCCTACGCTGATTTTCCAACTTCTGACCAGCCTTTCCATCAGCATGATAAACAGCGCTGTCAAAGAATACGGAGGCTCCGCATTGGCCGCAATGGGGCCGGTCACAAAAATTGTGTCCATGGGGACGCTGATTGTCTTTGGCTTTCTGAAAGGATTTCAGCCAATCGCCGGATTTAGCTATGGAGCAAAAAAGTTTGACCGGCTGCGGGAGGCTATCAAAACTGCTATCCTCTGGTCTACCGCCTTTTGTGTGATTTTTGGTATTATTGCCGCCGTATTCTCTACGCAGATTGTATCCCTGTTCACAAAGGAAGATGCGGAGATGGTTCGTGTCGGTTCGATTGCTCTACGGGCAAACGGCCTTTCTTTTGCCCTTTTTGGTTTTTATACGGTCTATTCCTTCCTGTTCCTTGTGATGGGAAAAGCCACAGAGGGCTGCATCCTCGGCGCTTGCCGTCAGGGAATTTGTTTTGTCCCCGCTATTCTGATACTTCCAGCGGTTTGGGGATTAAACGGTGTTCTCTACGCGCAGCCGATAGCAGATATTATTTCAGCGATTGTCACCGTAGTTATGGCGGTTCGTCTGCACAGGGGACTGCGGATAGCAGAAACCCATATTCCCGCTCCACACCAGGAGCATTGATGAAATAAGATGGTGCGAATGAACGCAACACGAAAATGTTCTCACTGGATATGCTGTCCTGCCTGTGGCGGAAAGACCCGAATATAAAGTATACGAAGATACGGCGCTTGAAAGGTTTCTGCTGTATTGCCCCAAGTGCAAGCAAGAAATGCTAATCAGTGTCCGACGACTGAATACGTCCATCATAGAGCCAGACGCACAGACGCAGAGCCGGTAACATTACGGGAACTTCCCCTATAGTTATCGGCTTTGCCTTTGAAAAATCGTGGCTAAGTCAAATAAGGAGCAACGGCTTTTAAGAAAAAAATCCCTACAGTATAGACGCAAAAACTCTCATGACGTTCCATTTACTTCGGATTATTTTTACAAAATTGTTCCGCCGCCCCAAATCTGGGACTGCGTGATAGCCAGAACGGTTTCGGTGGGAATACCGGCAATTTCGCTGCCGAAAATCTCCCGCAGGTTTCCGCCCGTCAGCATGGCGGCAAGCTGGGACTTCGCCGCAGCGGATGCAGCCAGCTGGTCAGCCTGGATGTGCCGCTGAATCTGCTTTTCCACCGCCAGCTTCATAAACTCGGCGTGGCGGGCCATACGCAAATCCCACCAGCTTTCTTCATCG
>JAAWQS010000094.1 GCA_022800665.1 Oscillospiraceae bacterium
CGGCTTGCGAAAAAATAGTTTGTTTGGTAGCTCTATTTTATCGCTTTTTGCCTCCGATTGGGAGGTTTTTCTTTTTCTCTTTTTTATTCGTCACTGCTGCCTTTATCCGCCATCTGCCCAAGGGCTACGACACCTGGATTACCGGCGACGGCGGAAATCTGAGCCAGGGAGAACGGCAGCTGCTGGCAATCGCACGGGCGGCGGTAGCGGACCCGCCGGTGCTGATTCTGGACGAGGCCACCAGCTCTATCGACACCCGGACGGAAAAGCTGATCGAGAAGGGGATGGACCGGCTGATGGCGGACCGGACGGTGTTTGTCATTGCCCACCGCCTGAGCACCGTGCGCAACGCCCGTGCAATCATCGTCCTGGAGCAGGGAGAGATCATCGAGCGGGGCGACCACGAGGACCTGATTGCCCAGGGCGGCAAATATTATCAGCTGTATACTGGGCAGGCGGAGTTGTCGTGAGAGAAGATTTGTTTACAATTTGTTCATTTATGCTTCCTGCATTTGGTTTATACTAAAGAGGTCCACGAAAAGCGAAAGGAGCTTCTGTTTATGAAATACATTTGCAGTGTTTGCGGCTACGAGTACGACGAGGCTGTGGGCGATCCAGATCACGGCATTGCTCCCGGCACAAAATGGGACGACCTGCCCGGCGACTTTGAGTGTCCTCTGTGCGGCGTAGGCAAGGACGAGTTCTCTCCCGCTGAATGATGTTGGCCCTGAAAAACCGGATGCCTGACGATATACTGTCTGGCATCCGGTTTTTTGATTGGTTCCCGCCGCGTCACGGCGCATCCGCCACATCATACAGCGCGTTGAGCACGGTCCAACCCTGGGGATCGGGGCGCATCAGGTTCCAGTACCCTGCGCCGCGCAGTCCGTATTCGTCCACCAGGCGCAGCTTTGCGGACATGCTCCGGGCGTCCTCAAACCAGACCTCATGGACCACGCCGCCCTCCGTGTAGCGAAACCACGGACTCTGCGCCCGCTGGTCAAAGGCAATTTCCGCCCGCTGCTCCACCGCGATTTCCACCGCCCGCCGGTTAGAGATGGACTGGGCCCGTGTCTCCCCCTGGCGGTAGGGCAGGGGCCAGTCGTAGCCATAGGCGGGGATTCCCAAATAGATTTTCTCCCGCGGAATCTCGCTGACTCCGTAGTCCAACACTGCCCGCACATTGGGCAGCGGCGCTACCGCCATCGGCGGACCATAGGTGTAGCCCCATTCGTAGGTCATCAGCAGCACATAGTCCGCCGCCGCGCCCAGCAGGGCGTAATCGTGGCCTTCGTAGAGCAGCCCTGGCTGGTCCGGGCGGGTCTTGGGAGCCAATGCCACCAGGACCGGCAGGGGCGTCACCCGCGCCCGCAGGCGTGTAATAAAAGCCGCGTATGCCTCCCGCTGCGCACCGGGGATGTACTCAAAATCTACGTCTACCCCCTGGTATCCCTTCTGGGCCATTACTTCTTCTATCTGCCGGATCAACGCCTCCTGCCGACTGGGATTGGACAGCAGCAGCTCCGCCCGCTCGCTGGAAAAGGTGTCCGACTCTGTCAGCGTGGACAGATGCAGCAGCGGTGCGGTCCCCAGCCGGGAAGCCTCTGCAAGAATACGCCCATCGTCCAGCGGAAGCAGGCTGCCCTGTGCGGTAATGCCGTAGGTAAACGGGGTGACATAGCTCATGTAGGGCAGCGTCGTGCTCAGCTGAAGGGGCTGGATGAAGGGATACGCATAACCATTTGTATAAATCCTGCCGTATTTTTCCTCTTTGTACTGAATCGCCAGCATCTGGCCAGGCCGGACCTCTAAAATGCCGTGAAGGACGGGATTGTTCCGGTACAGAGTCCGCAGGCTGACTCCATACTGCCGGGCGATGGAAGCCAGCGTCTGTCCCGGCTGGACGGTATGGAATACCGCAATCTCCTGAATCACCAGCGTCTGCCCTACGGCCAACGCGCCGTCTGCCGGTACCCCGTTGGCCTGACGAAGCAGCTCCGGGTCTGCGCCGTACTGCCCTGCAATGCTGTACAAGGTCTGTCCCGGTTCCACCACGTGTATTGTCATATGATACTCCCCCCTGTTCTGCTCTATCTCTATGCGGAAAACAGGGGTTCCATGCGTTGCGTCCGGCGGGGTTCTGTGGTATACTCTCCTTAACCTGCCGCCTGTAAAGAGAGGAGATACAACATGGACCGTGAACTGCTGGCACAGCAGCTGTGTGAGCTGCCTGTCGTTCAATATGAGTTTTTCGAGACCAAAGAGCTGGTTTTTTCCGACCGGGTCCGCTATATCTGCCGGACGGAATGCCCTCAGTACGGCAAGAGCTGGGCCTGTCCGCCCGGCGTCGGACCGGTGGAGGAGTGCCGGGCGCGGTGCCTCCGCTACCCCCACGCGCTGCTCATAACCACAATGACAGAAACGGAGGATATTGCCGATATCCAGGCCGCTCTCGACACCCGCGCCCCCCACGAGGAGATTACCCATCAGGTAGCCGCGCTTGTCCAGGCCCAGGGTGCGGAGACCTACGCGCTCTCTACGGAATCCTGCGCAGTCTGTCCCGCGTGTACCTATCCAAACGCGCCCTGCCGCCGCCCGGACCGCATGTTTCCCTGCGTGGAGAGCCATGGCATTCTTGTCACAGACATAGCCGAACGATATGGCATTGATTTTCAGGCGGGGGGCAATATTGTCACCTGGTTCAGCCTGATTCTGTACCGGTGAAAACAAAAAAGCCATCTGGAGCTGGAAAAGGCTCCAGATGGCTTTTTTCAGGATGCCTCACAGACGTGATACAGGAAATACACGCCGTCCGGGTTCCGGTACAGCCCGGTCCACTTCTCTGCCAGGGCATAGCTGCCCCCGGAATAACAGACTGGAATAACCGGGCCGTCCTGGAGCAGCAGCGCCTCCGCATCGTGGAGCAGCGCATCCCGCACGTCCGGTTCCGGAGCGGTGCGGGCCGCCTCCAGCGCCAGGTCAAACGCCTTGCTGGCATAACCGGTGGGATTGGCCGTGTTTCCGCTTCCCCAGAACTCCAGCAGCGCAGCCGCGTCATTGTACTCCGCGCTGTAGGACCAGCCTGCCAGCTGAAATACGGTTCCGTCTTCTTCCGGCGTTTCTTCGCCGTCCGGTTCTTCCGCCTCCGGGTCCGGCTTGACGATGGGGGTCACAAATGCGTCATATTCCTCCTGGGACAGACCCCGCGTCATGACCGCAACGCCAAGCTGTTCCTGCCACATCCGGCGCAGCGCCTGGGCTATGGCGGCGTTCTCCGCACAGTCTACATACACGTATTCAACCATCGGGAAATCTTCTCCCTGCGGATACCCTGCCTGTGCCAGAATCCTCCGGGCCAGACGGCAGTTTTCTTCGTACTCCTCCGCCTCAGGCATAGTCACTTGCTCCAGACTGTGGGTACGGAAATCCCAATAGCGTTTTTCTCCCTCAGCCGGTTCCGGACGCTCGCTGTAATCCGATACGCCGTAGGGGACCAGCCCGGCAGCGGCCTGGACCGTGGGACCCAGCTCCAGACCAGTTGGGTCAATCACCATGCGGAACGCCTGCCGGATATCCGGATTGTCAAAGGGAGGCGCAGAGAGATTCAGCAGCGCCCCGTAACCTGACGTCACCGGTTCCGCCGTCCAATCCTCCGCTTTCTCCAGGCTGTCCGGCAATACTGTGACCAGATCCAGCTCCCCGGCGGTCAAACGGTCGTAGTTCGCCATCGGGTCCCCGGCTGCTTGAAAGCAAAGCTCCTCCGGCCCAACGCCGGTTGCGTCATAATAGGTGACGCTGCGCTCCAGCCGCACCAGCCGGGAGGTGAATTCCGCCGCCGTGTACGGCCCGTTTGTCACCGTTCCCTTGTCCCAGCTCCCGCGCAGGTCCTCCCGCACCGGCATGGTGTACGCGCCGGCGCACACGTCCGCCAGGAACCAGGCCGGACTGCCTGCCAGCGTTACCGTCAATGTACGCGCATCCGGCGCAGATACCGCCAGATTGTCAATCTCGCCGGTTTCCTGCACCGCCGCATAGCCGGATATGGCCGAGAGCAGTTCCCGGTGGGGCAGAGCGTTGGCCGGGTTTGCAAGACGCTGCCACGCCGCGACAAAATCCGCCGCCGTGACAGCCCGGCCATCAGACCAACAGGCGCTCTCCCGCAGGGTGAAGGTATACGTGGCATTGCCCGCGTAGTCCGTCTCCACGGTCCACTGCTCCGCCTGACCTGGCGCAAGCCGGCCCCAGCCGGTCCCGTCGTCCTCCCAGCGGAGAAGATTTTCATAGAGATGATAAAATACCGTCTCTCCCGCCCCCTTGGCGGGGTCCAGGGTGTCCGGAATGCCGTCCGTACTGATCTGAAGGGCGTATGGGACGGCCTCCTCCGGCGGCAGCGTGTCGCCGCTGCTGCAGCCTGCCAGCAGCAGAAGTCCTGCCAGCATAGCCGCCAAAATCCGTTCACTTCTCATCCGCAGGCACCAGACTGCCGTCAGCAGCAAATTTCACCGGGCGAATCTCATTTTTCGTATGTTTAGCAATGTTGTTCAGCCGCACCAGACCGGGATAATCCGTGACAAATGTGTAGGCGGCGCCGCGGCGTTTGGCGCGTCCTGTGCGGCCAATCCGGTGGACATAATACTCGTTTTCGTCCGGAACGTCATAGTTGAACACTGCGTCTACATCATCCACGTCTATACCTCTGGCCGCCACGTCCGTGGCTACAAATACCCGCAGCTCCCCGCGGCGGAACTTAGCCATTACCTTCTCCCGCTTTTCCTGGGGAATGTCGCCGTGGATGCACTGGGCATCCACACCCCGCATCTGTAAAAGCTTTGTCACCCGTTCTGTATTGCCCTTGGTATTACAGAAAATCATTACCCGGTCAAACTGCTCCCGGTTCAGGATTTTCTCCACCGCGTCCACCTTCTCGTTAATGGACGTATCCAGACGGTATTGCAGGATGTCCGGCTTGTTCTCCTCCACCGCCTGGACGGTGATTTCCACCGGGTCCCGCTGGTAGACCCAGGCAATGTCCATAACCTCCCGGCTGATGGTGGCGGAAAACAGGCCCAGATTCTTCCGGGCCTTCATCTGGTCCAGCAGCTTTGTCACATCGTGGATAAATCCCATATCCAGCATCCGGTCCGCTTCATCCAGCACCGCCGTCTGCACCTTGTCAATACGCACCGTCCGCCGTTTCATGTGGTCCCCCAGACGGCCCGGCGTTGCCACCACGATCTGGGGACGCTTTTTCAGCGCGTCGATCTGCCGTCCGATGGGCTGACCGCCGTAGAGACAGACAATCCGGATGCCGGGCTGGAACTGGGCCAGGTCCCGCATCTCCGATGTGATCTGCAGCGCCAGCTCACGGGTGGGCGCAAGAATCACCGCCTGCAGCTGATCGGATTCCGTGTCAATATGTTCGATAATGGGAATGCCGAAGGCGAAAGTCTTGCCGGTGCCGGTGGGGGCTTTGGCAGTGACGTCCTTCCACTCCAGCATAGGGGGGATACAGCCCGCCTGGATGGGCGTGGATTCCTCATAGCCTTTCTTGTTCAACGCCCGCAGCATGGCTGGGGACAGTCCCAGCGTGTCAAAGCGCGCGCCCTGTGTGATTTCCATAATTCGTTCCTCGTGCTCTTTGTTTTGTATTCGTTTTGTATGAACCGGTTTAGTATAGCACAAAAAAATATCCGCCGCAAGCAGATTTAAGCGCTTTTCAGATTTTTCGCTTTTTTCCGCCGCCTATTTAGGGGCTCTGCGGCCTGCAGCGGGACCCGCGCACGGGGAATTTGAATGGTCTTTTAACCCGCTGTGAATTTTCCGTGAATTGTCCCTGGCGGCTGTTGACTTCTTCGGGCAGATGTACTATGATGGCGTTGTTCAGAAATGAATTTCTCTTTTCTCCCTCTCTCTTTTCTTACCAACAAGAAGCGCCGTACCCGGACGGGTACCGGCGCTTCTTGCCGTTTCTCGCAGGGGAGAGCCGCGCCGCTTTTTGAGCGGATTCAAAGGGCTGCGCTTCCACGCTCCCCGCCGCCGTTGTCAATGGCTTTGCCGACCTCCTGTACCACGGTCAGGTGAGTTTCGTCAAAAAGATGCATGTAAATCTGCGTGGTGGTGTTGGTGCTGCTGTGGCCCAGCGCCTTGCTGATGCCGAAGAGAGGGACATTGCGGCTGTTGGCGATGCTGGCAAAACTGTGGCGCAGTCCGTGGAGCGTCACATACGGCAGTTCTGTCTTGGACAGCACCCGCTGCAAACGGTTGCTCAGATAGTCCGCCTGATAGGGCTGCCCACCGTCGTGGCAGATGACAAAGCCCTGGTCGTCATAGGCGTCCCCCAGCTGGGCCAGCTCCAGCTCCCGCTGCCGCCAGAGCCGCTCCATCAGCTCCTCCATGTCTGACAGGCCGCGGTAGCCAAGGCGGCGGACAGAGGAACGGTTCTTCGTCCCCTTGTCTACAGACCGCCCGTTGACAGCGGTACGGGCCTCCACGATGGTGATGACTTTGTTTTCCAGGTCCACATGGCTCCACTTCAGACCGCAGATCTCGCTGCGCCGCAGGCCCATGTACCCCGCCAGCTTTACCACCGGCTCCAAGCTCGTTCCGGACAGAATT
Source organism: Oscillospiraceae bacterium (assembly GCA_022800665.1). Lineage (GTDB taxonomy): Bacteria > Bacillota > Clostridia > Oscillospirales > Oscillospiraceae > Pelethomonas. Next base: position 6,616 of record JAAWQS010000094.1, read on the forward strand.
TCAAAGAGCTTGCACATGGTTTCGCTGTCATAATAGTGGTGGACAGGCCGGATGGAGGAGGGCGGGTCCACCTGTTCTGCTACATTGCGCGTAACCAATTCCTGCCGCCGGGCGTGCTCCAGGGCGTTGTGCAGAACGCCGTGATGCTTGCGGACCGTGTTGTTGCAGAGTCCTTCCGCCTGCTTGCGGTTGAGATACTGCTGCACCTGTGCGGCGGTGAGGTCTGTCAAACGGTTGCGGCCCAAGGCGGGGGAGAGATGGTTGCGGATGATCATGTTGTAGCCGTGGACGGTGCTGGCGGTCCGGCTGGGTGTGATGACCTGTTCCAGCCAGTAGGTCAGCCACTGTCCGACCGTCAGCGTGTCGGTGTTTTTGCTCTGGGAGAGGATTTTTCCGGCATTGTGGCTGTCCAGAGCCTGAATAGCCAGCTCCATGGTCGGGAAGCAGCGGACGGTGCGCTTGGCCGGACCGCCGTTTTTCGGACGGCTGCGGAGCGTGACGTAGTAGCTGCGGCGTTGGGTGTCATAAGCAATGTTGGGGATGATCGTTTTCCGAGACATAAAAAGTACCTCTCTTTCTTTTTTCGACAGATTTGGAAGAATCTGCCTGTCTGAGAAATACGTTACAACATAATGGATAAATTTGTCAAGTTTTTGTGCTTTTTGGTCATCATATGGACTTTTTGCCAAAGAAAAAACACTGCGGGAGAAATAAATGCAGTGTTTTGACTTTTTTCAGCAAAATTTGTGGGAAATAGAGCGAAATGGTGGTACATTAATCGCACTGGGTTGTGCTCTTTTCATGCAAAATCGCGGAGGTCCCTGCTGAAATGCAGGATTGCCTCTAAAACACCGCCGCCTACCGCCAACGCTTTGTCGGAAACATAGCGGCAGTGGTCCGGTTCGCACCGGGGGTCAACATCGCCGCATTTCATACCGGCAGTGACCGGAACGCCGTCCGCAAGGAGCCCCCGCAGCGTGCCGCCGATGGTACAGCGCATGGGAGCGCCGTTGACAGTACCGGCAACCTCCCCGGCGGCAGCTTGGCAGCCGATTTCCAGTGCGCCCTGAAAAATACCGTCCGTCGGAGCCCGCAGCACCCGCTCCCCGGCATAGCCGCCGATGAGACCAGGGACAGCCGTGTTGGGTAGAGCGGCGCCGTCATAGATTACCCGGCCCAGATAATGGCCGCGCATGGTTTCAACAACGGCATCGCAGTCTATACCGGCGGTGAAGCCAGGGCCCGCCGCGATGACCACAGGGGCCATGTCAAGCGTAGTACCCAGGTTTCGTTTGGCCAGAATGGCGTCCACAACTGCGTCCGGCTCCAGAAGCGGTACGCACCGGGCGTCCGGGTCGGTCAGAACGGGAATGATCCCTTGTTCCAACAGTTCCGGGATTCCTTCCAGCTCTGCCCGCCGGGCCGTGATGCCCTCCACAGTGGTTTCACCCAGCCGGATGGCCTCGGAAAAGCACACCGTGCGGCGAATGGAGGTGGGGGAGGGAACTTCACAGATGACAATGTCCATGCCGCTGCGGTAAAGGCGGAGCGCAATACCGGAGGCAATATCCCCTCCGCCGCGTATTATGATAAACATATCCAGTTTTCTCCTTTCAGGGACCCTGCAAAGACTGGCCGGGGCATGAGCGATGCCAACAGCCGGGCTTGCTGGATGGCTTCCGAAGTTTCAACTTGATTGATAAAAATTTTATCGCCCAGATTTTCCAGCAGAAGTACACGGGCGAGGCTCTGCACTGTGACAGCTGTTTGGGGTGTGACGCCAGCCAGAGCGCAGAAGCGTTCAGACCGGTGGACGGCATTTTGAACAGGACACAGGAGGCCGGAGGCGCCGGCCAGAAGGATGGTTTGTGTGGTTTCAGGCGGGATAACGGGCTCATAGGGGAGATGGGCTTTCAGAGGCAGGCCGCGGGAACCGTCAGCTTCAACCAGAACATAGTCTGCCAAAGCAGGCAAGAGATGCATGGGGATGGATGGGGCAGTAAGTTTATTATTTGCAGCTGGTGTGCCTATACAGAGACAACGGTGGCGCTGCAGTGCGGTGGCCAGGGTGGAGAGGGAGGCGGTGGTGAGAAGAGGAAGATGGGTCGGGGGACGGATATGCGTGGTGGTGGTGCATAGGACGGTGCCTAGAGCTTGCAGTTCACGGGCAAGAGTGTACATGGCGGTCGTCTTGCCGCCGGAGCCAATGAGCGCTGTGAGGCCGGGATGGATGGAGAGAAGTTCAGTTAGTTTCATAGTGAGTGTGGTAGGGAAGAGGGTGAAGAGGTGGAAAGGATGATTTTATTATAGCATTTTGAGGGGAAATTGCAAGGTTTGTTCGGAAATTGTGGCGGCGACGTTTGGGGGTCAAAAAGTTGAAAATAAAATGTAGAAAAGGCCCGTATCAATCCCCTG
>JAAWQS010000095.1 GCA_022800665.1 Oscillospiraceae bacterium
GGAACGGCTGATCTTCGCTTTTTCCGCCAGCTTCTCCTGGGACAGTCCCTGCATTTTTCGCAGGCTGGCAATCATCAGGCCAAGTTCGATGAACCTGTCTCGATTGCTGAATTCCACTTCCTTCTTGCTCATCCAAGGCATCCCCCTGTGATTAGGATGCCTTTATTATAAAATTTTGGCGTTCTGTTATCCGCTCTTGTAATTGAGCTATTGACTAATTTATTGAGCAATTATATAATATAAAAGTCTTAGTTGTCGTTACTCAAACTGGCTGATGATCAAATCGTATAGCAGAACGTGGATAAAGTCCTCGGTTTAGCACCGGAAGATCAGGAACAGAATAGAGGACAGAAGCTGGAGAGGTGACAAAAGGGCCACCCCTTCAACGTTGGATGGGGTGGCCTTAATTTTTTCCTATCTGATTGTCTGGAATGTATTCGGCAATATCCTGGAGGGGGCAATCCAGAATAGCGCAAAGTTTGTTGAGTGTATGGGTTGAGACGGGCATATTCGCTTGCAAACGCTGGACAGTCGCATGGCTCATCCCATGCTTAAAGCGCAGCGTGTACGTTGTAACTTTCTGATCAGCCATTGTTCTCCATAATGGCTCATAGACAATCATAGGCCCGCCCCCTTTACAGCTTCTATTATGGCTGATATAATGGCCATATAACATGGCTATTATTTAGCCATATAGCAGCAGGGACGGCGCGCCTATTCCCGCAGCAACGAAAGGAAGGATAGCTTATGATTTATACAGACAATGTGAGAAAAGAACTGGATGCCATTCTCAAAGCCTTTGAGAATTACATTGATGGGCAGAACCACTTTGATATAGTCTACTCCAAGAAGATCGGCTATGTCTGGATCGTGGTGGATGAACCCGGCGCAGCAGGTGCGGAGCAGCTTGACACACCGGAGGCCCTGCTGGACAACCTGTTCAATGACATTATCAACGATGTTATTGCCCCTCGTTCAACTACCCATCTTGACGAAGTCCATACCCTGACGGAAAGCGAAGAAGCGGAGTGCCGCCGCAGGATCACCGCTATCCTGGAACGGTTTGAGGGCGGAGCAAACGAATACCTTGACTACCTGGACAGCTATATCAAAGACTACCAGGATCGTTACAATGGGGATGATGAATAAGGTCTGCGCCTTTACCGACCCACCGTCCAAGCAAGCTGCCATGGCGCTACAATGAAACAGACAGCCGGTGCGTGGCGCTGAGAGCGGTGCTGGCAGAGTAGATCGCCGCGCTACTTGGTCGTATATAACGGAGAACAGCGCAGCAGGACGGCGGCAACTATGCGCTATACTAGAAGATAGGACGGAGATTATCGTGATTGACTCCATCAACCAGCTTGTCACGCATAAAGAAATCGCATCGCTCCCATTACAACCCTAATAGGCGCGAACACGCCCTATATATTTTCCATGCAGGTGTGTTCGACTGGATAGGAAGCAACCAGTCTGGAACTTAGGGGAAATCAAACAAGTGAGCCGGAATATCGAAAAAGATATTCCGGCTCATTACCTGCGTTATTAGTAATTTTAAGCAGTAAGCAAATTAACGCCTTGCGCAAGATTCAAAATCAGAGCATAATTGCTATTTCTTTTTTCTCTCAGAGATGATTTGCTGCTCCTTTTGAAACACATACCCACATTTGCAAACAAAATCATCCATCAACCGCCCTTTGACAGTGAACACTTCTACTTCATCCCCGCAGTTGGGGCAGACTCGTTCCTCCAGAACAGGGGTCTTGTTCTTTTCTTCGCAGCCGCCGAGAACACTCATTTCGCAATACCTCCATTACCCAAATAAAATCGGCTTACAGCCCAAGTTTCCCAACAATTTCCCGCAGTGCTTTGCGAACAGGCGAATCTGCAGGAAGCGTTACCGTGGGACGGCCATCGCAGTCAAACTGGTAGACCAGATCATCGTGGGGAACAACCCCCAGCAGCTCCAGTCCCTGCTTCTCAATTTCCTCCTGTGTCCCCTCATTCAGTTCCCCATTGGGCGCACGGTTGACGATCAGCGCCACACGTTCGGTTTTCAATCCCAGCTCCTTGATTAGCTGGGCGATCCGGCCAGCGGCCTGAACGCCCCGGCGGGAGCAGTCGCTGACCAGGATCGTGATCTCCATATTTGGCAGCAAGCCCCGGCTGATATGTTCCAATCCGGCCTCATTGTCCACCACAATATAGGGATAATTTCCCTCAAGCTTCTGCATCTGCGTCTGTAACAAGCCATTGACAAAGCAGTAACAGCCCTGCCCTTGGGTGCGGCCCATTACCAGGAGGTCAAATGCATCGTCCTCCACCAGCGCGTCATTGAGCCGCATCTCCGCCCAGGTGCTTTTCTGCATCCCCACCGGCAGGGCGTTTGTCCCCGCCCGTTCAATCTCTTCCCGAATCTCACCCAAGGTACTCTCCACCTCAACCCCCAGGACCTCGTTCAAGTTTGAGTTGGCATCGGCATCCACAGCCAGCACGGGCCTGCACCCGGTTTCACAGAGATACTGGATCAACAGTCCGCAGAGAGTCGTTTTCCCCACGCCGCCTTTTCCAGCCATTGCAATTACATGAGCCATATATCTACAACCTTTCTCAAAACTATGATGCCGCAGATTCTTTCACAATGAAATAGCCGCTGACCATATCCGCCTCCAAAATCTCTCCCTCCACAGCCATTTCACGATCCATCAGATCCGTAAAGATGACCATGCCGTCTTCGCAGCGGATGTGGGTGACATTTTTCAAAACAATGCGGCTGGGATGCCGCTCCTCTTTATAAATCGTTGAAAGGCACATTTCTTACACCAAGCCTCCCGCAGCCAGTTCCCGCGCCAGCTCCTGTACGCCAGGGCAGCTATTTGTCAGTTCCTCTCCGGCCAACCCCGCGGCTGCAATCTGAGCGTCAGCAGGCAGAACCGCCGCGATTTTCTCCGAATCCGCAATGGCCTCTACCATGGTTTGCCGTATATCGTCAGTCACTTTGTTCAGAACAAAGCGGACCGGCTTGCCGATGCTTGCGCCAAGCTCCTGGATCTTCTTGGACAGCCGCAGGGACTCAAAGGACGGGTCAACAATCATCAGCACCAGATCAACGCTGTTGTCCACACCGCGTCCGAAGTGTTCGATCCCGGCTTCCATATCGATCAGGGCGAACTCGTTTTCCGACAACTGAAGATTGGTGATGAATTGCTCAATAATACTGTTCATGGTACAGGCGCAGCCTTCGTTTGCCCGATGAATTTTGCCGCTGGATAACAGCATTACCCCGTCCTTTTTTCCACAATATTCCTCCGGGATGTCTGCAAAAGTAAAATTCTCAGAAAAGAACTTCTTGGCAAAAGCCGAAAGCTTCGCCTGTTCCAGCATCTCGCTTGTCATCATCCGCTTAAACGCCTTATCCTTGCCGCCGAAATATTCTGTAAAATCCCGCGGCAACTCCATACCAAGCTGGCGGTGCAGGCCGTAGTTGGACTCGTCCGAATCAATCACCAGCACCCGCTTTCCAATACGGGCCAGCTCCTTTGCCAGCAGAGCGGTGGTTGTACTTTTTCCGCAGCCGCCTTTTCCGCAGATTGCAATTTTCACAATGGTTCCTCCATTCGTTCATAAGATGCTCCCATTATAAAAAAAGCGTCCAGGACTACAACCCCCGGTGGGGGATATAGTCCTGGACATTTTTGCGGAATGTGTATGAAATCGAACAGAATCCTGAAAAATGTGCAGAAAAAATCAGTACTGAGTGAGATGAAATCGTGGGGGAGAAATTTCGTTTTTGCCTGAATGGGAATTTCTTTTGCCCGTTTAGCAGGAAATGCTTCAAGGGCATTGACTTGTCCTTTGGGTGAAAGTATACTGCAAACGAAATGATTATACGCATGCTTAATTGTTAATTGTTTCGATGATTTTATCAGTGACAGTCTGCTTCTGTGAAAGCGGAAGCGCAAATGATCTCAGGCAAAAAGGAGGCAAGATCAATGCAAGATGATGCACATATCCAAGGTTATTTACAGGAGCAGGGGATTTCCCCTGACTTGATCTCCCAGGCGGCAGCCTTCCGGCAGCGGTATGAAGTTGATCCGGCAGCTGTGGAACGGGTGGCAGCGCCGGCCATGCCGTTCTATGGAAAAGAAACCCTGGAAATGGCGGTGGCAGCTATTTTACAAGGGGAAAATCTGTTGCTCTCCGGTGGAAAAGCAACAGGAAAAAATGTCCTCTGCGAGACGCTCTCCTGGATTCTTGGGCGGCCCTCCTATGACGTCTCATTCCATGTGAACACCGACAGCACATCGTTGATCGGTACAGACACGTTCCGGGACAATGAAGTGCAGCTCCGCAAGGGTCCTATATACCAATGCGCAGAATTTGGTGGTTTCGGCATCCTGGATGAAATCAACATGGCAAAAAACGATGCTCTGTCCGTACTTCACGCCACCCTTGACCATAGAAGGCATATTGATGTTCCAGGCTACAGCAGGATCGCACTGCATCCGGCAGCTCGGTTTATCGGTACAATGAACCAAGGGTACGCAGGCACCAGAGAGCTGAATGAAGCATTGGTTTCCCGTTTTCTGGTTGTGGATATGCCGCCGCTGGACACGGATACCCTGACCCTCCTGCTGAAAAAGCATTTTCCAGATATGAAGCAGACTGCTCTGGAGCAATTCAGCGGATTGTTTCTGGATTTTCAGAAAAAAGCCGGCAACGGTGAGATCTCCACAAAGCCGCTGGATCTTCGGGGGATGATTGCCGGGATTCGGACGATCCGTTCGGGGCTGCCGCCCATCGACGCCATCCGTATGGGGCTGATAAACAAGAGTTTTGACCAATTTGAAAAGGAGATCCTGGAGGATTCAGCCTGTACAAGAATTCCAAGGAGTTGGACGAAAGACGATGTCTTTGAGGGATAAAAAGATGAAAGATACCGGCTTCCTGCCCACGAAAGTACCGCTGGAAGATCACCGCCAGGAAATTGAAAACCGTATCCGCAATTTGTTCTGGACGGTCAGTGGCAACTATTCAATGGATATTCAACCGGATGTGGAAACCTTTGCTGTATCCAAACCGCTGGCGTTGTATGACGCCATTAAGTTGGGGGGCTTTGTCCAGCATTTTGATTTGGATCAGCTTTCGCTCTACGCATTGAAAAAATGCAGCCTGGGAGCCGAAAGGGCTCCGCTGATGGAGCTGATCCAGCTGTGCATGGACACGGCAGCCTATCCCAAGGTAAGCATGGAGCGCAGGGGGATCGATGAGCTCCGCCGCATGGCCTTTGCAGACCGTCTGCACATAGATGCCGTATCCGCTCCTACAGAAAACAGTGTCCGGATCGCCAGACGGCTCCGGGACGGACTGATGCGGCGGTTCCTGAAAGAGCCACATCCGTGTTCAGACGATCTTCTTCCGGTTATACACAAAATCGAAGGTCTTTCCTCTGCGGAGGATTCGGATGCCATTATCCGCACGGTCGATGAGATCTATAACAGTTTGTTCCAACCGGGCTTTGCGTCCGCTCACGGTGATCTGCAAGCGGTCATGGCTGTCGCTCCGGAAGAAGTGATCGAATACCGGAGACGCCAATCTATGTCAGACGAGCAGATCAAGACCATATTAGATGAGTATTTATCCTTTTTGAAACAGGATATACAGCGGCTGACCCACATACTGCCGAGCGCCGTCAATCGAGTTGCCCCTGCGGATCTCTCCAATGAAGATACTATTCAGGAGCCAGAGCCGGAAGCGGCAGAGAAGGTCTTTGCCTACATGGAACGAAATTTCGGGAAAAGCTATAAGACCCCGCTGGAACGGGAGCGGCTGAACCGGCAGCTATGCACCGGCATCCATCGCCGGTGTTCTCTCTACTTTACCGATGGCATTTTGCAAAATCCGGCTCTGAAGAGTACCCAATACCTTCGGAGAAATATGCAGCAGATAAAAAACGAACTGTACTTCGCCAGTCAGCAGAACGTTATCCGGCGCAATGTGGCTGTGTTGGCAAGTCTATTGAAACGGGTCCAGACCATGCGGCAGGATGCAGATTCCAGCAGAGCCGAATACGGACAGCTGAATGCGGCAAGGCTGTGGAAGCTGGGAAGGACCTCTGACAGCAAACTCTTTGACATAAAAAAGAAGCGGGAGGAGTCAAGCTTTGTGGTGGATATCCTGCTGGACAGCAGCAGTTCCCAGATATGCCGCCAGCCGCAGATCGCTGTACAGGGATATATCATTGCTCAAGCGCTCAGTGAAGCCGGGATTCCACACAGAGTCAGCAGCTTTTGCGCTTTCTGGGATTATACCATCCTGCATCGTTTCCGGGATTATGACGATCCTGCCGGACGGAACCAAAATATCCTGCAATTCCAGGCAATCGGAGAAAATCGGGATGGCCTTGCTATCCGCACGATCTGCACATCGCTTCAGGAGCGCGAGGAAGAAAGCAAAACTCTGATCATCCTCAGCGATGGCCGGCCCAGCCATTTGGGGACGAACCGCCTTGGCAGCAGGAAGCCTGTGCCTTATGTGGGAGAGGACGCCATCAAGGATACCGCCTTTGAGGTCCGAAAAGCAAGAAACCAGGGGATATCCGTTTTGGGGATTTTTGTGGGAGATGAAGATGATCTCCCTGTAGAAAAAAGAATATTTGGTAAGGAATTTGTCTATACCCGCAGCATTGACCGCTTTTCACATATCATTGGAACTTACCTTCGCAAGCAAATGGAACGGGAATAGCGGCCAGGAATATCAGCCTGGGAACATCATCTCATACTGCCGCTGAAGCCTGTCCAGAATGATGGAACCCACTGTAACCGCATCCTCTATGGACAAATAGTGGTCCGCGCTGCCGTTCAGAAACAGCCGCCCGGAGCCTTCAATCTCATCCTCTTCCTCAGCAAGCCAGAGCTTCCATGTTACCGGATACTGCGGGAGAAACGGGAGGACCGCGCAGAGGTCGGCGTTGGAATCCTCCAGCCTTCCGCCCAGCGCAGTACAGACCGCCTGCAGATTTTCCAGCGGCTTTTTCCCGAAGTACCGGGCCATCGTCTGTTCACAGGTGCGGTCAAACCCGCCGCCGCGAACCATGCCGTCCCGCAATTCCCCGAAGGAAACGATCCGCTGATCCAGCGGAGTACCGTCTGCCATCTCCAGGTAGTGGAGGATGACCAGATGATGCCACTCCTCCAGCTGCGGCTCAATCGTATAGGACGGATAGCGGACGGTGATATTTTCTCCCAGACTGGAAAAGAGAAATACCTGCTGCTCCTGGTCAAATAGGATATGGGCTTTTTCCGCAATTTCCAGCGGCGAGCGTCCCGCAAGACGCCCCAGCGCCACTGCCTGCATTTCGGAAAAGGCCCGATTTTCTTTGACTTCGGTTTCCAGCGCAGCGTCTCCAGGGAGCAGATGCTCCGCCTGTCCGACATGACCTGGGTGGAGCAGGCATTTAACATCTGCTCCTCGGCCCCCCGGCGTGGGCAAGACCCATCTCGCTCTCTCCCTGGCCGTTTATGGCCTTGACCTGGGCTACACCGTGGCCTTTGAGACATTGGACGCCCTCATGACCATCCTCAAAACCGCTGAAATCTCCAGCGCCAGCAGACGCCGCCTCAAGTATCTTCACAAAGCAGAACTTGTGGTTGTGGACGAAGTGGGCTTCATGCCCCTTTCGCCTGCCGAGGCCAATCTTTTCTTTGGGTTCATCTCCGCCATGAGCGAGAGAACTTCCCTCATTATTACTTCCAACAAGGGCTTTGACGAGTGGGCCGATTTCCTCGGCGACGCTACTATTACCACCGCCATCCTAGACCGCCTCATCCACCGCTGCGAAATTATTAACATGCCTGGCTCCAGTTACAGGTTGGAGCACCACCAGTCCATTACAAACTAACTTTTTCCACTGGTATACTTCCTGGCGAAAATATCCTCTCTGTTTGGTATACTTTGTGGCGATTTGTGGCCCTTTTTACTTGACTGCTTACACATCTGCAATTCTGGACCTCATTCTGCATCACTGCACCGTCATCAACAGCTAGGGCGGCTCTTACTGCCTGAAGGCGCGCAGGAAATTTTTGCGCCAGAATCAGCAAATCGTGAACACGCTTTTTGAATAAAGAAGCACCTGATTCTTGTTGCACCCTCATCTCCGAAAAATGGCAAAATTTCTTTCGTCTTTTCTTTCAATTTCAGATTGGCGTTGACAATACAAATCTCGATTATTACTTCGAATAAAATGTACATCCGTTCCGCTTGCACTTCATAAGCGTTTGATAGTGAGAACACCTATCACAAAGCCTCATTTCCACGGTCCCACTATATTCGCTCAATTCCAACTTACGGGAAGTAAGTTGCGAAATATGGGGGTAATTAATCGTTTCCGCTTTGATTGAAGTAATTTCCGGAGCAAATCCGACGAATAGCATTGCTTTTATAGCATTGCTGAACCGCATAGCAATATAGTATTGCATCCCAGGATTCATCATTTTCGCAATATGATCCTGTAGTTCCATCAGATATCTTGTTTCCTTCTCATAATACCATACAATACTCTTAGTAAAGCCTGTTGAATTTGATTTGTATTTCATCAGCTCATCAGAGTTGACCACATAGTTTGTCATGGTGTTATATTTCAGAGAGGCTTTTGGTGGGTTGTCTTGGGCATATAGAATATCCCGGAAAGTGGCATGATAGTCAGATGGCTGAAGAACACAAAGCAGCTTTGCGCTGGCACGGTCATTGGGAGGATATTCCCAAAGCTCATATGTACTGGATTGAATTAAGGAACCTCTGAAAAAAGCCCATATCAAAAGGCATGAAGGCAAAGGGCGAAGAAACCGGCCGGAATTCAGCCAATTTCTTCGCCCTAACGCTGGCT
>JAAWQS010000189.1 GCA_022800665.1 Oscillospiraceae bacterium
TATATTGAATATTCATTCAACTCGACATGGGTAATTTATGAACAGTCATAGTTTAGACATGGTTTGTTCACAGAATATTAACTCGTTCAAATACCGTGGGAAATTATTGCTTTGACGTTGCATTACCGCTTCTATTGTGCTATGATAGTCACAAACAGCGCAATAGAGCTTTATGAGATTTGTTTGCCACACACTTACATTCTCTGCTCTTTTGCGCTGTTTGTCTACCCTTTTCCCCTTTTCAGAAAGTATACGATAGGGAATACACCGCCAAACAAACGACTGATCGCTGTACTCCAGGCAGCTCCGCCAATGCCGGCAGAGAAAATTTAGTGGAAATCGCATTCATGGCCGCACACTCTCCTTGACAAGTGGATTTACCCTTGCTATTCTAAAGTATAGTGTTACCCGAAAGGCAAGACAGAAATTAAAAAATTTGATGAGGTACGAGTAAGTGAGTGAAAGATTGCAAAATTTGTCTTAAACTTGTCCAAAAATCAGAAGAACTTGGGTATCAAATCGCCGGAAATATATATGAAGAAGATCTAATTGATTATTTTTCTGAACGTGATCCAGACAATTATGTTGTGCCTCTCTTATGTTTATGATGTTGAGTTGAACTGGGGGATTATTGACGCTAAAGCGCCAATTATTCCCCAAGAGGGGCATCAGCCTCTCTTGGGGAACTCGAACACTGCACAGGCGGCGCTTCCTTGATGCTTTTTGACGTATATCACCCCTCAACCAATTTGTCCGATTTTCTCGGTTATATGGTAGCGCTTCCCAACATCCATCAGGAGGTTGGGGAACTCATCAGAATTGGTAATCACAAAAGCGGTCGTAGCAGGGTGACCAGCCGCCCTGATTTTTCCCATATCGAAGGTAAGCAGAGGCTGTCCGCATGATACCTTTGCTCCCATTTGCACTTTGAGGTCAAAGCCATTTCCGTTCATTGCCACCGTATCCATCCCCACATGGATCAGCAGTTCGGCGCCGTCACTGGAAGCAATCCCAATAGCATGTTTGGTGTCTGCAATCTGAATGACTGTTCCCTTGACAGGGGAGACGACCAAGCCTTCTTCTGGCTCAATACCGCATCCGGCGCCCAGAACCCCTTGGGAGAAAACTTCATCAGGGAGCTGCTCCAATGGAATATACTGGCCCGTGATAGGTGCGTAAAGGCCGCCCGCTACTGTTTCGACATGTGGAACAGATGGTTCTGGCTTGAATATCTTACTGAAAAATCCCATGGTTTTTACTCCTGTTTTGTTTGTCTTTTGAATATATTCGAGTGGAATTTTGATAACTGCCGAGAGGTTTTTTAGCTCAGATCTTCTCCATTGGTGGCAATAACCTTTTTGTACCAGTAGAAGCTGTCTTTCCGGCTGCGCGCCAGAGAGCCCTTGCCCTCGTTGTCCTTGTCCACATAAATGAAGCCATAGCGTTTTTTCATTTCTCCGGAGGATGCGGAAACCAGATCAATGGGTCCCCACATGGTGTAGCCCAGCAAGGGTACACCGTCCTCTTCCACCGCCTTGGACATGGCCTCAATGTGGGCGCGGAGGTAGTCGATACGGTAATCGTCGTGGATGGAGCCGTCTTCCTCCACCTTGTCCACTGCACCCAGACCGTTCTCCACGATGAACAGGGGTTTCTGGTAGCGGTCGAACAGGGTATTCAGGGTTACCCGCAGACCTACCGGGTCGATCTGCCAGCCCCACTCGCTGGCCTTCAGATAGGGGTTCAGCAGGGACATGATAGCAGCGTTGCCAGGCTTCTTATATTTCTCCACGGTTTCCGGGTCGGCGGAGGTACTGCGGGATGCATAGTAGCTGAAGCTGATGAAATCAACGGTTCCCTCCTTCATGACGGCCAAGTCCTCCGCCGTGCAGTCCAGCTTGATGCCGGCCCGCTCCATCCGTTTCCAGGCCCAGACGGGGTACTCGCCACGAGCCTGAGCGTCTGTGAAGAAATAGTTGTCCCGGTCCGCCTCCATGGCGGCGTATACATCGTCGGGATGGCAGGTAAACGGATAATACTGCCCCGCCGCCAGCATACAGCCCATCATGCACTCCGGCATGATCTCATGGGCCAGCTTCACGGCCCTGGCGCTGGCGACAATCTCGTAGTGGGCAGCCTGGTACTTGATCTGCTCCTGGTTTTCACCCTCCTCAAAGAGAATGCCTGCGCCCATGAAGGGCATGTGCAGCAGCATATTAATCTCGTTGAAGGTCAGCCAGTACTTCACCTTCTCCTTGAATCGGTGGAAGATGGCGGCGCAGTATTTTAGGTAGGCATTGATCATCCGCCGGTCCTTCCATCCGCCATACTTCTTGATAAGAGCTATGGGCGCGTCAAAATGGCAGATGGTAATCAAGGGCTGGATGCCATATTGCAGGCACTCGTCAATGAGACTCTCATAGAAGGCAAGGCCTGTCTCGCTGGGGGTTTCGTCATCGCCGTTTGGAAGAATGCGGGTCCAGGCAATAGAGAATCGGTAGACTCTGAAGCCCATTTCTGCGAACAGCACGATGTCCTCTTTGTAATGGTGGTACATGTCGATGGCCTCGTGGGCGGGATACTGGTACGCCGGGTCGCAGTCGAGCATTTTCATCTGGCCGCGGGAGACCTTCATCCGGTCCGGTCCAAAGGGTACCACGTCCACACTGCTCAGACCGCGTCCGCCTTCCTGGTACGCGCCCTCACACTGGTTGGCGGCAGTCGCGCCGCCCCATAGGAAACCGTCTGGGAATCTGCTCATAGGAAGTCCTCCTCGTTTATTTATGATAGTTGAATATGCGTCTAGCCGCGTTGCATAACACGGCTAGACGGGGTTCAATATTGGGAAAACGATAGCTGTATATGCCTGTGCCGGGCGCATCATCCGCAGACGGACAGCTGCGGTTTCGGACCCTGCGAGTGCGTACAGATGGCCCCGGCGCTTGTCAGTTTACACTCTTTCCAGTTTCCTCAGGGGCCAGTTTGCCTTTCTTAGCCCAAATGCCGAACATGATATAGCTGGCGGCAAATGCCACGAGCATAGCAATTACTACACCGATTACGGCAAAGACCAGGTTGCTCATGGTGTAGCCCAAAGATGCTACATCCGCTGTGGGGATATAAGCGGGCAGGACCAGCAGACCCGGAGAGCCGCCCGCAAAGCGGGCAACTCTTGTGATGCCCAAAAACAGACCGCCAGCGCCATAGCGGTTCCCTGATTGCATTTGAATTTTCGAGCGCAGGACGCGGCCAGAAGGATGGGCAAGAAATAGAAAGCTGCGTCCGACATAATGTGAAGCGCAGGCGGGTTGCGCAGTGGACGACCCTGTTTACATTCTCCTGTCCTCCAACATTCTCAAGGATTTTTGCTGCAAGAGCCTTGTAATCCATGAATACACTCCTCTCTGTTTACTTTTTATTGATCCTGATCGGTTACTGCTTCATCCATATTATGTGCTTATACCGCATTTGGCAATGAGCTGAGATGGGGAAAGCACAGGGAAGGGAAGCAGAATGCTTATTTTTGGGCAGACATTGCACTGCAGAGCTCGCTATCGAAATCCACCTTCAGCTCACACTTGGTGTCAAACACCATAGTGTTATGCTGATTGGCGGTCCAAGGCTTCCACTGAAGCTTGCTGGTGGAGGGGTTGCCAGTGGCAGCAAAAGCGGCTAACGCGCTGCTCATGGCATCAGCAACCGCATAGGCGTTTTTCTCATCGCCACGAATCTGGTAGGGAATGGCGGAGATGGCATAGAACCAGTAGCCAATATCGCCAGAGTGATGCATGGTTGTGGTTCCCATATAGGGGGATGTGTAGGATACAACGTAGTTATAGACATCAGCGCCGGAGGCGGCCAGCTTGGATAGATCTGTATTGATGAGAGCCGCGCGGCTCATCAGTCCGCTGGGCAGTGTATTCAGGAACAGGGCATGTGCCAGGGGCTTGTTCGGGTAAGCCTTCTTAAAGCCATCGGCGACCGCACGGGCATTGTCGCTATAGTTTTCCGTCAAACGCTTCATGGCCGCAGCATCGGTGATCTTGGAGACATAAGCGCCGGCATCGCCCTTGTCGTACAGGCCGTCCGGACGGCCGGAGAACTCACTGAAGGTAGTACCGACGATCCACTTGCGCTGGGCTGCATACTGGTTGAGATTGCCCTTGCTGTCAAAGAAGGGGGTCTTAAAGGCGCCGTTGCCGTAGCAAGTAGTCCAATTGCACCCGGCGGCAACTGTGGCATTGTATAGCTCCTCGTAGGGCATGTTGACCAGGGTTCTGGCAACCTCATCCTTGGCCAAGCCCAGGTGTTCCACCAGTTTCCGGGTGTTAGCCAGTCCGGAGGCCTTGTCATCGTTGGAGTAGCCGCCGCTCATGACAAATACTTTGTCAAAGAGATCCACTGTGTCGGACATACAGGCCAAAGTAGTTACCTTGGCGCCACCGCCGGACTGACCAACGATGGTCACGTTGTCGGGGTCGCCTCCCATAGCTGCAATGTTATCCTGGACCCACTGGAGAGCCACAACGCAGTCCTGCATACCCGCAATAGCGGAGTCAGCAAACTGATCGCCATAGGCGGACATATCCAGGTAGCCCAGTACGTTCAGACGGTGGTTGACGGAAACGAAAACCACATCCTGTTGCTGCACCAGGTATTCGCCAGTGTAGTAGGAAAGCTCACTGGATGCGCCGTTGCTCAGGCCGCCGCCATGAAAGAACACAATAACAGGCCTCTCAGCGGTCAGGCTGCTGGTCCAGACGTTCAGGTACTGGCAGGTTTCGTTGCCCACCATGTCGGCGGTGCCGTTGGAGGGGGTGCGGAATTCCTGCGCATTGACAGCAGCGGTGGCGGAAAGGGTACGGTCCTGGGGAGATACCGGTCCATAGGTTAGGGCAACGCAGTTGCCGTTGGGATACTTAGTAACGGGTGCAGGACTTTGAAACCGCTCGGCAGTAGCGTAGGGAATGCCGCGGAAAGCGTATAGGCCGTTGTCCTGATAGCCGGTTATCTTGCCCACAGTGCCCTTCACAGTGACAAGACCGACAGGCTTGGCATTGCCGGCAGTTCCGGAGTTTCCAGAGCCAGTTGCATCAGCGGCCAGGGCGGTCCCGCCGATGCCTAGCAGCATGACCAGGGCCATGAGGAGGGGCAGTGCGCGATTTACTCTGTGGTTCATCTCTTTTTCTCCTTTTCGTTTTTTTGTTTTCAAATTTATCCCGGCTGACGGGTTTGGCCAACCGAAGGATACTGCCTTGCTGCACCTTGGACGGCGCAGATACTGGACGCGGCGGCCGAACCATACAGTGGGGAACCCATCAGTCACTGATGTGGTCACCGCATCCAGGCCGCTCCCTACGATGAGCGGCAGTCGTGACACCCCGTTTTTTTGAACAGGATGCCGGGAAGTTTGTCTTTTCGCAGTCGTGAGAATGTTTGCCGGCAATGTGCGCTCACGTCTCTTTGACTTTGGTATCGTCCTTATAGGTGAAGAATGTCATGACAAAGCTGGCAATGGAGGCGATGGAGGCAGCCGCCAGAATGATATACACGTTGCGAAGGCCCTCGCCGCCAGTTGCTGGATCAATGAACGCTGTCAGGCCAAAGAGTCCCAGACCTCCCATGCCATAACTCTTGGCGCCTATTAAGCCGGTGAAAGCGCCGCCGATACAGCCGGCAATGCAGGAAATGATAAAGGGCTTCTTTTGGGGGAGAGTGACGCCGTAGATGGCGGCTTCAGTGATGCCAAAGATGCTGGAGATGAAGGCGGGAAGAGCCAAGTTGCGCAGCTTCTGATCCTTGGTTCTGAGGATGATTGCCAGGACGGCAAAGGCCTGCGCAAAAGAGACGCAAAAGTAGGGGCTGAGGAAAACATCATATCCAATTGTTCCGTAGTTAATCAACTTTAAGGGGATCAAACCCCAATGGAGGCCAAAAATGACCAGTACCTGCCAGAGTGCGCCGATGAGTGCGCCGGCAATGACGCCGCCCACGGCGGGAATGTTGTACAGAGCGCTGAACAACATGGTCAGGATGGAACAAAGAACACTGGAGATGGGGCCGATGAGCAGGTAGGTTACCGGGACCATAACGGCCATGGTAACGGTGGGGACAACGAAGAACTTAATGACATCCGGAATGATTTTCTTCAGCCAACGCTCCAAGGGTGCGGCCAGGGCGATTGCCAGGATAGCGGGAACTACGGAACTGGGATAACCAGAAGCCGGCATAACGATGGGGAGACCCAGAAATTTCATGTAGTAGCTCATTTCGAATGGCGTACCCGTCAGGATAGTCCCCAGAATCTCGCCAGCGTTGGAATTCACCATGGCAGGGTAGCACAGAGCGATGGCAATGGCCATAGCCGTAAACTCATTCATTTTGAACTTCTTGGCCGCCGTATAGCTCAGAATGATGGGCAGAAAGTAGAAGAAACCGTCTGCCACTGCATAGAGTACCTGATAAGTGCCGCTGGCTGCGGACAGAATTCCAGTGGAACTGAACAGCGCGAGCAGCCCCTTGATGATACCGGCGCTGGCCAGAACGCTGAGAGTGGGCTGGAGGGGACCGGAGATAAGATCAATGAGGGCTATCACCAGGCCACGTTTGCTGCCAGGGAAGCTGTCGTCATTGATGGAGATGCCGTCTTCGTCCACAAAACCACAAGTATGGAGATGACCGGCCTCAAGCACGGCATCGTAAATGCCGGCGACATTGTCACCGATGACCACCTGGTACTGTCCCCCGCTCTTCATCACCTTGATGATGCCGCCGGTGGCCTCCAGAACCGCAGTGTTGGCCTTGCTCTCATCCTTCAGTTTGAAACGCAGACGAGTGACACAGTGGGCCACACTGTCGATATTGCCTTTTCCCCCCACATTCTGGATGATAATGCTTGCCAGCCTTTCCTCATCCCAAAACTGTTTCGTAGAAACCCGAAGGCGTCCGTGTTTGATTTCAGCGGCAGACACGCCCTCAATTTCCCGCAGCCGGTCCAGGTCCACCATGCTGCGATCCTTTACCGATATGGACAGCTCCTGCCCGCAGAAAGTCTGGCTGCCGATATTGCTTTCGCCGCCGGCCAATGCCACAATCTGCTCCAACAAGTCCGTTCTGCTCATGGCGGCCCTTCCCTCCTAAAATAAATTTCTATATATCAGCGAATCTGCCGATACGTGCCAGCGGCAGGTTCGCAAAAAGAAAAACCAGGGTGACTGAAACTGACGCAGCACATGCCACGCCCAAATCCCAGCAACTCTGGATTTCGCCCCTCTCGAAGAGGGTAACGCTCCCAAACAAGCGCCTTTTCAGTTTTGTCCGTTTTTCTTCCCATTGAGGGAAGTTCTGTTTTCAAATTGCTCCTTCACCCGGTTAATGTGCATCAAAAGATAGAGAATCTCTTCATCGTTGCACCGCCAGCCATGGCGGTCCAGCAGATATGCCGAAACCCTCTTTGTGCAGTGGTAAGCGAGAGGACATTCAACAGCCATCTGCCGCAACATCGGGCCAAGCTTGGTGGAGATCTGCTTTCCGTCTATCAGACGCTGGATTAGGTATCGCAGATGCATCGTAAAGCGTGAGTAGTAGAAGCCGTCCCTATCCAGCTTAATATCCAGCGACTCCTCCAATATGTTGTCCACATCTTCAATGATGCCCAGAATCCGCATAGTGGAGTGCATGTTCCCAGTTTCCGCCTCAGCATTGATGATGTGGAGGGCCACGCCCACAGCATCCATCCGGGGCAGCATGATGCCGGTATGACGGCTGAGAATGTCCAGCGCCAGAACACCTATGTCGTACTCCTTGGGATAGAGGTGTTTCACATCGTAGGCCAAGGGGGTCTTTATCTCCAGGTTCTTCCTGAACCGCTCAATGGAGAAGCTCAGGTGGTCTGCCAAGGTGAACGGAACGTTTGGATTGAGTTCACAGGCCAACTCCACCTCTGCAGTCTCGCATATTTCTGCACTGGCCAGGATAACGGAGCGGGGAATATCCTCCGCCATATTGAAATACTTGGGGTCTATATCATAGAAGGTTCGGTCGATTTTGGCAAGGTCCTCCAGCTCGTAGGGTACTGTGGGAAAGCCCAGTCCCTTTCCAAGCGCTACAACCTCATACCCGGCATTGTCCAAAGCGATAACTGCGTTTGTGTTAATTTTTTTAATGATTTTCACGCGCCAAAGTCCCTCCCTCTTCTGCACATAAAAACCGTCCTAAACAAAAAAACTCCCCTGAAGCGCACAAAAACCCTTACACCAAATGGTAAAGATTTACAAGTAACGCCTCCGAAGAGTAACACCTTGTTTTTTTTAATTATAAACCAAGTATCTGACGGAAATCAAGCCGCATTTATCACAAATAGAAAGCCAGGGTTTTGTACAACAAACATCATTCAAAATCTTCTCCTTGAGTCTTAGCGTAAGGGCCTCGCCGGAGAAAAACGCCGGGGGAGAAATGTCCAGAAGGAGCAGAGCGTATTCCTCTGTAGCGCCTCTGTCAGCGCATACTCGGTCTCTGTAGCCGCTGCTTTACGCCCCCTCTGATTGGCGTAGAGGCGGGGGACAGGCTCCGGGGATTCTGCTGTTAGTTCTCTGGGAAGTTCCGCAGGGACTTGGGCGGGTGGAGCCTCATTGGCCCCGGCATCGTTGACCTCGAAATCGGAGATATATGTCCCTCCTGAGTATGTTTTTGGGACTTTGATTGCAAGGATGTCGATTGCCCGCTGCATCACCCTCTCGCTAATGCGGGCCTCTTCGATGTCCTTAGAGACAGAGAGCCGCAACTGGTGATCCGTAACTGCGTCCATATCGTGATCCAGCAAGGG
>JAAWQS010000010.1 GCA_022800665.1 Oscillospiraceae bacterium
TTTCACGATTCGTCATAAACTTCTCTCCACATTGTATCGGTTTGGCAAATCCCGATTTGTCAAATTGACACAAGCCAAGTATACCACCATTGCAGACGGCTTTCAACCCTCTTTTACAGGCGTTGACAGTAGTAGCAAGCAATCCCCACTCCTGATGTTCAATATCCATTTTTGCAAATGACCACTTCGGTGGCAGCTTAAGCTTGGAAGTCCTCTTCAAAAGCGGCGCTCCGTCCCAAGCCAGCGACCACGCCTGACAATAGTATACCAGCTTTTCCAGCTTCATCGCCGTCATCTCGCCAGCGTGGTGCAGAAAATATTTTGCTGTGTCAAGAACGGACATCTTGCATTTCTCCTCTGTTCTCAGTATATCCATGTCAACCCGGACCAATCCCGAAAAACCGCCTCCCGTTCCCCATTGTCGCCCTTGCGCACTCCTCAAAGGAAACGCCCTTGATCTCCGCCAGCTTCTCGCAGATCAGCCCCACATATCGGGAGTCGTTCCGCTTGCCTCTGTGGGGGACGGGGGCCATATAGGGGCTGTCGGTCTCAATCATCACCCGGTCCAGGGGTACGGCCTGGGCGGCTTCCACCGCCTTTCTGGCATTTTTATACGTCAATACGCCGGTAAACGACACCATCCACCCCAGCTTCACCAACTCCCGCGCCATCTCCGCACTGCCGGAAAAGCAGTGGAACACGCCCCGTACGCTGGGAAACTCCCGAATGATTGCCAGGCTGTCCCCGTGGGCCTCCCGGTCGTGTACAATCACCGGCAAAGCCAGCTCCGCCGCCAAAGCCAGCTGGTCCCGGAAGACACGCTGCTGCAGCTCCTTGGGCGGGTTTTCCTCCCAGTAGTAGTCTAATCCAATCTCACCGACAGCCGCCACCTTCGGATGCCCCGCCAGCTCCCGCAGGACCTCCAAATCCTCCGGAACATAGGGGGCGCAGTTCTCCGGGTGGTACCCCACGGCGGCATATAAAAACTCGTACTGCTCCGCCAACGCCACCGCCGCCCTGGAGCTGGGCAGGTCGCATCCGGGATTGAGGGCCAGGGAGACGCCCGCGCCGGGCAGGGCGTCCAGGACCTGCCGGCGGTCGCTGTCAAATTGTTCCGCATCGTAGTGCGCATGGGTATCAAACAGCATGGGAAAAGGCTCCTTTCCGGACTGTCAGCCGCGGGAGATGTCCCCCGTCGTACAGTCCACAAAATAGGGGTATGTGTCCGTCTCAACCCGCCACGCGGGCCGCAGGCGTACTGCCGCCGCCGCGGCCTGGAATATATAGACGCACTGGATATCCGTCACCTCGCTGCACACGACACCGGCGGCGTTGCGGTAATCCAGAAAGCGCACCAGGGCAGTGATGCAGTCGATCCGTCCGGCAGACTCCACCGCCGCGTTTTCCAGGCTCACATGTGCGCCGGTCACGCCTGTGAGCACGCCTTTTTCAAAATACAGCGACACCGTGCAGCCGTATACCGGCACTCCGGCCACCTCCTGCACTGCCGTCACGCTCCCGCTGCGGCTGTTCACATCCGCCGTCATATTCTGGTAGCCGAACTGACTGCAAAACTGCTGGGCAAATTCCGTAATGTCGTCCACCTCCACCGACAGGCGGCTCCCGTCGAAGCTGCCGCCGGCGCGGAACTGGATGCTGCCCTTTTCGGACGAATAGCTGTAGATGCCGCCGCCCTGGCTGGCCGACACAGCGCTTCCGCCCAGGAGATAGACAGCAATGGCCCGTTCCGTCTCGCCCCGGCGGGAGAGGGAGAGGGAGCTGAGGAGCGGCTGTGACAGCTGGAGGCGGCTGTTCAGTGTCAGCTGGCTGGTTTGACAGAGGGTCTCCAGCTGGCGGACAGTCTCAGATTCCACCCGTCTGGACTGCCACCGCTGGCTGGCGATGAGCGCCAGCAGGCCAATGTTGAGCAGGAGGAGAATCAGGATGGCAATATTTTTCAGCCGGAAGGTCTCCAAAGGACAGAAGCCCCCTTTCTTACAGAATTTCGTATACTATTTGTACTATTATAATTAAATTATACTAATTATAGCTACTGCGCCAACCAGCCGGGGGAGAGATTAGCGTTTCCTCCATCCACATAGGCCAGAGACAGGCCGCTGTCCGGGTGCAGGGACGCCATTGCCGCCGCCATAGCGGGGGGGAGCAGAGGCGCGCCGCTCTCCTCCGAGGGCGTGTAGGAGCGGCAGCGGTAGGTAAAAGCGGTGACAGCAGCGCCGCGGACCGTCACCTCCAGGGCAGCGGACTCGTCGGGGAAGCAGACCGGAACGCCCTCCACCTGATAGCGAAAGCGCACAACATACCCGTCCTCCTCCTCATCCATCCCAGAGAGGTACAGCGGCGATGCGCCGGTACCGCCTGTCAGCAGGGTCGCCAGATTCCATGCATCCCGCAGTGCGTCTGTCAGGGAGGTCTGCGCCTCCTTTTCCGCCGCCCGGTACAGGGGAGGCGGCGCGTTGGAGTAAAACACCTTTCCATCCAGGCCGATGCGCAGAGTCCGTGGGGACTCCTCCACCACCACCGCGCCGTCGCGGTCCGTATAGCGGGAGTTGGTATGGGCGTTAAAGTCCATGACTGTGAGCAGGTTGTAATCCGTATATCCCGCCGGAAGACCGGCCTGCAGCTCCGGCGGCTGACGGACCTCGGAGGCCAGCAGGGTATAGGGGTCCAGGGCCGTGTAATTGGTCTCATAGGCGAAGGAACTGCCGTTGGGGGACACACTGGCGCAGACCTCCTCCACGGCGGAGGCGGGCAGCGCGGTGGCGCACCGGAACAGCCCGCCGTCCTCACTGCGCAGGTACAGGGAAACCTCCTCTCCAGACCCGGCAGCCAGCGCAGCCCCCCGGACGCCGTGTTGAGAAACGGCGGATTCATCCAGACAGGCGGCCAGCGCGGCCAGAGGCAGCTGGGCAGTAAAGTCCAAATAGAGGGCAGACCCCTCAAGCGCATCCCGGAAATCCTGGTGGGCCGCTGCTTCCAGCTCCGCCGCGGACCCCAGAGCCTCCCGAAGCAGCGGAATAATCCGCTGTACCAGAGCGTCCTGGCTGTCCGCGCACAGCTGCCCGTAGCGTCCATACTCGCTGTCCGCCGTGACCATGATGTGGACAGACCCCAGCATTGTATTCAGCTCTTCCGCCGGCTCCTGCACCGGAGCCGGCGCGGCAGGGGAGGCAGCGGCCCGCCCACTGGGGAGAAGGGGCGTCCGCAGCAGCAGAAACAACGCCGAGACAGTCAGCAGAAGCAGCGCGGCATTCTGAAGGGCATCCGCCGTGCGTTTATTCCTCATGGCGGACCTCCTCCTGCCGGATGGGCAGGACAATCCGGACCGTACAGCCGGGGCCGTCGTGACTGGCCAGGCTGATGGTCCCGTGGTGGCGGAGAACGATCTCCTTGGCTATGGACAGGCCCAGTCCGGTACCGCCCTTTTCCCGGCTGCGGGCCTTATCCACCCGGTAAAAGCGATCAAAAATCCGCTCCCGGTCCTTGGCCGGAATGCCGATGCCTGTGTCAGAGACCTCTATCCAGACATTTTTCCCCGTAACGCCGGCGTCCACGGAGATTGTCCCGCCGTCGGGGGTGTATTTGATGGCATTGCCCACGACGTTCATCATCACCTGCTCCAGACGGCTGCGGTCCCCGGTAATCACCGGCAGCATGACGCCGGAACCGTATTTCCGTACCAGGGTGTGACTGTGGTTCTGGGCGTCCAGCTCCACAGCCCGGCAGACCGACTCTATGGCTACCGCCAGGGGGAACCGGCTCATGCGCAGGTCGGCCATGCCGGAATCCAGGCGGCTGAGGGTCAGCAGGTCCTGAACAATCCGGGTCATACGGTCCGTCTCGCTGATGATGATGTCCAGAAAGCTGTCCACCATGTCCCTGGGAATCTCCGCGTCGTCCCGGAGGGTTTCGGCGTAGCTGCGCACGTTGGTCAGGGGCGTGCGCAGTTCATGGGATACGTTGGCCACAAATTCCTTCCGCATCTCGTCGTTTTTCCGCTGGGCGGTGACGTCGTGGAGCACCGCCATTGCGCCGCCCTCCTCGTCGGACACCGGCGCGAGATACAGCTCCAGAATCCGCTCGCCCACGTTCAGCTCCCCGGAGACAAAATCAGGCCGCTGCAAGCTCAGCACCTTCTGGAGAGGCGCCTGCTGGCCGAAGAGGGCTTCATAGTCGTAGAAGGCCACCTCCCGGCCCAGCATACGGCTGGCGGCGGGGTTGTTGGTGAGCACCGCGCCGTCCCCGGCAAAGGAGACCACGCCGTCGGTCATGTGGAGAAAGAGGGTATCCAGCTTGTTCCGCTCGTTTTCCACCGCCTCCAGCGTATCCTGGAGCACCTCCGCCATGTCGTTGAAGGTGGTGGTCAGAATGCCGATCTCGTCGGTGGATTCCACCGCAATCGCACTGCTGAAGTCCCCGGCGGCTACCCGCTCCGCGCCCTCGGTCAGACGCTCGATGGGAATAATCATGGTCTTGCTCAGCAGGAAGCTCAGCAGCACGGAAATCAGCAGGCCCACCAGCAGAGCCTGCAATATAATCACAAACAGCTGTCCGTTCAGGTCCGTGACCGTGTCCCGGTTGTCGTATATATAAATGATGTATGCGCTGCTGCCGCTGGTAATCGGGATGGCAAGGTCCATATAGCTGGCGGCAATATCGCTCTGGTCCCCCACCGCGCTGCCGCCGGCGGCGATGCTGTTGCGGACCGTCAGCAGGTTCTGGGAGACAGGGAGGCGGGCAAAGGCGTCCTCGCCGTCGGAACCGGCCAGATACGCCCCGGTCCGCCCGTCCAGAATATAGTAATTGCGGATATTGGCGTTCAGCCCCAGATCACCCGCCTTGGCCTCAATCATCTCCTGCAGCTTCGGCACGTTTTCCTCCTCCGCCCAGCTGCGCAGAGACGCCACAAAGGGGATGTTGGCGGGGTTGGAGTCACCGAATACGCTCTCCATCTGCTGATAAAACTCATCAATATAAAACGCGGTGATGCTGGTCATCATAAACGCGCCCACAATGGTCATCAATGAGGTAATCAGCAGCAGCATAATCAGGACTAATTTCATATGCAGGCTGCGAAACATGGAGACTCCTCCCTTTTGCGCCGCTTACTGCGCCGCGTAATAGTACCCCACGCCCCGGCGGGTCAGGATGAGGGCGGGACTGGCGGGGTCGTCCTCGATCTTCTCCCGCAGGCGGCGCACGGTCACATCCACCGTCCGCACGTCCTCCCCCACATAGCCGTAATTCCACACCTGCTCCATCAGATCGCTCCGGGAGTACACCTTTCCGGGGTGGCCCGCCAGAAACGCCAGCAGGTCATATTCCCGCTGGGTCAGGTCGATGGCCTTGTCGTGCTTGAACACCTGGTAGCTGTCCGGCTGTATGCGCAGTCCGCCCGCCGCCAGCACGCTCTCCTCCGCCGCGTCCTGCTCCATAGCCGTGCGGCGGATGTTCGCCTTGACCCTGGCCATGACCTCCCGCACGGAAAAGGGCTTTGTAATATAGTCGTCCGCCCCCAGCTCCAGGCCCCGGACTTTGTCGTCCTCCTCCTCGCGGGCTGTCAGGATAATCACCGGCACCCGGCTTCCTTTCTCCCGCAGGATGCGGCACACTGCAAAGCCGTCCAGCTTCGGCAGCATCAGGTCCAGCAGGAGGATGTCCGGATTTTCCTTCAGGGCCATGTCCAGCCCCGCCTCGCCGTCGTTGGCGGTGAGGATTTTATATTCCTTCTTCAGATTGTACTGGAGGATGTCCACAATGCTCTTCTCGTCCTCTACGATCAAAACCGTCTTTTTCTCGTCCATTCCGTTACCTCCAATCCCAAACGGAAACCAGCGGATTACAGATGCAGCAGCGTCTTTGCCTTCAGAGCCGCCGCAATTGTCTTTGCATCCTTGATTTTGCCGTCCATCACTTCCTGCACCAGCTGGCTGAAGGGAATCCGTTCCAGGGTCAGGAACTCATCCTCATCCAAATCCGTCTCCCCGAAGCGCAGGTCCTGGGCCAGATACATCCGGATGATCTCCCCGCAGTAGCCCGGCGACGGGTACAGCTCCCCAAGGGACTGGAATTTCCCCGCCACGGCTCCGGTCTCCTCCCGCAGCTCGCGGACAGCCGCCTCTCTGGGGTCCTCGCCGTACTCCAGCTTTCCCGCAGGCAGCTCCCGCAGCTCCTGCATATAGGGGTAGCGGAACTGACGCACCAGCAACGCCTGGTTCTCCCCGTCCAGGGCGAGAACGCATACGCCGCCCGGATGGTCCACTACTTCCCGGACCGCCTCCTGGCCGTCGGGCAGCAGGGCCACATCCCGGCGGATGTGGAGGATTTTGCCGTCAAAGATTTTTTCGCTGCTTACAGTCTTCTCTGTCAGGTCCATGATTACACGTCTCCTTTTTCCGTATCGTCTCCGGCAGCAGCCGGGGCTTCCAAATCTCCAGGCGTCAGGCTGTCCGTATAGACCCCGCTGGCGCCGCTGTCCAGAAGCATTTTTGCCTGTTCCAGATCGTTCACCGTGTGGGCGTACACCGCCAGACCGTACTCCTCTCCAATTTGGGCATAGACGCTGTCCCACAGCTCTGCGGCTATGGTGATGCCCAGAATGCCGTTTTCCGCACAGAAGGCGGCCTTTCTCCGGAATGTGTCCTCGGTTCCGTCAAAGCCCTCCAGGTAGAGGGTATAGATATAGCCCTTGAAATGGTGGATGCTGTCTGTCACCTGGTACATTAGGGGGCTGTAGATCTGCACCACAAAGCGGTCCAGCAGGTAGCTCAGGCCCAGCTCCTGGGCGTCCGCCAGCATGGCGTCGAACTGCAGCCGGACAAACTCCGCCTCCATGAATTTGGAGTCTGTGATAATGCACACGTCGGGATACTCCTCCAGCAAGAGCAGCAGGTCTTTGAAGGACAGAGGGGTATACTTGCCCAGAATCGGTGTGCTCAGAAACTCCTCCAGCGTGGGAATACTGGTCTCCCGGACCTCCCGCTGCCAGCCCTTGCGCCAGTCGTGGCGCAGCACCACCTTTTGATCGCTGGTCAGGCGCAGGTCCGCCTCAAAGACCCGCACCCCCTTTGCGTACATCTCCTGGAAGCCCTCCAGACAGTTGAGCACGGTCCGCTCGCCCACCGCCCCCAGGCCGTGGGTGATAATCCGCTTTCCGGCCAGGATTTCCGGACCTGTTGCCTCTCCCGCCGGCTTCTCCTTTTCCGCCGGCTCCGCCGGTTCCAGCCAGTCCGGCATATCCGTGTCCGGCTCCCCGGACACGGATAGGACAGGAGGCGTCTCCTGTCTGCCGGTGAGCAGGAATCCCGCCAGGGCAAAGAACTCCAGACCCGCGATCAGGAGCAGGAAACAGATAAAAGGGGTGTATTTTCCAAAAGGTTTCTTGTTACGAAATTGCGCCATGCCAAAACCTCTCTGCATCAACAAATTCACTATAGTATACCATGTCCCGCCGAAAAAAGCCACCCATAATTTATAAAACGCCAGGAGGCAGAGCTCCCAATGGGAACACTGCCTCCAAATTTCTGTCATTGGGTTTAATCCAGATTCTCTCCGGCGTCTCTGTAGGCGCTGTCCATGGGACTGGTCTGGTCGGCCTCCTTCTGGTACCGGCCCACCACCGTTGCGGCCAGCTCCACCGGCAGCAGGGTACCCGCGCCGGCCACGCAGCCGCCGGGACAGGCCATGCCCTCCAGCAGATAGCCCTTGTACTTCCCGGCTTTTGCCAGGGTCATCAGCTTCCGGCACTCCCGCAGGCCCTCGGCCCCGGCGGTCTTGACCTCCACATCCGGGTGGGTCTCGTGGATCAGGTCCGCCACCGCCTTGGCCACGCCGCCTGCCACCGCGAAGCCGCGGCCTGCCGCCGTGCCTTCCCGCATGGAGTCACCCTCTGGAATGGCGGCAAAGTCCACGCCCTTGGCCTCAAACATGCCCTGCAATTCCTCAAAGGTGAGCACGAAATCCACGTCTGAGCGGATATTCTCCCGGATGGCCTCCAGCTTTTTCGCCGCGCAGGGTCCCACAAAGACCACCTTGCAGTTGGGATACTTCTTTTTAATCAGCCGGGCTGTGAAGACCATGGGCGTCAGGGTCATGGAGATATTCCCGAACTGGCCTGGGAACAGCTTTTCTACCATGGCGTGCCACGCCGGGCAGCAGGAGGTAGCCATAAAGTCCTGCTGTTCCGGGACCTTCTCCAAAAAGTCCTTGGCCTCCTCGATGGTACACATATCCGCGCCCACGGCCACCTCCACCACCTGGTCAAAGCCCAGCATCTTAATGGCGGTGGTAAACTTCTCCGGGGTGGAGTTCTTGCCGAACTGTCCGATGAACGCCGGGGCCACAATCGCAATCACCTGGTCGCCCTGCATGATGGAGCGCACCACCTGGAAAATCTGCCCCTTGTCCACAATCGCGCCAAAGGGACAGCTCACCAGGCACTGTCCGCAGGAGACGCACTTGCTCTGGTCAATAGTGGCCCGGCCCTGCTCGTCTTTGCCAATGGCGTCCATCCCGCAGGCGGCCACGCAGGGACGCTCCAGGTAGGTAATGGCGTTGTAGGGACACGCCTTGGCGCATTTGCCGCATTTGATGCACGCTTTCTGGTCAACGCGGCTGCGCCCGTTGATGACGCTGATGGCTCCCTTGGGACATACCTGCTGGCAGGAGGCGGCCAGGCAGTTCTGGCACAGCTCCGTCACCCGGTACTGCCTGGTCGGGCAGGAGTGGCAGGCATAGGGAATGATGTTGATCAGCGGCGGCTCGTAATACTGCTCTGCAATGGCGGCGTGGTTCATGCCCTCGGTCATCAGGGTGCGGGTCTGTATGGGGCGGATGGAAAGGCCCATAGCCAGGCGCACACGCTCGCCTGCGATGGCGCGCTCTAAGAAGATGGACTCTCTGTGCAGCGGGTTGTCGCCGGGGATGATGATGTAGGGCAGGTCTTCGCTCTTGGTGTAGTCGCCGCCTTCATAGGCCATTCTGGCAACTTCGGTAAAGGTTCTCTTTCGAATGTCGGTAATCAGGGATGGAATGCCGCGCATAGGGACGTACCTCCTTTATATCATTCGTGCGTTCCCGCCGGAACGCGGGGTTTTTTGCATTGGATTCTATCCTGCTAATTTCGCCGCCAGCGGCGCGGCCAGCACCGTCAGGAGCCCGGTAACTACAATTGCCAGACTGCTGGCCGCGCCCTGCACATCGCCCATTTCCACGGCCATGCTGGTCCCGGCGGCGTGGGAGCTGGTCCCAATCGCCAGCCCCTGGGCCAGCGGCTCCTCCACCCGGAACAGCTTCAGCAGAAGGGGGGCGGCCACGGCGCCGAAAATCCCGGTAATCATAATTGCAGCCATTGTAATAGCGGGGTATCCGCCCAGCTCCTGGCTCATGCTCTTGCCGATTGCGGTGGTGATCGACTTCGGCAGCAGCGTGATATACTCCGCAGCCTCCATTTTGAACAGCGCCAGCATCAGCACACAGCCCAGCATATGGACCGCCACGCCGGAAATGCATCCGGCGGCTACAGCGGCGGTATTTTTCTTCAGCAGAGTATATTGCCGGTAGAGGGGGATTGCCAGGCAGATGGTGGCGGGGGTCAGAAAATACTCCAGCATGTCCGCGCCGCTCTGGAAGTATACGTCGTAGTCTGTCCCCGACAGCAGCAGTACCGCGCAGCAGGCCGCTGTGGAAACCAGCAGGGGACTGCACACCTCCCGGCCCGCCCGCCGGTTGATCCACCGGCCCAGCTGGTAGGTACTTACAGTCAGAAACAGGCCGAAGTAGGCGGATTCCATCAGGAATTCATTCATTTCCCTCCGCCCCCTTTCTCCGGCGGATCATCCACTGCGCGGCATGTCCCGCCGCAAACATAACCGCCATCGTACCGATGAAGCCCATCACCAGCACCGGCAGCAGCATCCCCTGGATGGTGTCCAGCACAGTCAAAAAGTTTGTCGAGGCCGGGACCAGCAGCAGGGGCATCCACTCCAGCAGGAAGTTCCCCACGTCCTCCACCTGGCGCAGTTTCAATACGCCGGTCTTCAGCAGGAGGAACAGCATAATCAGTCCGTAAATACTGGCCGGGACCGGCAGCGGCAGCAGCAGCTTTATCAGTTCCGCCGCAAAGGTCACCGCCGCCAGAATCATCGCCTGGTTCAAATACTTCATAGTACAACTTCCTTACTTTAATACTCTCTGAATATCCGCCGCTCCGGCCTGTACGCTTCCCTGAATAAAACCGGGCTTGCCGCCGCCCCGGCCATTGAGGGCGGCGTTGATCTCTTTTGCCAGGGCCCGCAGGTCGCCGTCCGGCTGGCTGACGGCGTATTGGTACATGCCGTCTCCACCGGCAAACACGGCGCACCGTCCGCCTGCGCTCTCCTGCACCGCGGTACACAGCTTGCGGATGGATTCCGCAGACATGGCGCCCTCCACCAGCAGCACATCCCCCGCACCGGCGTACAGCTGGGCTTTTCTGGCGAAATCGCTCTCCTCCAGGGCCGCCACCCGGCCCCGCAGGGTATACAGCTCCTTCTGTACCCGCTCCACAGCGGCGGCGGTTGCTGTGGGCTTTGCAGAGAGGAGCTGGGAGACCTGGCTGTTCTGCTGGGCAATGGCGTTAATATATGCCAGGGCCCGTCCGCCCGCCGCCATTTCGATTCTCACGCCCTCCCGGAACTTCTGGCAGGAGATCAGCTTCACGCATCCCACCTGGCCGCTGCTCCGGACATGGGTGCCGCAGCAGGCGCAGCAGTCCGCCTCCGGCCACGTCACAATGCGCACCGCGCCGGACAACGCTTTTTTGCTCCGATAGTGCAGGGCGTCCAGCTCCGCCTGGGAGGGCCAGGAGACGCGGATGGGATGGTCCTCCCAGATGTACCGGTTTGCCAGCAGCTCCACTTCCTGCACGTCCTCCGCTGTCAGCACGGCGTTAAAGTCGATTGTCACCAGCTCATGGCCGATATGGAACCCCACATTGTCGCAGTGGAAGCGTCCGCACAGAATGCCGCTGACAATGTGTTCCCCGCTGTGCTGCTGCATAAAGTCGAACCGCCGCTGAAAATCTATCGTACCCGCGGCCTGACTCCCAACCTCCAACGCCCGGTCGCAGGTGTGGTAAATGACGCCGTCCCGCTCCCGCACATCGGACACCGCCGCGCCGCCCAGCGTGCCATGGTCGGACGGCTGGCCGCCGCCCTCCGGATAGAAAGCCGTTCTGTCCAGCTGGACCTCCCAGCCGTTTTTGGATTTCTCACAGCTGAGTGCCCTGGCGGTAAATTCTGTCAAAAAGGAATCCGCATAGTAGAGTTTTTCCGTCATAATCTACCCCTCAATGGAATTATCCAGCAGTCCCAGATCATATTTCCAGGACAGCACCCGCGTAACCGCCGCGTCAATCGCGCCCTCGCGGATTGTCCCGGCATTTACGGCCTCAATTACCTGGGATATTTGGGTCTCAAAATCAGATGTAACAATCATATCGTTTCCCGCCTGCACAGCCAGCACGGCCACCGAGCCGTCTGCCGCGTACGCCTTTACCGCGTCCATCGCCAGGTCGTCGGTCAGCACGACGCCGGTAAAGCCCAGCACATACCGCAGGATGCCGTGGACCTTTCCGGACAGGGAGGCGGGCAGCGTCCCGTCCATGCAGCTGACGATATTATGGCTGACCAATACGCTCCCCGCACCGGCTTCGATCCCGGCGCGGAAGGGAACAAAATCCGTCTGCTCAAACTGCTCATAGGGCCGCTCGTCCACGGCAATGCCGGTATGGGTATCCGCATTATTGCCATAGCCGGGGAAATGCTTCAGGACCGCGCCCACCTGGGCATTGCTCATCTCCTGCACGGTCATGCTGACAAACTGGGCTGTTTTTTCCGCGTCCTGTCCGAAGGTGCGGTCGTTCATAAAGTCGCCGGGGTCAGTGGATACATCCGCCACCGGCGCGAAATTGACGTTGATGCCATAGCGCCGCAGGCCGGTATTCTTTTCCGCTTCTACCCTCCGAATCTCTTCCATTCCAGACTGAAAGGCATTGTTCGGGTCTGTTGCCGCGCCTTTTGCGTAGACCTTCTGGGGGGATGGAAATTTCTCCGGGAACAGGTTGGGATTCCGGCTGGCACGGGCCACGGTTCCGCCCTCCTCATCCGCGCCGATCAGCATGGGGACAGAGGAGGCCGCCTGATAGGAGGCGATTTTCGCCATAAAGTCCTCTTTGCTCAGCCACTGCCCGGCGCTGTCCTTAAAGTCCTTTGTGAACAGCAGATACCCGCCCAGGTGGAACTGGCTGATTTTCTCCGCCGCCGCCAGGTCCGGACAGCGGGCAAAGAACATCTGCCCCACTTTTTCTTCCAGGCTCATACTGCTCAGCAGCGTCTCTACAGCTACCTGTCTGGGGTCCGGCTCATCTGGTTCCGGCTCTGGGACCGGTTCCGGGACGCCGCCGCTCTTCTCCGGCGCATCCGTCCCGGCCTCCGGCGGGGCAGGCGGGCCCGCCG
Organism: Oscillospiraceae bacterium; assembly: GCA_022800665.1. Lineage (GTDB taxonomy): Bacteria > Bacillota > Clostridia > Oscillospirales > Oscillospiraceae > Pelethomonas. The sequence continues at coordinate 12,513 of JAAWQS010000010.1, forward strand.
CCTGCCGGGAACGGAGGAGAAGCGCGCCCGCCCCGATCAGGCAGACCAACGCCAGGATACAGACCTTGACGATCCCGCCATAATAGACGCCCCTGGAGCGTTTACCCCTGCTCATCCTTTTCGTTTTCTGTCACCGCGATATGCAGCTCATCCAACTGTCTCTGTTCCACAAAGGAGGGTGCGCCCATCATGAGATCCTGTGCATTTTTATTCATAGGGAATGGAATAATCTCACGGATGGAGTCCTCGCCTGCCAGGAGCATCACCATCCGGTCCACACCAGGGGCGATGCCCGCATGGGGCGGCGCACCGTAGCAGAAGGCGTTATACATAGCGGGGAACTTCGCTTTCACGTCCTCTTCGCCCAGACGCACCATCTGGAACGCCTTAATCATAATCTCAGGGTCATGGTTCCGCACCGCGCCGGAGGACAGCTCCACGCCGTTGCACACCAGATCGTACTGGAACGCGGTGATGGCCAGCGGGTCCACCTCGCCGGCGATGGCCTTGTCCAAAACCGCCGCGCCGCCGTTGGGCATGGAGAAGGGGTTGTGGCAGAACTCCAGTTCGCCGCTCTCCTCGCCGATCTCGTACATGGGGAAATCCACAATCCAGCAGAATTCATACCGCTCTTTATCCATATGGTTGGGACACAGCCCGCCCAGCTTGCTGCGCAGCACACCGGCGGTCTTCTGGGCAGCGCCCTTCTTTCCGGCAGTCAGACCAACGAAGCAGTTGGGCGTCAGACCCAACGCCTGGACAACGGCTTCCTTTTTCTCCGTCAGGAACTTGGAAATGCCCCCTGTCAGCTCGCCCTTTTCGTCCAGCCGGAACCAATAGGGTTTATTCCCAGCCTGCACCTCCACATCGGCGCACAGCTTGTCAATCTGCTTCCGGGTTGCGGTGAAATCGCTGACTACAATGGCCTTCACAGTATTGCCCTCAAAAGGACCAAAGCCGCAGTCTCCCACCAGAGCGGTTGCATCCTGCACAGTCAGATCAATCCGCAGGTCCGGCTTATCGGAGCCGTAAGTCTCCATCGCCTCGTTGAATCCAATGCGCTTAAAAGGTGCGGCGGAGGCTGTATTGTAGGCGCCGAACTTGGCAAAGATAGGGGGCAGCACGTCCTCCAGCACGGCGAAAACGTCGTCCTGGGTGGCAAAGCTCATCTCCATATCCAGCTGGTAGAACTCGCCGGGGGAGCGGTCGCCCCGTGCGTCCTCGTCCCGGAAACAGGGGGCTATCTGGAAGTAGCGGTCAAAGCCGGAGGTCATCAGCAGCTGCTTGAACTGCTGGGGAGCCTGGGGGAGGGCATAGAACTTTCCAGGGTGCTTTCTGGCCGGAACCAGGTAGTCCCGCGCGCCCTCCGGGGAGGAGGCGGTCAGGATGGGGGTGGTTATCTCCAGAAATCCATGCTCCGTCATCGCGCTGCGCAGGGCGGAGACCACATTGCAGCGCAGGATAATATTTTTCTTTACCGCCGGATTGCGCAGGTCCAGGTACCGGTATTTCAGCCGCTGGGTTTCATCGGCCTCGCGGCTGTGGTTAATCTGGAAGGGAAGCTCGTTGTGCCGGCACCGGCCCAGGACCTCGATTTTCTCCGGTACCACTTCAATCTCGCCGGTAGGGAGGTTTTGATTCTTGCTGCTTCTTTCCCGAACAGTACCCTCCACGGAAATCACGGACTCTTTATTCAGTCCGTGAATAATATTCATCATGTCCTCGGTTTCGATGACAACTTGCGTCGTGCCGTAAAAGTCCCGCAGAATTACGAACGCAAAATTCTGTCCCACTTCTCTGACGTTTTCCATCCATCCGGAGAGCTTGACCTTTTCGCCCACGTGGCTGGTCCGCAGTTCATTACAGGTATGCGTACGATTTTGTGTCATTGGTAAATTATTCCTTTCGGTATATAAATTTAATAAAAATACAAGATGTATGTCGGTTTTTACGGAAATTTGTTCTTACTTTATCTCACGGATTACAGTCCCGCCGCGCTTCTGGGCCAGGCCCGCCTGTATCCGGGACAAGGTCTGCCCATAATCCAGCTTTGTCTGCTCGCCGGACGCCATGTCCTTACAGCTGATCAGCCCTGCGTTTATTTCATCTTCACCCAGGAAGACCACATAGGGAATCCCTAGTTTATCCGCATAGTTCATCTTTGCGTTAAACTTCTTCTGTTCGGTGTACAGCTGCACCCGCACGCCGTCCCTCCTCATTTGTGCGCACAGGGCGATAGCGGGGGAGAGGTCCGCGGTCATCGGCAGAGCCAGTACGTCCGCTGAAGCGCTGGAGTTTTCCACATTCAGCATATTTTGTTCGTTCAAAACGTAGAACAGGCGGGTCAGACCGATGGAAATACCAACTCCAGGTAGTATTTTATTGGTATAATATTCCGCAAGGTTGTCATATCTTCCGCCGGAACAGACAGATCCGATCTCCGGGTGGTCCAGCATGGCGGTTTCGTAGACTGTGCCTGTATAATAATCCAATCCACGGGCAATGGTCAAATCCACAGTAAAATATTCCTCCGGCACCCCGAAGGCGGAGAGGTACTTGACCACTGTACCCAGCTCCTCCAGTCCGGTATCGAACAGTGCGTCCCGGCCCCGGTACTGCTCCAGAGCTTCCAGAACCTGTCCGTTACTGCCCTTGATGGCAATGAACTTCAAAATCTCGTCCGCCGCGTCCTGACTGACCTCCAGCTCGCCGGTCAGAATACCGGACACCTTTTCCGGTCCGATCTTCTCCAGCTTGTCCACCGTGCGCATAATATCGCCGGACTGCTCGCTCAGTCCCATCATGGAATAGAAGCCGTTGAGGATTTTTCGGTTGTTCACGCGGATTTGGAATTTCTGCAAGCCCAGCCGGGAGAAGGTCTGGTAGATAATAGCGGGGATTTCCGCTTCGTTGGCAATATCCAGTTTTCCGTCTCCGATGATATCAATATCCGCCTGATAGAACTCCCGGAACCGGCCCCGCTGGGCCCGTTCGCCCCGGTAGACCTTCCCAATCTGATAGCGGCGGAAGGGGAACGCCAGGCTCCCGTAATGCAGGGCGACATACTTTGCCAGCGGCACTGTCAGATCAAAGCGGAGGGACAGGTCGCTGTCGCCTTTTGAGAACCGGTAAATCTGTTTTTCCGTCTCGCCCCCGGCCTTCGCCAAAAGAACCTCGCTGGCCTCGATGACCGGCGTATCCAGAGGGGCGAAGCCGTAAGAGGCGTAAGTTTCCCGGAGCACGGACATCATTTCTTCCATGATCGCCTGTTCCCGTGGGAGCAGCTCCATAAATCCGGAGAGTGTTCTGGGCTGGACTTTCATTTTTTTGCATCCTCCATTACTGCTTTACATACTGATAAGCGCACGCGCCGCTGCCGCTCCAAACATGGCAATGCTCCCGTCCCCTGTCCTAGCGGGACGAGAGCATGACAACACGTCATACTTCGCGGTTAGTGTCCGGGTACGCTCTCAACACTGGCTTTTTGCCTCAGCGATTCAGCTTGTGCTTCGGGTTGATAATTTTCCGCCAGTCCAGGTCGCCGCGGTCCATACCCAGCAGAAGCATTTCCGCTGTTGCGGCGTTCGAGGCATAGGGAATATTATTCTGGTCGCAGAGACGTGAGATGTACAGGGACTCTTCCTCCAGGCTGGAGTCGTTGGGGTCCACGAAAAACAGGACCATGTCCATCTCGTTGTACGCAATCCGTGCGCCGATCTGCTGGCTGCCGCCGTGCTGGCAGGACAAGAACAGGTGTATTTTCAAACCTGTGGCCTCCGCAATCATGCGGCCCGTCGTATTTGTTGCGCACAGGACATGCCGGGACAAGATACCGGCGTAAGCGGAACAGAACTGGACCATGAGATCCTTTTTATTGTCGTGGGACATCAGAGCAAGATACATAATGATCTATTCCTTTCTTTTTCCTTTGATGTCTCTCTATAGGCATTTTTATAAAATGCTTCCAGTTTCGGACTCGCGGCAGGCGGACTCCCGGTTATCGGATTTTCATCAGCGGCGTCCGCTGCCCGTCTATGCGGCGGGCGATGTTCCGGTACGCCCGCGCAGCGCATTCGTTATCTGTCATCAGCAGGGGAGTCCCCCGCCCGGCATACAGGGACATTGTTTCGTCTTCCGGTACAACGCCCAGCAGCGGCAGCCCCGTGCTGTCAATGGCGTCGTCGATTGTCTGGTGCAGTGATTTCAACAGCTTCTGCCTGCATCGGTTCACCACCATATGCACGCAGTCCGTCGGCAGTACGTTCAGCTCCATTGCCGTCCGCTGCGCATCCCGCAGACTGCTGGCCTCTGTTGTCGTCACCACCACCGCCCGCTCCGCTCCGGAGATGGCCAGGTGGAACCCCGCCCCTAATCCGGCTGGCGCGTCAATCAGGCAGTAGTCAAATCGTTCGTTAATCAGAGGGAACAGGTCCCGGAACGCCTCTATGTCTATGGAGGATACGCCGATTCTCGTTGGCGCCGTCAGCAGATACAGATTGCTCTGTTTTGGGTGGGGGACCGCGGCTTCCTCCAATGTGCAGTTGCCCGCCAGCACATCCGTAAAATCCATCATGGCGCAGTCTGTCATTACCATTGCAATGTCAAGATTCCGAAGCCCGACATCACAGTCCAGACACAGGGTAGGATGCCCCAGCATTGCCAGAGCCATTCCAACGTTCGCGGTAAATGAGGTCTTTCCCGTGCCGCCCTTTCCGGATACAACAACTATGGCCTGACCCACCGGAACATCACCTCCTAGCAGCGATCTTTGCCGCCTCTGGCGGCAAGGGATGGGTGGTTCTTTGTCACACTCCGGGGTCCCGCCCCCGGACGGCGGGTTACTTTTGTGCGAACAAAAGTAACCAAAAACCGCCATCCCTACGGGCTGGACCCCCTTACTTTTACGGGGGTTGATTGGTTTACGCGACGATTACGATGGACCGTTTGCTCTGTTTTAGCTGTTGGGCCGTCAGAAGTCTGGTCCAGCAGCGGGGTGTGGCGCCCTTTGGCACCCTGCGTTGGGTTCTCATTGCACGCCGGCCTCCTGCCGCAGCAGACAGAGCGGCTTGGGCGGCAGTGCGGGCGGTGCTGCTCAGAGCAGCGGGGCCTTCTTGATCTGGGCGAAGCGTCTGGGGTATTTGGGGGGAGTATGGGTGATTTTCTCCACGCAAATGAGCCTGTGGGTTACGTCTGCTGTTGGGATACGGTAGTCCTTGATCCAGGATATGCGCCCGCCTAAGAGATGAATTGCCTTTTTCGCCTGCTCGATTTCTGTCTCCGTATGGCTGGACTTCATTGCCAGGAAGTGTCCGCCCGTTTTCACCAGCGGCAGACAGAGCTCGCTCAGTATGGGGAGAGATGCCACCGCTCTGCTCACTGCCCAGTCAAAGGATTCCCGCTTCTCCAAGGCAAATTCCTCTGCCCGCCCATGGACGCATACGGTGTTTTTCAGGCTCAGAGCAGAGCATACCTCCTGCAGAAAATCTACCCGCTTTCCCAGGCTGTCCAACAGCGTCACCTGCAATTCTGGCTGCATGATTGCCAGCGGCAGTCCTGGAAAACCAGCCCCGGCGCCTACGTCCACCACAGTTCCGCTTTCCATACCGGCCAGCGGTATCAGCTCCAGACTGTCCAGGAGGTGCAGGCGCGCTACGTCCTTGGGTTCCGTAATCGCGGTCAGGTTCATTACCTGGTTGCGCTGGAGGAGCATCTGGGCAAACTGCGTCAGTGCAGGGATGCTGGATACATCCAGTCCCAGCTCTGGAAGACATTCCATTAAAACCGATTTCATTTCTTTTCCTTCAGCAAGTCCCGAATCTCTGTCAGCAGCTGTTCCTCTTTGGACGGAGCGGGCGGGGGAGGGGGGGCCGCTTCCGGTTCTGTACGGTGCAGCTTGTTAATTGCCTTCACCATACAGAACACGACAAAGGCCATAATGAGAAAGTTCAGCACAGCTTGAATAAAATTGCCGTAGGTAATCACCGCTCCTCCTACTTCCAGAGACAGGTCCGCAAAGCTGGACTCGCTGACAAAGATACCCACAACCGGCATAATGATATCGTCGATCAGAGAGGTGGTAATGGAACCAAATGCGCCGCCAACGATCACGCCCACCGCCAGGTCCATTACGTTGCCTCTCATGGCAAAAGACTTAAACTCTTCTAAAAACTTCTTCATGCAGAAAGTATCATCCTAATCGTTAGTAAATGGCGCCGCCAAGTTACTCGGCAGTCTCCTGATCCGTTTCCTCAGCTATTTCTTCTGAGGCGGCTGCTTCCGCTGCTGCGGGTTCTGCTTCCTCTGGCTCTACAACCGCTTCCTGCTCTGCTTCTTCGGTCGCTTCGGCCTCTTCAGTTTCTTCTTTGGTGTACTCAACAGTCAGTTCATCGGCAAAGAAGTGCGGCTCCTCGTCATCCTTTTCCGTCGGGCTGAAAAAGCCCAGGTGTACGGACAGATCTTTCTCCTCGCCCTCCGCCTGGGACCCAGTAGTGGCCTCCCATAAGAGCGCGCGGTATTTTTTCTCTCCCGTCTCCTCATCTCTGGTAATCCGGTAGGGCGTCAGACCGGCGACCAGGGCGGCAGCTCCAAACACCTTCAGCACGTTTGAAAATTTCATATCAATCTCCTCCTTAAAATAAATTACATCTTATAAACAGCGCTTTGGCTGCAAAATCTCTTTCCCACCCATATAAGGACGCAACGGCGCGGGGACCTTTACGCTTCCATCCGCCTGTAGATTATTCTCCAAAAATGCGATCAGCATTCTGGGCGGCGCAACCACGGTATTATTTAATGTATGGGGCAGGTAGTTCTTTCCGTCCTCGCCCTTCACACGAATCCGCAGTCTTCTCGCCTGGGCGTCGCCCATGTTGGAGCAGGAGCAGACCTCAAAATACTTTTTCTGTCTCGGACTCCACGCCTCGATATCGCAGGACTTGACCTTCAAGTCCGCCAGATCGCCGGAGCAGCACTCCAACTGCCGTACTGGTATATCCAGACTGCGGAACAGCTCCACGCTGTACTGCCACATCTTATTATACCAGTCCATGGATTCCCCAGGCTTGCAGACCACGATCATCTCCTGTTTCTCAAACTGGTGGATACGGTAGACGCCCCGCTCCTCCAGACCATGCGCGCCCTTTTCTTTTCGGAAGCAGGGGGAGTAGGAGGTGAGGGTCTGGGGGAGGGAGGACTCCTGCAAAATCTGGTCTATGAACCGGCCAATCATAGAATGCTCGCTGGTGCCGATCAGATAGAGGTCCTCGCCCTCGATTTTGTACATCATGGCGTCCATATCGGTCTGGCTCATGACGCCCTCCACCACGTTCCCCCGAATCATGTAGGGAGGGATGCAGAAGGTAAAGCCCTTATCAATCATAAAGTCTCTGGCATACGCCAATACCGCCTCATGGAGCCGGGCAATATCCCCTATCAGATAATAGAATCCATTTCCCGACACCCGGCCTGCGGCATCCATATCAATGCCGTCAAACCGCTCCATAATTTCTGTATGGTACGGGATATCAAACTCCGGCACAACCGGCTCGCCGAACCGCTCTGCCTCCACATTGCAGCTGTCGTCCGGACCAATGGGAACGGAGGCGTCTATGATATTGGGAATACGCAGCATTATTGTATGAATCTGCGCCTCCAGCTCTGCCTCCTTCTGTTCCAGCGCAGCCAGACGGGCGGCGTTTGCCTTGACCTGCTCCTTGACCGCCTCAGCTTCCTGGAGCTTGGACGGGTCCTTCTTGGCCTGCCCCATCAGCATACCTACCTGCTTACTCAGGGTATTGCGTTTTGCCCGCAGCTCGCTGGCCTCGGTAATGGCGGCACGATTCTCGCTGTCCAGAGCCAGAACCTGCTCCACCAATGGAAGTTTTTCCTCCTGGAACTTCTTTTTTATATTTTCCCGGACCGCGTCCGGGTTATCCCGAATGAATTTAATATCTAACATGGTATACTCCTATTTTCATGGGGTGATACATTGTTTCACGTGAAACATCAGTTGACCAATCCGCCCAGCGCCTCCAGCAAATTGTTCAAGTCATCCACACCGTAGTATTCGATCTCGACCTTACCCTTTTTCCGTCCACGGGAGATATGGCAGGCCCGTCCCAGGCGGGTGGAGAGGGAGTGCTCTGCCTCGGCCACATAGTCTGGGACCTTCGCCTCAATCTTTTTCTTTTCTTCTCCATCCTTCTTGGCCAGCATCTGTTTCACCAGCTGCTCGGTCTGCCGCACGCTCAGTCCGGATTTCATAATGGCCGTCGCCGCGTCTTCCCGCAGGGTAGGGGAGAGGGGCAGAATCGCCCGCCCATGACCGGCGGTCAGCTTACCGTCCTCCACCAACGCCCGCAGCGGCTCCGACAGGGCCAGAAGCCGCATCGAATTGGACACCGCACTCCGGGACTTTCCCACGCTGGCAGCCGCCTGCTCCTGGGTCATGCCGTAGGTCTCCACCAGTACCCGAAATCCCTGGGCTTCTTCCATTGGGTTCAGGTCCTCCCGCTGCAGGTTCTCAATCATAGCCAATTCCATGGCCAGCCGGTCGTCCGCCTCAATCACCACAGCGGGTACTTCGGCCAGACCGGCCATCCGTGCGGCCCGCCAGCGGCGTTCCCCGGCAATGATCTGGTAGTAGCCGGAGGAGAGCTTACGCACGGTCAGGGGCTGGATCACGCCGTGCTGGCGGATGGACTCCGCTAACTCCTCCAGCTTTTCCTGGTCAAAGTTTTTCCGGGGCTGATTGCGGCAGCTTTCGATCTGGGACACGGGCAGGGTAGAGGAGGGGGCGGAAAAATCTACGGAGAAATCATCTCCCAGCAGTGCGCCCAGGCCCTTGCCCATGCCTTTTTCCTTTGCCATAGAGATAGTCTCCTCTCAAACGATTCTTATCTGACACAAGCATTCTTTAAGCATTCTTCCGCAAAAATTCTTCCGCAAGGGCGTTGTACGCCTCATAGCCCCTGGACGTGCGGTCGTAGTAGTTGATCGGTTTTCCATGGCTTGGCGCCTCGCTCAGCCGCACATTCCGCGGGATCACAGTTGCGTAGACCTTGCCTGGGAAATACCGCTTCACCTCTTCCGCCACCTGTAACGCCAAATTGGTCCGGCTGTCATACATAGTCATCAGCACGCCCTCCAGCTCCAGGTCTGTGTTCAGGCTCCGCCGCACCAGCCGGATGGTATACATCAAGTCGCTCAGACCCTCCAGGGCGAAGTATTCGCTCTGCACCGGGACGAGGGTACTGTCGGCTGCGCACAGGGCGTTCAGCGTCAACAGCTCCAGGGAAGGGGGGCAGTCGATGAATATGTAGTCGTAGTCCGGCGAGATCTGCTGCAATGTCTTTTTCAGCAGATACTCCCGTTCCGGCAGGGCCACCATTTCCACGCCCGCGCCGGCCAGACCTTTAGAGGACGGCAGCACATCTCCGAATTTGGTCGGCACCACACGTTTACGGGGGTCCACGCCGCCCAGCAGGGAGTCGTAGACGCCTTGGGACAGGGTCTTATCCACGCCCATACCTGACGTGGCGTTGGCCTGCGGGTCGAAGTCGCACAGCAGGACCCGCTGTCCTTTTTCCCGCAGGGCGGCAACCAGGTTGACGCAAGTGGTAGTTTTCCCCACGCCGCCTTTTTGATTGACAATTGCGATGATTTTTGCCACGGGACACCTCCGGGAAAGGGGCAGAACACCCCTTTTTCTTTGTATAGAAAGTAGTATAACACAAAATGTAAAGTTTTCAACAGGTAATCGAAAAAAAACTATAAATAATTCTTGAACGTCTGCGCAAAAAAATTGACAGGGGTATGTTTCACGTGAAACATACCCCTGCGCGCCTGTTAAACCCCGCGTTCCACAGGCAGAAACTGGATAAACTGCTGGATTTTTGCATTGACAAACTCTGGCATGTCCGTATTGGAATTATGCCCGGCCCCCGGTACCCAGACCAGCGTATACCCGGTCCTTCTGGACCAGGCTTTGCTGTACCGCTTGCTGGACCCGGCTCCGTCCCTCTCTCCGCACAGCAGCAGGACCGGACATTTGATTTCATAGCTCCGCCCCGCCTCTTCCACCGCCTCTGCCAGAATCCGGTATCCATGGGCGGCAAGGGCGCAGAACTCCTTCCGTTCATAGGACCGCATCATCCACCGCATGACCCGCTGTCCGTTCGGCGTCGCCGCAGTTCCCCGTGCGCCCCACTCGATCAGCGGCTCCCAGGGGATGGACAGATACATCCTCTCTGTATGGCGCAGCAATACCAGCTCCGCTTTTGTGTAATACCGCCGGTTCAGGGGGGCGGAGTCAATGGACACAAATCCGGCTGCGCCGTGGGGATGCCTTCTCAGAAAAGCCTGGGCAATATATCCCCCCATGGACTGCCCCACGAGGACCGGTCTCAAGATTTCCTCTTTTCTTAGGATTTGGGCCAGATATTCCGCCAGATCATCCAGTGAGAAGTCCAGCGCAAAGGGCCTGGAACGGCCATGGCCGGGGGCGTCCCAGACGAGGCAGTTGAACTTTTTCCCCAATTCCACCATTTGCCTGTCGAAAAGGTGGCGGTCCGCCGTCAGGCCGGGCAGGAAGACCAGCCAGGGCCGTTTGTTTTCCACAAAACAGGTCCAATAATGGATTTCACCACCAGGGGTCCTCCAAACTTTTTCCACAATACGCATATAAAACCAACTCCCTTTATTTCATCAAATCAACAGCATTCCTGTCTGCGGCGGCACAAAAATATCAATCTTCCCATCCACGGCAATAAACCGGCTGCCGCTCAGCGCATCCGCCGCCCGTCTGCCGGGCCAGTCCAGCTCCAGGGAATTCGACCGCCGCCCCACATTGATTACCGCAATCGTAATCTCATTCCGCCACTCTCTGGCAAAGGCCAGCAGATGCCCTTCGGCCTGCATCCACCGCAGTCCGCCCAACCGCAGGGAGGGCCGCACCTCTCGGAGCCGCCCCAATTTCCGGTACCACGCATACAGCGTCTCGTCCTCCATACCCCAGGGGAAGGTTCCCCGGTTCATAGGGTCCTCATACCCCTGCATTCCCGCCTCATCTCCATAGAACAGGGTGGGGGACCCAGGGAATGCGTACAGCAGGACGGCCCCGGCCATCAGCAGCTTTTTCCCCCGTCCGTACTCCTCCTGGCTCAGCCGGTAGGCCAGCCGTTCCCGCCGGGAGGACGGCTGCTTTGCAGGACCTCCCAGCATGGTCAATGCCCGCGGGGTATCGTGGGTCCCCAGCATGTTCATGGCGCTGTTGAAAGCGTCCGGCGGGTAATTCTCCCGAATCTCCTCCATGGCATCCCGAAAGGCCCCGGCGTCGCCGCCCTGCAAATAGGCCAGTGCGGACACCCGGAACGGATAATTCATCAGCCCGTGGGTCTCCCGTCCCAAAAGATATTTCCTGCGCTGGCTGTAGGCAATCTTATTGCTTCCATCCTCCCAGACCTCGCCCAGCAGGAAGCTGTCCGGCTTTTCCTCCATCATGACCCTGCGGATTTTCTCAATAAAGGCGTCCGGCAGTTCATCAGCCACATCCAGCCGCCAGGCGTCCGCCCCGGCCCGGAGCCAGCGGCGGATAATGGAGTTCTCGCCCTCGACGATATACGCGGCATATGCCGGGTCCATCTCATTCACCGCCGGCAGGGAATCAATTCCCCACCAGCTGGTATACTTCTTCGGCCATTTCTGGAAAGTATACCACGGATAATACGGACTTTTTCTGCTCTGCGCCGCGCCAACAGAGGGATAAGCGCCCAGGGCGTTAAAATACCTGCTGTTGCTGCCGGTATGATTAAACACGCCGTCCAGCATCACATGCATTCCCAGTTTACCGGCTTTCCGGCAGAGCCGCTCAAAATCCTCCGCCGTCCCCAGCATGGGGTCCACAGTCTCATAGTCGCCGGTATTATACCGGTGGTTGCTGTCCGCCTCAAAGATCGGGCAGAGATAGATTGTGGTGACATGGAGGCTTTTCAGATACTCCAGCTTCTCCTCAATCCCACCCAGGCTTCCCCCGAAGAAATCCCGGTTCACATACGCCCCCTGCTCCTCTGGAAGCTCTACCGGCTCTCCCCAGTCCCGATGCACCGTCCGCTCTCCCAGCATTCCAGCCGGGTCAGGAATCTCCGTCCTGCAAAACCGGTCCGGGAAAATCTGGTACGTCACGCCCTGTCCGAACCATCCCGGCGTCTTGAGCGAATCATCGTAGACGGTCAGCTGCCAGGGCCGGGCCTCCATCTCCTCCTCCACACAATATCCATTCTTCCCCAGCCGGACGGTCCCGCCGCTTTCCTTTTCAAAGCGGAAATAGTACCAGCACAGCTCCGGCTCTCCTGGAGCCTGGAAGGAACCGGCAAAAACAGTCCGATCCTTTTCCAGACCGGCAGGGGATAGGGGGATTTCCTCCTCTGTCTCCCCAAACTCCCGCTGCAAAACCAGGCGGCAGGATAAAAAGCCCTCCGCGGACAGAGGGCGGAGGGCGACTGAAATTTCCGTATGGCAGGCTACGGCCCCATAGGGATTCTTACAGTGCAGGCTGCGGGAATCAAAAACAGTGTACTCCATACCAAGTGTAACTCCTCATATCATTTGCCTCCCATAACAGGGGGCGTTTCCTAGAACAGCCGGGCCATGTTTCACGTGAAACACACCCGGCTGTTCCACACAACGGCGGTCACGGAAGCAGAACGCCCTCCGGCACCAACGCCGCGCCAATTGCAGTTTCGTCAGAGAAATAGGCGTTCAGAATCTCCACAGCCGTAGACGCCAATGCGGAACCGCTGTTGCCCTTTTCAATCACGACAGCCACGGCAATCTCCGGTTGATCGAAGGGCGCGTAGCAGATAAAGACGCCGTTTGTCTGACCGTCGCCCATCTGCACACTGCCGGTCTTCGCTCCTGCCGAGACGGCGCAGTTCTTGAAATAGCGGGAGATGCTGCCCTTTGCAACCAGGTCCCCTGTCCCTTTCTTCACCGCCGCCAGCGTCCCCGGCGACATCTCCACTGTGTTCAGCAGCTCCGGCTCATAGCTGTACAGCAGCTCGCTGCCGTCGTAGGCCATCACATCCTTCAGCAGATGGGCGGCGTACCGCTCCCCGCCCCGGACGACGGTAGCCACATAGTTTGCCATCTGCAGCGGGGTAAAGGTACTGCCGTGGCCGATTGCCACCTGCAGCACATCGCCTGGGTTCCAGGTCTGTCCCTGGGCCTTGGAGTATTCGGGACTTGCCAGTATGCCGGTCGATTCCCACAGCTCAATTCCCGTCGGTTGGCCCAGGCCGAACCCAGCCGCATATTCGTTCAGCCTCTCGATTCCCACCAGCCGGCCCACCTCATAGAAAAAGTAGTTGCAGCTGTGGTAGATCGCCTGGGACACATTGATTCGCCCGTGGGTGCCGCCGCCCTGTCTGTAGAGCCAGCATTTCGGCGTGTAGCCCCCCTTGGCGTAGTAGGTGTATACGCCTTTGGTCAGCATGGTGGAGGTGGGGGAAATCTCCCCTGTCTCCATACCGGCCACAGCCGTGCAGAGCTTGAACGTGGAGCCGGGCGCATAAGCGCCGGACAAAGCCCGGTTGACAAACGGCCTGCCCGGATGGCTGGACAACTCCTCCAGGTCCTCCCGGTACGTCCTCTGACTGTAGGTGGGGTAGGTAGCCAGAGCCAGCACGCTGCTGTCCGCCACGCTGACCACCGCCGCCGCGCCCCCCCGTTCCGGGATATCCTTTGCCTCGTTCATCTGCTGGATGGTCTCCGCCAGCGCGGCCTCCACCTTTTCCTGAAAGTCAATGTCAATGGTCAGGGCTACGGTCCCCCCTGGTTTTGGCTCAATGGAGTAAATCTCGTTGGTAATTTTCCCCTCCCGGTCCGTGGTAATGAGCCGCTTTCCATCCAGGCCGCAGAGGTAATTTTCAAAGGCTTTTTCCACCCCGTCCTTTCCCACCTTGTCGTCCCACTGGTAGTAATGGATTCCGGACACGTCTCCGCCTGTCTCCTTGGCGGCGTTGTACGGCTCATTCAGCGCCGCCCGCTCCTCTTTCGTAGCAATATCGCCTACCCGCCCCAGAATATGGGCGGCAAAGTCTGTATTATACTGCCGCTCTGACTTGCTGCTGATGACAACGCCGTCGAACTGTCCGTCTGTCAGAATGGAGATCATCTCCACGGAAATATCCTCTGCAAACACGTACTGCACATTCACGGTATTTTCCTTCAGCGACCGGAGGGCCAGTTCATACAGCACGCCGGCCACGAGCCGCGCATCCTCGCTGGACCAGTCCTCCGGGATTCCGAAGTCCTCCCGCATCAGTTCAATCAGCTTATTGGCGGTCAACGGCTTCGCTGTGCTCCCCAGCTCCTCCTGCAGCTCCGAACTCATCAGCGGATAAGCGGTGTTGGCGGTCAGCGTTGTTTCCGACCACTCCCGATCCTCCAGGAAGTGCTGCAGGCGGCTCCGCTGGGTGTCCGTGGTCTGCCCGATTGTATACGCAAACGGCGTCGCGCGGGATACCGGCAAATCATCGTTCCACTCCACGCCCTGCTCCCGGCATAGCTGAATCAGCCGGTATACGGCCAAGGCTATGCTTCTTTTTTTACTCAATGCCGCGTCGCCTGGGACCAGCTCGCTGTCCACAGGGACCTCTTTGGGGTCAAAGGAGATGGTATATATTTCCTTGTTGCTCACCAGTACCTTTCCGTTTCGGTCAGTAATAATGCCTCTGGAGCTGACAATCGTCTTTGATGTGGTACTCTGGGTATTGGACTTCGCCAGATAGCTGCTCCCGTTCACGATCTGCGCGTTATGCAGCAAAAAGACAAAGCCAATCAGACACACGGAAAAGATCGCCAGCAAGATATTAGAACGGAACATAAAGTGACGGTTATTTTCCATAGTAACTCCTTTTAATAATCCACCGCACATTTTCTGTGGATTGCCCGATAAACCGGCAGGGCCGCTGCGACAGCCGGCAGCGACACCGCCGCCTCCACCGCCGCCGTCCACGCCACAATTTCAATATAGGGTCCGCCGGTCAATGCCTGCACGGCCACCCGCATCAAGCCCGTCAAAAGTAACGCCAGCGCGGCAATAAACACGCCGCCTAAAAAGCCGGTAGACCGCAGATTTTTTGCAACCGCGGCGGACAGCAGGGCCAGGATAACGAAAGCGATGGCAAAAAAGCCCTCAAACGGCCCATAGAAAAGCAGATCGCAGACAATCCCCAGGACCAGAGCAAATATGGAGCCCTTTTCCTGTCCCTCATACATAGCAACCAGCGCGGGCAGCATCGGATAAATAAACGGCGTTACGCCCAACGCCCGCACATGGTTCAGCACAACGGACTGCAGTGCGAACAGGAGCAGCGTAGCAAGCGCATATACCGACCACTTAAACGCCACATAGCTTTTTGGCATACCGCCCTTTCCCCCTTAATCCACAATATCAAAATCGGTGACAACGAACACCTGCACCAAGCTCTGCACATCCACATCCGGTCTGACCACGGCGATCTGGGACATACCGTCGTCCCCTGGTCTGACCTCCTCCACGTAGCCGATCACCAGCTGGGACGGAAAGTAATCGCGCAGGCCGGAGGTCATGACCAAATCCCCGGATACCAAATCCGGATTTGTCCCCAAGTAGGTCAGCGTCAGCCTGCCGTCGCTCATCAGCGAGAAATCCCCCTGTGCCACTGCGCTGGCGCCGCTTCGGAACACAAGCGCGCCGATAGACGATTCACTGTCCAGAATCGTGCGCACTGTAGACCAGTTCAGCCCCGCCTTTGTCACCACGCCGATCAGGCTTCCCTGCTCATTGACCACGCAGTCGCCCACTTCAATCTCATGCATGGTTCCCTTATTGATGGTCAGCATACTGGACCAGTTGGAGGCGTCCTGCACCACAATGCGTGCGGACTCAAAGCTCAGCTCCCGCCTCTGCTCCCGCAGGTCTGCCAATGCTCTCAGCCGTGCGTTTTCCTCCCGGTCCTCCAGAGCCTGCCGGTTATCCGCCTCCATCTGGGCGATTCTTTTTTTCAGCTCCTCGTTTTCCTTCTTCAGCTCATCGTATCTGGTCAGATATCCGTACCAGTTATCGACTGTTTCAGAAATTGACGCGGATGCCGATCGAAAAGGACTTGCAATAATCCCAGCCAGATTGGGCAGTACGGCGGCGGTTGTAGAGAGATAGCTCATCACGCTCAGCAGCACGGCCACACTGGTGGCAATACCCAGCAGGACAATCCAGAATTTATTGATTGGCCGTTTTCTCACTCCCCGTCCACCTCCCTGAACAAGTCAACCTGAAATTCCTCCAGCATTTTCCCCAGCAGGCACAGGGGCAGTCCCATTACATTAAAATAATCCCCCTGTATTTTCTCCACAAACAGCGCGGCCCTTCCCTGCACGCCATAGGCCCCCGCTTTATCCATTGGGTCGCCGGTACGGATATAAGCCCAAATTTCCCGTTCGCACAGTGACCGGAAAGTAACATCCGTTGTTTCCACTTTGGTCACGCGCCTGCCTCCCTGGGCTGCGGTCACGCCCGTTCGCACCTGGTGGGTTTTTCCCGACAGAGCGGACAGCATTTGGAAGGCTTCCTTCTCATTCCTCGGTTTCCCCAGCCGCAGCTGGTCCAGGAAAACCATCGTATCTGCGGCAATGATTACAGCGGCAGGGTCCCCCAGCAGCTGAGCGGCAGCTTCTGCTTTCCGCCGGGAGAGCACGGATACAATTTCTTCTGGGTGCAGTTTACTGTCATAAGACTCGTCCGCATCTGGAGACAGCAGCTCAAAATTTTGCAGTCCAATTTGGCCCAGCAGCTGCCGCCGCCTGGGGGACTGGGACGCGAGAATAACACGCGGCATAGGCCATCCCTCGATTCAATCCTTGAATTATTAGGTACAAAGGTAACGCAAATCTAAATGGTAGACCGGGGTCCCGCCCCCGGACGGCGGGTTACTTTTGTGCGAACAAAAGTAACCAAAAATCGCCAGCCCTACGGTCTGGACCCCCTTACTTTTACGGGGTTGATTGGTTTACGCGACGATTACGATGGACCGTTTGCTCTATTCCCGCTGTTGGGCCGTCAGAAGTCTGGTCCATCAGCGGGGTGTGGTGTCCTCTGGCGCCCTGCGTTGGGTTCTCATTGCACGTTGCCCTCAGTAATCGGTTCTCATCGCGACTTGAGCGGGGCCTCACACGCCTGTGGAGCCAAAACCGCCCTCCCCCCGTTCGGAGGCAGGCAGTTCTTGAACAACTTCTATCTTTGGGCAGGCCACTGGTACAACCATCAGCTGTGCAATTCGGTCGCCTGGCTGGATGGTATAGGGGTCAGCCTTATTATTTCGCAGTCCAATACCCAGCGGCCCACGGTAATCAGAATCAATCACACCGATATCATTGGACAGAGTAATCCCATTTCTCACCCCCATACTGCTCCGTACAGCCATAATCCCCACATAGTTCTCTGGTATAGCCACTGCAATGCCGGTTGGAATGACTACCTGCGCTCCGGATAAAATCGTCACCGGCGCGTCAATACAGGCATGGAGGTCCAACGCTGCCGCTCCTTTTGTCGCATAATATGGGAATGGAATAGATGTTCCGATTTTGGGGTCTAATGCTTTTACTTGCAATGTCATCACAAATATCCTCTACAAATAGTTTAATTCAGTTAAAAGAATCCAAAAGAACCGTCCCGCTCCCCTAGTCAACACCTCTGTAGAACAATCCTCTTGTAAATTCCGCCGGTCTTTCCGCTTCTCCCTCCAAATACTGGCGCAGAACGTCCGAACAGACATCCGGCTGTTCCGTCGTAAACCGCAGTCGCCCGAAAGCCAGTCCACATTTCCGCCAATCCGTCTGATCCGCCAAAAATAGGACTTTACTGTTTTGGATTTCACTTCTGCATCCAAACACTGACATCACCGGAAACACTTCCCCCCTGCGGTCCCGCAGCTCATGGCTTTTTCTACAACAGCCTTTCAAATGACTCTCCTTACAGGACAGCGCATTTCTAACCAGGCAATTCTCTGTAATCATCAACGGAAGCCGTCCATAGACCAACGCCTCACACGGCAGGAATGGAATCAAATCCCGAATCTGCTGATACCGCATTTCAAAGGACACCACCGCGCTTGTCAGACCCCAGTTTTTCAATTCCCTTAAAGACCGGCTGTTAAACACATTCAATCCAGAACCGCCCCGCAGAGCCAGCCCTGATTTTACCGCCAGCTCCAGCTGTCCGATATTCTGCACTTCCACGGCCAGACAGCCAGCGCTTTTGGCTTTTTGCAGCAGTACCGTCAGCTCCGGCAATTCTGAATCCTTACATATTCTTGGCAGCGCGGCGCAGAACACACATTCGCCGTCCAGATACGGTTTCAGATCAAACTCATCTATCCGTTCAACCGGCACATACGCCACAGAGGGCTTGTGCCGCATGATTTCCCTGGTCAGCTGGTTCCCTCTAGCCAGCGAGACCGTATAAGACAACGCATTTGCTGTGGAAGCGCATCTCTCCAATTTCTCAGCGCAAACCTCGCGCCTGACCGGCGGCACAGTCCTGCACTGCTCCAGTTTCTCCAGCGCGTCCCGCCGCATACCATTGATCCCGCTGACTGGCAGCGACAGTCCGCCGTCAACTGTTACATGGATCGAAGCGGCTTCAAAAACGGTGCCGCCTGTTTTCCCGAAACGCGCCTTCAGCCCGTCCATTTCCAGCGGTTTACTCCGCGCGGCTTCCGCGACTGGACCCACCGCACAAACGCTGTTTCCATCTCCATCGGTAACACAAAGCTGCGCAGGCTTCCCCTTCCGGATTTCCGCCTCCATCTTCACCGGCACACGCCGCATCGTTTCCCGTTCATAGGCATCCTTTGCCTCCCGGAACAGCTCCGCCGGTACTGCGGCCTTTTCACTTCGCATCCCGAACATATGCGGTCCTGTTTTTCCCATCCAATAGCCGTTGGTAAATCCCTCTCTGGAAAACGCCTCCTCCAGTTCCCGCATTTCTTTTTTTGTAGGCGTCCTGTTTTCCCGAATCAAACCGGCGTACACTCTGGTCACAACGGCCACATATTCCGGTCTTTTCATCCTGCCTTCCAGCTTCAGAACCGACACGCCCATTTCCATCAGTTCCGGAATACTCTCCCCAAGGCAGGCGTCCTTCAAGCTCAGCGGACGGCCCATCTTACCGCCGTCAAACCCATATGGCAGACGGCACGGCTGGGCGCACAGTCCTCTGTTGCCGCTTCGTCCGCCGATCAACGCGCTCATAGCGCACTGTCCTGACCAGCACATACAAAGCGCGCCGTGTCCAAACACTTCGATGGCAATGGGACTGTTTTGACAAATAAACCGAATATTCTCCCTATCCAGCTCCCGCCCCAGCACCACGCACTTCATACCCAGTTTTGCCGCCTGTTTCACGCCGTCCAAAGAGTGTACCGTCATCTGCGTGCTTCCATGCAGGGGCAAATCTGGCACAACCTCCCGCGCCAGAGCCAGCGCGCCCCAATCCTGCACAATAACGGCATCCACGCCACACCGGGAGGCCAGCCGCAGCATATGTTCTGCCTCCGGCAGTTCCCGGTCCGACAGCAGGGTATTTAAGGTGAGGTAAACCTTGACCCCTCTCAGATGGCAGTATTTCACCGCTTCCGGCAATTCCTCCTCGGAGAAATTTTTAGCGCCTCTTCTTGCGTTCCAGCCGCCGCAGCCCAGATAGACGGCATCCGCGCCATTCTGTACGGCGGCTGTCATCGCCTCCCAATACCCGGCGGGGGCCAGCAGCTCCATCATCCCTTGTCCTTCCTCAGCTTCTCCAGCTGCTGCTGCAGCTTAAAAATTTCCCGTTTGCAGTCGCTCAGCTCGCTTTTCGCCTTATTGGCGTCATCCAGATATCCTTTCAGCTGCCGCCGCAGGTTTTCGGTACTTCCCTGCTGCTTCAGCATTTCATCCGCCATATTGGCCGCGGCCAGCACAGCGGCATCCATTCTGCTCACCCGTCCCACACTCATGATCTCGCTCATTTTCGCATCCACCAACGCGGCGACTTTCTGCATATACGTCGGATTTTCCTCTGCCATCAGTGTGTATTCCTCACCGCAGATACTCACAGTAATCCGGTTAGCCATCTCTCTTCCTCCTTCTTTCTCTCACTCTGTATTCTCTTATATATAATTGTACAAACCAATTCATAATAGAGTATAACAGATTCTCCCGGAAAAGCAATTGGGAATCTATAAATGAAAAGTGAATTTTTCGAAAACGGCCCGCCCCCAGGTCTGTCCAGTGCATGGCAAGATTTAAGACTTTTGTAACAAACGCCGCTGGTTTTCTTAACACTTTCCTTGTAATCTAATACTTGCAAGAGACAATAACTTCTTTTCATCCAATCTTCCAAAACATAAGCGGGCAGCGAGAGGGTTTTACCTCCCGCTGTTTTGCTTTGCGTAAGGGGAACTAAAGGTCTACAGCAGACCACAAAACAGCTGATCGTGAAATAGTGAAAAAAACAGGACTGAAAAAAATCTTTTTTAGTCTGAATAGCACTCTAGACTTCTGGAAATTTTTATGCTATACTAGAGTTGGTATAGTTTGTATTGAAATACAAAGTCATTCTTTTTCTGAGGAAAGAGGCAGCTGTAATGATGAAAAAACTGAAAAAATATCCGATTCTACAGGCAGCTGTCAGCATTCTGATTTTCTTCATCGCCGTTGTCGCGTATTCCTGGCAGCTGAATAAAGCCGTGGAAAAAACCACTATGACCACGGTCAACGAGTTAGCCCAACACGACAAACAGAGTGTAGAATCACTAATCAGGACTTATTGGACGGAACTGGATGGCATCGCCCGGCGTCTGGAGAGCTACGGCAATTTAGAGCTGGAGAGTGAAACCACCGGTTTTGATAGTCTATACCTGCTGGCAGAAGATGGAATGCTCTATTGGGACGATACGCCTGTTGATCATTCGGAGATACTGGGAAAACCGTTTTTAGACTGCTTTGAGCAGGGAAAAGAGCAGGTTGTGGACCATTGGGACGGAAAACTGTCCGAGGGCGGCGCTGTCGATGGCTATCTGCTCTGCGGCGTCCGTTTAGACGGGGAAAAGATTGGGAAATCCGGTACGATTGCCCTGATCGGCACGATCAAAGCCGGTACTGTTCTGGATCATATTGTCCAGGATAGCTATATAAAAAACGGCATACGCCGGGGATACGGTCTGGTTGTCACCGACTCCGGCAATTACATCACCGGCACAAAAGGAACCGGTTCCGGCTTTGACAATCTATATAACGAGCTTGCCGCCGGTTCCCGAACAGAGCTGACCGCCGGGGAGGTCGAAGAAAAATTTCAGTCCGGCGAGACATTCCAATTCCGTTTCCGGGACGAAGAGGGCCGCAAAAAGCTGATGTATTTTGTCCCCTTCTCCGGCGATACGGGCTGGTACTTTATGATTACAATAGACGAATCGTCTTTTGCGGAACAGAATAACCGCTTTATTGCCGCAACAGTTATGATGCTGCTTGTAATTATCCTCGTATCGTTCCTGTTGATTCTGTCCCTGGTATCTGTCCACACAAGGACGGTGCGGACGGTAGAAAAAGCGCGGGCGCAGAGCGAGTTTCTCTCCAACATGAGCCATGAGATCCGTACCCCGCTGAATGGATTGATTGGCTTGAACCATCTGATCATGACCCATATAGACGATGGAAACAGTGTAGACCAGATTAAGGATTGGCTGCAAAAATCCCACAGTACGGCAAACTATCTCCTCTCCCTGGTCAACGACATTCTGGACATGTCCAAACTCCAGGCTGGAAAAGTGGACATTATCAGCGAACCCGTCATGGTGGAAAGCATTATAGATTCCATCTGGTCCATGCAGCGGGATAACATTGAGAGCCGCGGCGTGGAATTTATCGTCAACCAGGACATCCCCTTCCCCTGCGTCATAGGCGACAGCACCCGCATAAAGCAGGTTTTAATGAATATTGTCGGCAATTCTGCCAAATTCACGCCGTCCGGCGGCTCCATCACCTTGTCCGTCCATCAGGAGGAGACCAGCTGCGGTATTCTGACCGTCTACCGCTGTCAGGACACCGGCATTGGAATGAGCGAGGAATTTTCCGAGAAAATTTTTGACGTCTTCAGTCAGGAGCGGAACACAAATTCTGACAGTGCCAAAGGCACGGGTCTGGGCATGCCAATCAGCAAGCTGCTGGTAGACGCCATGGGCGGAGACATCCGCGTGGAGAGCAAACTGGGCAAGGGAACCACCTTTATCGTCTCTATCCCCTCTATGATTTCCAACGCTGAGCCGTCCCATATGGACCAGCACACGGCGGACACAGCGGCAGACTCAAAGAGCATTGCAGAGTCAATCCACTCCGGCAGGCCGCTGAAAATCCTGATGACCGAGGACAACGAGCTGAACGCGGAAATTCTGCTGGATATCCTGTCGGCAGAGGGATTTGAAGTGGACCACGCTGAAAACGGCCAGATTGCCGTGGACCTCTTTGAGAAGTCTGGAGAAGGCGAGTACGATATTATTCTGATGGATATGCAGATGCCGGTGATGGACGGCTGCACAGCGGCATCAGAAATTCGCAGTCTGGACAGACCGGATGCAAAAACGGTCATCATCTTTGCCTGCACAGCCAATACATTCCAGGAGGACCGGGAGAAGGCCATTAACAGCGGCATGAACGATTTTCTCACAAAACCCATTGATGTAAATGTTTTGTTGGATAAGCTCAGAACCGAGAACAAGACATAAAGACAAAGCGGACCGCAATTTTATCTGCGGTCCGCTCCATTTTTATTCTGTCTCTACTCGTTCTCAGACTCTTCCTCGTTGTTTTCCTGTTCCTTTTCCGCCAGGGCGATGGAAATTACCTGGTCGTCCTCCTCCTTAAAGCGCATCACGATAATTCCCTGCGCTGCCCGTCCACAGACATTGATGGTTCCCACGTCGGTACGAATCAAAACGCCCTTTTCCGTCACCACCAGCAGGTCCTCTCCGCCGTCCACAACCTTGATGCCAACCACTCTGCCGGTTTTTTCCGTCACGCCGTAATTCTTGATTCCGATTCCGCCCCGGCTGGTAATTCTGTAGTCCTCCACAGGCGTCCGCTTTCCGAAGCCCTTTTCTGTGATGGTCAGAACCGTTTTTCCCGCAATGGCTCTGGCGGCGCTGACAACATAGTCGCCTTCCCGCAGCCGGATGCCCCGTACGCCCATGGCATCCCGTCCGGTGGGCCGCACGTCGCTCTCATGGAAGCACACGGCCATGCCGTCGTGGGTGGCAATGAGAATCTTTTTATCGCCGTCAGTCTCCCGCACGCTGATCAGCTCGTCCCCTTCGTCCAGCTTCAAAGCCCGGATTCCATTGTTCCGCAGGTTTTTCAGCGACGCGCAGGGCAGCCGTTTCACCGTGCCGTTTCTAGTGACCATCACCAGGAATTTCTCTCCGTCGGAGATATCGTCGGTCTTAATCATTGCGCTCACGCTCTCCCCCGGCTCCACGGGCAGAACGTTGACGATATTGGTTCCCTTGGCGGTCTTTCCGGACGCCGGAATCTGGTATCCCTTTCTCCGGTAGACCCGGCCCGTATTGGTAAAGAAGAGGATATAGTCGTGGGTAGAGGCGGTGAACACGGTGTTGACGTAGTCCTCCTCTTTGGTGGACATGGACTTATTGCCCTTGCCACCCTTCCCCTGGATGCGGTACTCGCTGGCAGGCGTGCGCTTGATATACCCGCCGCTGGTCAGCGTATAGACGCACTGCTCCTCTTCGATGAGGTCCTCAATGTCGATCTCGTCCTCCAGGTCCTGAATCTCGGTAATACGGTCGTCGCCGTACTTGTCGCGGATAGCGGCCAGCTCCTCCCGCAGCGTCTGCCGCAGCAGCTCGCCGTCTGCCAGAAGCCGCTGGTAGTACGTGATTTTTTCCTCAATCTCCCGGTATTCCGCCTCCAGCTTCTCCCGGTTCAGTCCCTGCAGGGAGATCAGACGCATCTCGCAGATGGCCTGGGCCTGCACGTCGTCCAGCTGGAACCGCTCCATCAGCCGCTCTTTAGCGTTGCTGTAGCTGCTTCGAATAATCTGGATGACCTCGTCAATATTATCCTGGGCAATGAGCAGTCCCTCCAGCAGATGGGCCCGCTCCTGGGCTTTTTTCAGGTCAAACCTGGTCCGCCGGATAATCACTTGCTCCTGAAATGCGATGTACTCGTCCAGAACGTTGCGCAGAGACAGAATTTTCGGCTGCTTCTGGTCGTCCACCAACGCCAGCATATTCACAGAGAAGGTGGTCTGCATCGCGGTCTGTATAAAGAGCTTGTTGAGCACCACCTGGGGATTGGCGTCCTTTTTCAGTTCAATGACAATCCGCATACCGTTTCGGTCGGTTTCGTCCCGGATATCGGAGATCCCCTCCAGCCGTTTGTCCTTGACCTGGTCCGCCATATTTTTAATCATCTGCCGTTTGTTGACCTGATACGGCAGTTCGGACACAATAATACGGATTCTTCCCTTGTTAAACTCTTCAAATTCAGTTCTGGCCCGCAGAATAATTTTACCCCGTCCGGTGGCGTAGGCGGCGCGGATGCCGGACCGCCCCATAATAATCCCTTTGGTGGGAAAGTCCGGACCCTTGACATGCTCCATCAGGTCGTTGATCCCGGCGTCCGGGTTGTCCAGCACGCAGATGGTGGCGTCAATGACCTCCCGCAGATTATGGGGCGGGATATTGGTGGCCATGCCCACGGCGATGCCGCTGGAGCCGTTCACCAGCAGATTGGGGAACCGGCTGGGCAGCACGCGGGGTTCCTTGCGGCTCTCGTCGAAGTTGGGGTCCCAGTCCACAGTCTCCTTCTCGATATCCCGCAGCATCTCGTTGGAGATTTTGGACAGACGGGCCTCGGTGTAACGGTAAGCCGCCGGGGGGTCTCCGTCCACGGAGCCGAAGTTGCCGTGACCGTCCACCAGCATATATCGCATGGAGAAATTCTGCGCTAGACGTACCATAGCGTCATATACGGAGCTGTCGCCGTGGGGGTGGTAGTGGCCCAGCACGTCACCCACGCAGGTGACGGATTTTTTGAAGGGCTTGTCGCTGGTCAGATTGCCCTCGTACATGGTGTAGAGAATTCTTCTGTGGACAGGCTTCAGGCCGTCCCGCACATCCGGCAGGGCGCGGCCTACAATCACGCTCATGGCGTATTGCTTATAGCTGTCCTCCATTTCCCCCACCAGATCGGATACGGTGATATGCTGGTTTGGAAATGCGATATCCTCCGGTTTGTAGTTTCTGTTGTGACCCATACTGCGCCGCCTCCTTAATAGTCAAGATTGATTGCATACTTGGCGTTCCGTTCGATCCACTCTTTCCGCGGCTCTACCTCTTCGCCCATCAGAACAGTGAAAATCTGGTCTGCGGCCACAGCGTCCTCCAGAGTAATCCGCCGCAGCGTACGGGTCTCCGGGTTCATTGTCGTCTCCCACAGCTCGTCCTCGTTCATTTCACCCAGACCTTTGAACCGGTTGATCTCAATCTTGACGTTTGGATTGTCTCCCCGCATTTCGGCGGAGACCTTGTCCCGCTCCTCGTCGGAGTAGGCAACTCTCTGCTGTTTGCCGCGGGTGAGCTTATAGAGGGGCGGCACGGCTGAATAGACGTACCCTCTCTCAATCAGCGGACGCATATAGCGGAAAAAGAACGTCAGCAGCAGCGTCCGGATATGGGCGCCGTCCACATCGGCATCGGACATAATGATGATTTTATGGTATCTCAGTTTATCAATATTGAACTCCTCGCCGATGCCCGCGCCAAGGCCCAGCACCAGCGGGTACAGCTTGTCGTTTCCATAGATTCTATCGGCTCTTGCCTTCTCCACGTTGAGCATCTTCCCCCACATGGCAAGGATGGCCTGGAACCGGCTGTCCCGGCCCTGGATGGCGGAGCCGGCTGCGGAGTCGCCCTCCACGATGAAGATTTCGCACAGGGACGGGTCCCGCTCGTTGCAGTCCTGCAGCTTATCCGGCATCTGGCCGGACTCCAACGCGCTTTTGCGCCGTACGGACTCCCTGGCTTTTTTTGCCGCCTCCCTGGCCCGGTTTGCCATCATAGCTTTGTCCAGGATAATCCGGGCGGTCTTGGGATTTTCCTCCAGGTACTCCTCCATTTTTTCGCTCACCACGGCGGCGGTCAGGGTCCGGATGGAGGCGTTGCCAAGCTTGGCCTTGGTCTGGCCCTCAAACTGGGCGTCCGTCAGCTTCACGGAGATCACGCAGGTCAGGCCCTCCCGGCAGTCCTCCCCGGAGACCTTGTCCTCGCCCTTGAGCAGATTGGTCTTTTTGCCGTAGGCATTCAGAGCGTTGGTCAAAGCCCGCTTGAAGCCCTCCTCGTGCATACCGCCCTCCGGCGTGCGCACGTCGTTGGCAAAGGAGACGATGGACTCGCTGTAGGTGTCGGTGTACTGCATGGCCACCTCCACTGTAGAGTCGTCCTTCCGCCCGCTCATATAGATCACGCTGTCATGGACTGGCGTTTTGCTCTGGTTCAGCCACGTCACATACTCCCGGATACCGCCCTCATAGCGCATTTCGTCCCCAGCCTCCCGGCCAGGCCGCGCATCCCTGGTGATGATCTTCAGCCCCGCGTTAAGGAATGCCTCCTGCTGCATACGGGTGTGGATGGTATCATAGTTGAAGACAGTGGCGTCGAACATCTCCGGGTCCGGCTTAAAGGTGACGACCGTACCGTTCTGGTCCGTGGTCCCCACCACCTGCATCGGCTGGGTGATCTCGCCCCTGGAGAATTTCATCTCATAGATCTGTCCGTTTTTATGGACCTGCACCTCCAGCCATTCGCTGAGGGCGTTGACCACGCTTGCGCCCACGCCGTGGAGGCCGCCGGATACTTTATAGCCGCCGCCGCCGAACTTACCGCCGGCGTGGAGCACGGTAAAGACCACCTCCAGCGCAGGAAGGCCGGTCTGGGGCTGGATATCTACAGGGATGCCCCTTCCGTTGTCCGTGACCGTGACGGTATCCCCCTCGTTGATGGTAACGGAAATCTCCGTACAGAAGCCCGCCAGGGCCTCGTCGATGGCATTGTCAACGATCTCGTAGACCAGGTGGTGGAGCCCGGATTCACTGGTAGACCCGATGTACATGCCCGGCCTTTTGCGGACTGCTTCCAGCCCCTCCAGCACTTGAATTTCCGAGCCGCCGTACTCGTGATCAACAGGGGCGACGTTCACGTCGTTCAGGGCGACGGCCTCTTTTTCGTTCATTGCAATTATTTCAGACATATAGTAACCTCCGGGTTAATGTTAGGAACAGAGGATGGAATCCAGCCGGCCCTGCAGGGTAGCCGGAGCCAGGGGGGATATATAGACCCGCTGCCAGCTGCCCTTTGGACAACAGACTACCAGGGATTTAGGGAGCTCGCTGCCCACGGGGACGATCATGCCGTCCTCCTCAGCGGCTTTCAGGAAATCGCGGGTAATGCGGGATGTGGACACATGGTCCAGGTCGAAAATACCGATAATATCGCTGATTTCGACGGAGATATGGCTGCCCAGGTGAAGAAACATAGCGGACACCTCAACGCATAAATATACAGTTTTATTCACTCCCATCCGGGCGGATGATTCCATTCTGTATATGGAAAACTCTTCCGCTCAGCAGCGCGCTGAGCCGGTCATCCTCGCAGCAGGTGATAAAAACCTGTCCCCCGTTGATTCGGTTCAACACAAATTCCTGCCGTTTTGGGTCCAGCTCGCTGAGCACGTCGTCCAGTAGCAAAACCGGGTATTCGCCGAGAATTTCCCGGTGGATCTCCCGCGCTGCCAGTTTCATGGACAGCGCCGCCGTCCTTGTCTGTCCTTGGGAAGCAAACGACCGCGCAGAGAGGCCGTTCAGCGTTACATACAAGTCGTCCTTATGGGGACCGGACAGGCATTGGCGGCTGGACAGCTCCGCCTGATAGTGGGATTTTTGGTGCTCTAAAAGCTGCAAAACCAGTGTTTTATGGTCAGAAAAAGGGTCTAAAATGGTTTTGACAGTGGCGTATTGAATTTCCAGGCTCTCACGTCCGCCGGAGCAGTCCCAGTGGGTATTCTCCGCGTATGCCGACAGCAGTTTTGCAAATCTGGCCCGGTAGTGGATCAGTACCGCGCCGGCCTCCGCCATGCGGCGGTTGAAGTCCGGCAGCGTATCCAGCAGGTCCGGTTTTTCATCCCGGTCCCGCAGTATACGGGTTTTGTGTTCGTGGAGCTTGGCGTATTCATTGAGGGCGATTCCATAATTTGGTCTGAGCTGGCAGAGGGAGACATCCATGAAACGCCGTCTTGCGGCGGCTCCCTCCCGGATCAGCTGTAAATCTTCTGGACAGAAGAAAACGGTGTTGAGGGTTCTGCTTAATTCAGATGCATTTTTTACAGGAACTTTATTCACTGTAATCTGCTTTTTTTTTCCTGTTTCAGCTTTGATGCTGCTGAAAAAGTCCCGGTTTCTGGTCAACAGGGCTCCTTCAATTTGGAATCCCCTCTCGCCGAAGCGAATCAATTCTCTGTCGCTGCGGGTCCGGTGGGATTTGCCGGTGGACAGGCAGATGATTGCCTCCAGCAGATTGGTTTTTCCCTGGGCATTTTCTCCGTAAATGACGTTGCAGGACGGGTCAAAGGAGAAATTTTGCAGGGAATAGTTGCGGAAATTTTCTAATAATAGTTTATGAATCAGCATAAACTACAGAAAAGTCACGGTTTTGGAATGTAACCGTTTGACCTGGTTTAATTTTTTTCCCTCTTTGCAGGCAGGGTTCGCCGTCTACAGAGACCTGTCCGTCTTGAATCAGCATTTTTGCTTCTCCGCCGGAGCTGACCAGGTCGGCAAATTTAAGCAGGTCCTGCAATTTGATAAATTCGGTTGTAATTGTGACTGTTTGCATAAAATTATACCCAAATCAGCTATTTTTTAGACGAACAGGCAGTACCATGTAGAGGAAGGATTCCTCCTCGCCTTCTACTGGCGTGATGATGCAGGGAGAAATCCCGGTGTTCAGTTCAATGCGCACGCTGTCTGCTGGAGCATATTTCAAGGCTTCCATCAGATAGCGGTTGTTGAAACCAATTTCCAGTCCGCCGCCGTCGCCGGAGACCGGACAGATGTCTTTTGCCTCGCCGGTGCCGGTTTTGGCGGATAAAGTGACGCTGTTGTCTCCAAAAATGCAGCGGATCGGGCTTTTTTGTTTTTCAGAGATGACAACGGATACCCGGTCAATGGAATGAATCATGGATTTTGTTTCTGTAATAATAGAAATCGGGTTAGATCTGGGGATAGCGGCCTTGTAGTCCAGGAAATCTCCTTCCAGACGGCGGCAGATCAGCTGGGTACTGCCGGCTTCAAACATGAGATGGCGGTTGCCCAGCGTAATGGCGGCGGGTTCGTCGGTGTCTTCGCAGATTTTTTCCACTTCGTTAAGGGCGGAACCCGGCGCAACAAAGCTGAAAAACGGACTTTGTGGTGTTTCCAGGTGTTCTTTTCTCAGAGCCAGCCGGAAGCCGTCCACGCTGACGACGGTGAGGCTGTCGTTATTGATTTCAAAAAGGGAGCCGGTATGGACGGGCCGGACCTCGTCGGTGGAGATGGCGAAAGAGGTTTCGCTGATCATGGAGCGCAGAATATTTTGCTGGATTTTTATGGAAAATTTGTCCTCTACTTCCGGTAATTCGGGGTAATCGTCGGCGGAAAGTGCGATAATATTGTAAAAAGCGTCGCCGCAGGAGAGTTTGACGTTTAGATTTTGGTCGGCTTCAAAGGAGACAATGTCGTCTGGCAGGCGGCGGATGATGTCGCCGAAGAGCCGGGCGGGCAGAACCAGGGCGCCTTCTTCTGTGATATTGGCGTCCAGGGTGGTGCGGATCCCTGTGTTCATATTATATCCAGAAATTGTAAGTTTTGTATCCGCTTGTAAAAGGATGCCTTCCAGAGCGGCAATAGAGCTTTTTGCTGCTGTAGCTCTGGCCGCCGTAGCAGTGGCAGTTTGCAGAAGTGTTTTTTCACAGGAAAATTTCATGTTGGTTATTCCTTTCTTTTCAGTTTAACGGGAATAGTTGAGGGAAGAGAAGAATAAACTATTTATTTTCAGCAGTAGGAGCGGTAGGGCGAAATTTTGTGGATAACCTTGTCAAACCGCTGCCATTATTGAAAAAATTAGCTACATTACGTCTGTTGAAAACTTTTTTACTTGTCCACAGATTTCCACAGCCCGGTATTCCAGATTTTTTTCCACAGGCTTCCCTCTGTGGATATGGAAAAGATTGTGGAAAACTTCGGGGAAACTGTTGATATTTAGCGGGGCTGGTTTTACTTGGTAGAATTGATATTGGTGATGATTGCTTTCACCGTTCCCGCATAGTTGACGTCGGTTTTCATCTTTTTTTCGACTTTGCCGATGGAGTTAAGCACAGTGGAGTGGTCCCGTCCGCCGAAGACCTGTCCTGTTTCGTCCAGGGACAGGCTGGTCATACGTCGGATCAGGTACATAGCGATTTGGCGGGCGTTGAGGCAGTCCCGGTTGCGGGAGGGTCCTTTGATCTGGTCTTCTTCGATTCGGAAGTAACGGCAGATTTCCCGGAGGATTGTCTCCGGCGTGATAATGAATTCGTTGGATTTGCTCATATCCTGGATAGCGCGGTCCACCGTCTCCCGGTCGATGGAGATACCGCCGTCCAAATCGCGGAAAGCCTTGATTTTTTTGACGGTTCCTTCCAGCTGCCGAACGTTTGCGGTAATCTGGGTAGCGATATAGTGAGCGGTGTCGTCTGGGATGATGAAACCCAGCTGCGCCGCCTTGTTTTTCAGAATAGCAATTCTGGTTTCCAGGGTCGGCGGCTGCACGTCAGCCATCAGGCCCCACTCGAAACGGGTGCGGAGGCGGTCGTCCAGCTGCGCCATTTCGTGGGGAGGCCGGTCGGAGGTGAGGACGATTTGTTTTTTACTCTCATAGAGGGTGTTGAACGTGTGGAAAAATTCGTTCTGGGTCTCGACTTTGCCCGCAACAAATTGAATATCGTCTACCAGCATCAGGTCCGCTTCCCGGTACTTGGTACGGAAGTCCCCCGCTTTGCCGGAGCGGACGGAATCAATAAAATCGTTAATAAATTCATCGCCTTTGATGTACAGAATCCGGCAGTTGGGACTGTTTTGTCGGATTACATGGGCAATTGCATACAGCAGGTGAGTTTTTCCAAGGCCGGAGTCCCCGTAAATAAACAGGGGATTGTAGTGCTGGCCGGGTGCGTCGGCGACGGCGCGGGCGGCGGAACAAGCCAGACGGTTGGACGGACCGATGACGAAGGTATCGAAAGTAAATTCGTTGCTGTCCATCATAGACTGGGGCTTTTGTTCTTCTTGGTTCTGGTAGCTGGCCAGCCCGGCGTCGTCCAGAAGCCTGACGGTCATGTCGGTGGAAAAGATATCCTTTAAGCTGGCCTCGATGTTAGGGAGGAAACGGTCCTGAATATTGGTACGTTTGAATGTGTTTGGACAGTGGAGTACCAGGTGATTTCCCTCCAGGGCCACGACAGTTGTGTCATCGAACCAGGTTTTGATTGTCGTCTCCGACAAGTCGTCCCGCAGTCTGGTCAAAATCATGGACCAGATATCGGAAACAGATTGCATAGATGTCCTCCCTTTCTCTCTTAGTCATAAAGTTTCAGAATCAGTATAGCAGAAAATAGGGAATAATGCAATTGACACTTATTCTAATAAAATGACTTTTGCTTTCCACAGGGAAGGGAGAAATTGTTCTATTATACCAGCAGGGCGTCCAGGTCTGAGACGGTCAGTCCGGGCTGGAGGGCGAGATTGATGCCGTAGGCGATTATTTTAGACAGTTTTTTTATTTTTTCGTCAATGGCGTCCGGGGTGAGGAAGAACCCGTTTCGTGGTGGATTTCCACAATCGTCCGTCAAATCGTGGATAATGGTCTCAAGGCTGACCACGGTAGGCACGCCTACGGAGATGACTGGCACGCCCAGCGTCTCCCGGTTAAGGGCCATCCGGTGGTTACCCACGCCGCTGCCGGGGACAAGTCCGGTGTCGGAGAGCTGCACGGACTGGCAGAGCCGGTCCAGGCTCCGCGCCGCCAGCGCATCCACCACGATCACCGCCGCCGGTTTCATATGCTCCGCCACGCCCCGCACCCATTCCGCGGCCTCCAGCCCCGTGGTCCCCAGGACCCCGCCGCTGAGAGCCGCTGTCTCCCGTAGCTGGGGCAGGACATTTTTCAGGTGCCGGGTAATCAGCAGGTGGTCCATGCACCGGGGACCCAGCGCGTCCGGCGTCATAGCCGGGTTTCCCAGGCCGGCAACCAGCGCCGGGCCTTCCTCCGGGAGGAGCGGCTCCAGCAGCTCTGCCACCGCTCCAGCGGCTTCCTGGAGGCCCTCCGGCCCCTGACAGCGGCTCACGTCCAGGGTCAGGTATGTTCCCTGGGGTTTTTGCAGCGCCGCTGCCCCCTCGTTATCCACAATCTCCACCCGCGTCAGTGGAAAACCCCGCAGCGTTTCTTCGCGGGCAATCACCCCTTTCAGCTCCGAGGTCTCCCCCGCGCTCTCCTTCCAGCAGGCGTGGGCTTCCATCGCCAGGTCGGTACGAATCATCCGCATAAATTGTGCCGCTCCCTTCCAAATCCTACTAAATCTTGTACTTCTCTCCTATTTTTTCCGGGGCTAAGGGAAATATGTAAAAAAATTAGAGAAAATTAAAAAAATTCCTTGCATTTTTTATCAAACCGTGATAAAATACATTTCTGCGTGGGGAGGTTGAAAAAACCGTCCCATAGCTCCCATTGGAGGAGGTGTTTGGTTTGCCGAATATTAAGTCTGCTAAGAAACGTGTGCTGGTGGCGCGTGTCCGCAACGCCCGCAATAAGGCTGAGAGATCCGCCATGAAAACCGCCCTGAAAAAGTTTGAGGCCGCTGCCGCTGATGGCAATCGCACCGAGGCCGAGGGCGCATACAAGGTCGCGGTCAAGGCGGTTGACAAGGCCGCTGCCAAGGGCATTCTGCACAGAAATAACGCTGCGCACAAAAAGAGCGCAATGACTTTGAAGCTCAACCAAATGAACTGAAAAAAACCACCCTGTAAAGGGTGGTTTTTTCTGTCTTTTGTGGAAATGCCGCCGGTTCAGCCGCGCAGCAGCTCCACAATCCGGCGCACCAGTTCCTGTGCGACGGCGATGTCTTCCAGGTGTTTCTCCGCGATGTGCTCCGCACGCGCCCTCTGCCTTCCCTTCATTTGAAGAAGGGATGCCGCGTCGTGCTCGCAGTAAATAGCCCAGGAGGTCAGTATATTCAGGAGGCGGTCGGTCTGGTATGGGGTCAGCTCGATTGTTAGATTTCTGTCCATGGGGTCCCCCCTTTTGTGTCCCCCTCTTTGCGCGCAGTTGAAACAAGGGCTCCCCTTGTCGGGGAGCCTCGGCCTCTGTAAGGCTGAAAGAGAGGGGTTATATATTCTCGCCGGGTCTCCCCAGGAGCGGACAGGGCCGTCCCCCGCCCGCTCTGGAGTTTCCCGCCGAGACAAACAAGAAAGCGGTGCAGGAATAATCCCACACCGCATGTATTTACAGACACAAAGTCCCTTCTGCCAGTTGGAAAACCGTTTCGCCCTATTGCAAACAACGGACGAGTTTGGTATAATGGGGACCAGGGTGCAGCAAATGCTGTTGTGTAGGAGGTTCTGTCTCCTGCATAGGGGTATGGGGAACCCGCATTCCTCATGCCCTGCCTTTTTTATTTGTCTCGTTGTCCCTATCATACCACTTTTTCTTTGGGATGACAAGTCTTTTGTGAAATATTTTCAACGTTGGTTCCTTGAAATTCTACTTGCATAAATTTCAATTAGCGTAGATGCTTTGTTCAACAAATTGGAGTCGGAAACATGACATTCGCCTTTACGCCGCAATTCCAAAAACATTTTAAGAGGCTAACCATCCAGGAAAAGAAGCAGTTAAAAAGCAAATTGACGCAATTAGCAGAAAATCCTTTTCATCCCTCGCTCCATACAAATATATAAACAAAGCGAGGAATTTTTGTGGAAAACCCGGCTGTCTCATATACCGAGACAACCGGGTTTTGACAGCAAAGTCTGCTATTTTACCGTTTTTCCACGGAAAGCGCGCTCAGAATACTGCCTTCGCCAGGGTGATAGGAAACGGAAACCTGGTCGCCGTTGCTGAGAATCACCACGCCCGGCGCGTCTGCCGCGCTGATGGCGTAATAGACGTCGCTGCCGATGAGCTTGATATAATAGACGGTGTTGCCGTTGAGCACGGCGGTGCGGAGATCAGCAATTGTCCCCTCTATCGTTTCTGCGCCGCTGGCGCCTGTGCCGGAGGCAATGCCGTTTTGACTGAGCATAGCCGCATAGTTTTTCTCGCACTCCGCCACGGTGTCGCCGGTCGCCACAATCTGGTATTGCTGCACGTTGACCATAGCGTATTTCTTCACCAGCTGCGCCTGATCCTTCATCGCCATAAAGTAGGTGGGCTGACCGCCGATGTTCAGCAGCAGCGGGAAGGTTGCTTTGTACCGCAGGTTTTGCAGCTCACCCTCTGCGCTGTCCACAGCGGAATATTCGGTTGCACCGGCGCAGGAGTAGTATTTGCTCTCCTTGGTCCGCTGATTGGTCAACAGGAAGCCGATGTTGGACTGATCGCCGCCGGTAGAGGTGATGCCGGTATAGATATAGACGTCGTCCTCCAGGGCGATATAATTGTAGCCAGCCGTAGTGATAGTGACGTCCTTCTGTCCGAACAGGGAGTTGAAAAAGCCGTTGTGATACATGCCGTAATAGTTGTACTGCTGGATAATCAGGTCCGCGGAATACAGATTATCCACCCAGGCGGGGACCTCCTCGTAATACTGGCTCTCGCCGGTAATAGCGTTCACCAGCACCGCGCCCCGCACGTCCGTGCCGCCGAACAGACCGATAGTCCGCACCAGCTTCGGGCAGATCCAGTAGGGCGTCCCCTCCTCGTCTACCTCCATCACCGGCTGGGAGAAAAGGTAGGTGGGATAGTGGAAGCGGAGGTGGCGGTAGAGGTTGCGGCCCAGGTGTTCGGCGGTGGTGTACTTGATGCCCTCCTGGAGCCGGACCAGCTCCACGTTCTGCGTCACCATGTCGATCACCAGATAGGCGGGCAGGCCGTCGGACCGGTTGGTGAACCACTTGATGAGGTCCGCATACATGAGCGTGGCAATCCGCACGGGACGGCCTTTGTAGTTGATCTGGGTGTAGTCGTCCACCACCTCGAACTGACTGACCATATCGCTCAGCTCTCCCAGCTTCCGGTCTCCCAGCCGCTCGGCGGAATCCCGGTCCAGCATGGGAATCTGGTCATAGGAGATTTCGTCCACCTCGGCGGCAAAGTCGCCCGCCTCAATGTTCAGCAGCTTGGAGTATGCGCCGGCCCGGAAGATGACGCTGCCCATCAGGGAGCCAATCACCGCCGTGACCAGCAGGGCGACCGCCACAAACAGGGGTATGGCGCACTGCTTTTTTAAGAATTTGAGGTAGTGCCTTACCCCCTGGCCCTGGAAGCCGGAGGTCAAAATAGCGCAGAAGCAGTAGGTGAGGCACAGCAGCAGGACAAAGGTGTGGAAATCGGGGGATTGGAGATTGATGGGCGGCAGTTCTAAATAGAAGTAGACGAAGCCCACCAGAACAGTGACCCCCAGATTGATGAGGATGCGCGTTACAGGACTGCCCACAGGTTTACGGGGTTTTCTCTGTTTAGGCGGACGGTTTTGGGACGGCGCCCCGCTGTTGAAGCCTTCCCACTGGAAGCCGCCTGCATCGGAACCGGAAAATGGCATTACATGCTCCTTTCTTTCTCATCGGGAGATAAGCGTACAAGGGCCGCGGGAGCGGCCCTTGTCTATAGTTTACCCTATTTTTACCATAATAGCAAGCAGATTTTCCCCGGCGGGGTTCACTCATGCGGCGAACGCCTCGTCGGAGAATCTGCGCCAGCGTTTGACGCAGACCAGTGCGCCGGTGACTGTCAGCGCGGCCCCCAGAGCGAAGCCAATCCGGACTGCCGTAAAGCTGCACGGCTCGATCATCAAGAAGGTCCCCATAGCGGCGATATCCTGGGGGGTATAATCATAGTAGTCCTCCAATTCCTCCTGGAACCAGCCGGACAGCTCCTCGTCCATCACCGCCACGCGGGCATCCAGCACAAGCTCCGCCGACGGCTCCGGACCGTCAGCCGTGGTCAGGTATTCATACGTTTCCTCCACCAGCCGGTCCGCCGCGCCGGCGTTGCTGGCGCCGATGGACAGTCCCGCGCAGCCGTCGCCGCAGGGGAGGACATAGTAATACCGGGAAGTTTTTTTCGGGGTGCGGGAGTTGTTGGATTTGTCCTCCTGCCAGGTCTCCTCCAGAGCAAAGGCATCCAATAAGAAGGGTACCTGCCCCTTTACCCGGTCTCCCGCCTCCAGTCCGCCATCAGCAACTGCATCGTCAAAGGTTTTGGGGCTTTTGAAGGAAATCAGCAGGTCGCTGGAAGTGGAAACAAGGATCATAATGCCCGCCAGCATAAGAAGAATGCCTGTCCTGCTGAGCTTCTGAAAAAATGTACCCATAAAACAATAGTCCCTCCTGAAATTCATGATAAGTTCCCTGTCCAAGCAGACGGGCATCTGGATGGACAGGGAAATCTTTCCATATTGTACACGAATATTCTTCTATTTTCAAGAGGAATTTTTGTGTTTTGTTTCCAGTGGGGCATGGCGATTGCCATGTTCTTTGATAGTCCAGGGAAAAGAATTCTGCCGTCCGTTTTGGTTCAAATTGTTCGAAAAATTGTTTATTTCTGACGTAATAATCAATAACCTGTTCCGCCTTGATTTGCTTCCTTATCTTCTGCGTCATGGACAGCGGGATGGCGCCGTGGAAAAAGAATCTGCTGATTTGCCGGGTTCCTCTTTCTTCACAACAATCTTGTTATCTTCCACACACAACACCAAAGAATCGCCGCCGGTAAATTTCTTGTTCAAAACGCCCTCTGCAATGGGGTCTTCCACATACGCATGAATTCTCCGCCGAAGAGGCCGCGCGCCGTTGGCGGGGTCATACCCCTCTTTTGCAATCCGCGCCACAGCCTCCTTGCCGGCCCGGAACCCAAGTCCCAGAGCGGCAATCCGCTCACCGGCCTGCTCCAGGAGCCGCCGCGTAATCTCGCACAGGTCCTCCTCCCCCAACTGGCGGAAAACGATGGTTTCATCAATACGGTTGAGAAATTCCGGGCGGAAGGTCCGGCGCAGTTCGTCTGTCACAGACCGGCGGATTCGTTCCTGCCGCTCCCCCTCGCCGTCCACCGTCCCTGCAAAGCCCAGGGGACTGGTCCGGGTAATCTGCTGCGCCCCCACGTTGCTGGTCATCACGACCACGGTGTTTTTGAAATCGGCTTTTCTCCCGTGGCTGTCGGTGAGGCTGCCGTCCTCCAGGATTTGCAGCAGCAGATTCCACACCTCCTGATGGGCTTTTTCCATCTCGTCAAAGAGAACCACAGAATAGGGCTTCTGCCGCACCTTTTCTGTCAGCTGTCCCCCCTCCTCGTGGCCCACGTAGCCCGGCGGGGAGCCGACCAGACGGCTGGCAGCATGGCCCTCGGCGTATTCGGACATATCAATGCGGATCATGGCGTCCTCCTGGCCGAACATGGCCTGAGCCAGCGCACGGCACAGCTCGGTCTTGCCTACGCCGGTGGGACCCAGCAGCAGAAAGCTGCCGATTGGCCGGTTCGGTTCCTTCAGCCCCACGCGGCCCCGGCGGATCGCCCCCGCAATCGCCGCCACCGCCTGGTCCTGCCCCACTACCCGCCGCTTCAGCTCCTCCTCCAGCCGCAGCAGCCGCTGTCCCTCGTCCTCAGTCATGCGCTGTACCGGAATACCGGTCCACTCCGCCGCCACCGCCGCCACGTCCTCGCCGGTCACGGCAATCAAATCGTCGGTCCGGCCATTGCTCCACCGGGTCTTCTCCGCCTGCAGCTGTCGGGAGAAATCCTCCTCCACATCCCGCAGCTGCGCCGCTTTCTCAAAATCCTCCCCTGCAATGGCCTCCGCCTTCTCCTTCCGCACGATCTCCAGCCGCTCCTCCAGCTCCTTCAGGTCCGGCGTCCAGGTCTCGCACTCCATGCGCACCCGGCTGCACGCCTCGTCCATCAGGTCGATGGCCTTGTCCGGCAGGTACCGGTCCGGCAGATACCGCTGGCTCATGCGCACAGCCGCTTCCACCGCCTCGTCGGTGATGGCCAGTTTATGGTGGGCCTCGTACTTGTCCCGCAGGCCCAGCAGAATCTCCACGGCAGTCTCACCGCTGGGTTCCTCCACCGTTACCGGCTGGAACCGCCGCTCCAACGCCGCGTCCTTCTCAATATACCGCCGGTATTCATCCCGTGTCGTCGCGCCGATGACACGGATTTCCGAGCGGCTGAGAGCGGGTTTCAAAATATTGGCGGCATCCACCGCCCCCTCTGCGCTGCCCGCGCCCACAATGGTATGGAGTTCGTCAATAAAGAGGATGACGTTGCCCATGCGCCGGATTTCCGCCAGCGCGTTTTTTACCCGCTCTTCAAACTCGCCCCGGTATTTTGTCCCCGCCAGCATGGCGGACAGGTCGATGGACAGAATATTTTTCCCCAGCAGCTCCTCCGGCACGTCCCCTGCCACAATCTTCTGGGCCAGGCCCTCGGCTACGGCGGTCTTGCCCACCCCCGGCTCCCCGATGAGAACCGGGTTATTTTTGGTCCGGCGGGTGAGAATACGGATGGCCCGTCCGATCTCTCGTTCCCGTCCAATTACCGGGTCCAGCCGTCCTTTCACCGCCAGGGCGTTCAGGCTCCTGGTAAACTGCTCCAACGCCTTGGACACAGGGGCTGGTCCGGAGGCGGACAGAGATGACCTTGGTCCGTCCTCCCGTGCTAACAGGGCCTGCCGCTGGAGCGGCTGGTAGACGCTCATGCGCTGGAGCAGTGCGGACTGCAATTTTTTCGGGTCCGCCCCGGCAGTCTGGAGCACCCGCATCGCCATGGTGCCGCTCTCCCGCAGGATACCCAACAACAGGTGTTCCGTACCCACGTAGCCGCTCCCGGCCCGCACGGACTCCCCCACCGCGTTTTCAATCACCCGCTTAGCCCTGGGCGTCAGCCCCTGAGTGGGGGCCAGCCCTGGCAGACCTGCCCCGATGATCCGCACGATGATCTCCCGCGCCCTTTCCATGGTCACAGACTGCTCGGACAGACAGCGGTGTGCGGCCCCGTCTTCCTCCCGCAGCAGACCTAATAACAGGTGCTCGCTGCCCACATAGCTGTGGCCCAGCTCCTCCGCCGATTCCTGCGCCAGACGCAGCGCGCTCTGCGCCCGCGGTGTGAACCGATTATCGTACATAGCGCTTTCACCATTCCTTCCACGCTTGTTTTCCACATTTTATCCGCCGGTTGTTGAAAAATAACTGCCAGATTTCCAGTTATCACAGCAAAGAATAGTAACAGTATGCCCGCAGAGAAAACTTTTACACATTTCTTCTCTGCTCTGTTGAAGAAAGCCGGGCAGCCACCTTCGTCAGATGACTGCCCGGTAATACAGTAACCGTTTTTCCCTCTGGGAGCTGAGCTGATTATAGCGCTGCAAGATGTCCTGAACGATCCAATCGGGAATTGAGATCTCTCCAGGAATGGTAGGCTCTATCGGAACAATAGGCGGTTCTGAAAGAGCAGGATCATCAGCTTTCTGCCGCGTTTTTTTCGCCCTGCTCTGACGGATGCTTGGCGTTCCCGTACCGCCACGGTTCAAAAACCACCTCCTTCCCGTCCGATTTTAGAATCATGGTAACTTTCTCGCCGTCATAACCAACAGACAGGGCCGAGTCATTTGAAATCTTCAGACTGCCAACGCCATCCCTGCCGCATAGATAAACGCAGTCGGAATCCATGCGGTTGATAAAATACAGCCCCTGGCCGGTGAGGCAGAAGTCATAAGCAACAACATTCCGAAACGGTCG
The DNA here is from genome assembly GCA_022800665.1 of Oscillospiraceae bacterium. GTDB lineage: Bacteria > Bacillota > Clostridia > Oscillospirales > Oscillospiraceae > Pelethomonas. Next base: position 52,606 of record JAAWQS010000010.1, read on the forward strand.
CGTCTTGTGGGTCTTGGTGTCATACGCTGTCAGCAAAGAATTTTCATTGATGAAGTAGATCGTCCGCCCATCAAACGCTATATTCCCCCTGGTGGGGATGTCTAGCGTTTGCGTTCGCTGGATCGTCCTGCTCACTTCCGTAATCCCGTCATTCGTAATGAAAAAGAGGCTGTCGTTGTTCAAGAAAAAGCCATAGCAGTATTGCAGAAACATCCAGGTATCCCCCACGGTATAGTCAATTCCCAGC
>JAAWQS010000011.1 GCA_022800665.1 Oscillospiraceae bacterium
CCGCTTCTAATTCTAAACGTCCCCTTTCCCAAATTATGTTTAACTGCCTCCTTGATCCCTCTGTTATTTCTCATATCCTTGAAAATTGATTTCCCTGGTCCAGAAGTATCTGGAGTTGACAGAGGCCTATATGCTGGCCTTGAAAGAAAAGGCAAAACATATCGAAACAGTTTGAGAGGTCAAGAGAATGCGCAAAACAGCCATACAGTTATCCGATCACTTTACGTTCCAACGCCTGCTGCGCTTTACATTCCCAACCATCGTTATGCTGGTATTTACATCGGTTTACAGCGTAGTAGACGGCTTTTTCGTGTCCAACTTTGTGGGAAAGACACCCTTTGCCGCAGTCAATTTCATCATGCCGCTTCTCATCATTCTGGGCTGTACCGGCTTCATGTTCGGAACAGGCGGCGGCGCGCTGATCTCCAAGACGCTGGGCAAGGGAGAGCCTGAAAAGGCAAACGAATTATTTTCCCTGATTGTCTACGCCGCCCTTGTTTCCGGTATTCTCACAGCGGTCGTTGGCTTCCTGACTGTCCGACCGGCTGCCGCGCTTATGGGGGCAGCCGGACAGCTTTTGGAGGACAGCGTTACTTATGGAAAGATTATTCTGCTGGCGCTGCCGTTTTTCGTTCTGCAATACGAGTTCCAATGCCTGTTTGCCGTTGCCGGAAAACCGAATCTGGGGCTGGCTGTCACCGTTGCGGCAGGTGCGGCCAACATTGTTCTGGACGCCCTGCTTGTGGCGGTTTTCCGCTGGGGGCTGGAGGGTGCGGCGGTGGCTACCGCTGTCAGCCAGTTTGCCGGCGGCGTGATCCCGCTGCTCTACTTTGGACGCAAAAACAGCAGTAATTTGCAGCTGGGAAAATGCCGGTTTGACGGAAAGGCTCTGTTAAAGACCTGTACCAACGGTTCCTCCGAGCTGATGAGCAGCGTCTCCGCGTCTGTGGTCAGTATACTATATAATTTACAGCTCATGCGCTTTACCGGTGAAAACGGCGTGGCCGCATATGGCGTACTGATGTACGTCAGCATGATCTTTCAGGGAATCTTCATGGGGTACTCTGTCGGCGCGGCTCCCGTGGTTGGGTATCACTACGGCGCAGAGAACCATGTGGAATTGAAAAATCTGCGGAGAAAGAGCCTTCTGCTAACCGGCATATTTTCCGCCGCCATGTTTCTTGCAGGCCAGTCGCTGGCCGGACCGCTCTCTATGATGTTCGTTGGATACGACCCTGCGCTCCTGGACATGACGGTTCACGCATTTGTGATTTACTCCTTCTCCTTTTTACTGTCAGGATTCGGAATATTTGGCTCGTCCTTTTTCACCGCGCTCAACGACGGCTTTACCTCCTCCCTGATTTCCCTCCTGCGAACCCTGGTATTCCAGTGCTCTATGGTGATGATCCTCCCTCTGCTCTGGGGCTTGGACGGTATCTGGCTGTCCATTGTTGCAGCGGAGGCGTTGGCGTCTGTCACAACAGCCCTGCTTCTCTGGAAGAAGCAAAAACAATATCAATATTAAAAGAGAAACGGCGCAGCGCAAAAGCTGTGCCGTTTCTTCAGACTGCGGGTTATACGTCGATGGCCTGACCGGTGTGGAGAAAATACAGAACCCGCCGCGCCACCGGTTTGTCCAGAATTTTTTCCAACGCGCCGCTGTAAGCCTCCAGCTGGGGGCGGTACTGGGCCGCCTTCTCTGGAAGCGTCCACTCCGTCACCCGGTCCGTCTTAAAATCCACCACCGTCACCTTTCCATCCGTCACCGCGTACAGGTCCACCACGCCCTGCAGCAGCACCTCGTCCTCCTCCCCCAGCTCCGGGTAATACACCCCCGCCGGGACCAGCAGGCTGAAGCAGAATTCCCGCTCCAGCCGCTCCGCGTGCCGCAGTTCTTCGGCCAGAGACGAGGCCAGGTACCGGTCAATCGCCCCCACGTCCACCGCCTCCGCCTGCTCCGGCGTCAGCAGACGCCGCGCCAGCAGACGGTCTACAGTCTCCTGTGCGCTGCCGTCTAAAGGCAGGTATTGCAGTACCAGATGCATGGCGGTTCCCCGCTGGTCCGCTGTCAGAGGCCGCTGGCCGGAGAGAAAACGAGGCGCGGCAAAGCTGCTGCGGGTATACGGCTGGAGGGTATTTTCCGCAATTTCCTGATCCTTTTCCCGGCCCTTGAGCTGAGTGGCGGTGAGCTTGGTGGGCGTATAGACAGACTTCTGGTAGGGGTAGACATAGTCCAACGCCTCCCGGTCTACCGGCAGAGCAGGCGCTTCCTCCCTGGCGTCCATCTCCGGCGCAGGAAGCGCGGGGGCCTCGCCGTAAAGCGTGCCGTCGTGGTACGACACCAGCCAGGGCGCGTCCGCCGTATCGGTCAGACCGCTCAGCTCCAGACCGGTCTGCGCCCGCAGAGCCGCCGAGTCCTGACGCCGCAGCAGCGGCAGTAAAATCCATTCTGCCATGGATTTTGCGCTGTCCACCGTCTCAGGCGGCACCGGTCCGCGCACATCCGTCAGCGACGACTGCACCGCAAGCTCCCCCAGCTTTTTCGGGGCCGACGGCATGGACGCCGTCATAATCAGTTTTTCCTTCGCCCTAGTCATCCCCACATACAAAACCCGCATTTCTTCCGCCCGCATTTCCCGGCTCAGACGCGCCGCCGCCGCCTCGCGGGCGATGGTCGGATAGCGAATCCGGCGGTCTAAATCAATGTACATGGGGCCAAGTCCCAGTTTCGGATGGACCAGTACCGGAATTTGCAGGTCCATCCGGTTAAATCCTTTGTTCAGGTCCGCCAGCACCACAATAGGGAACTCCAGCCCCTTTGACTTATGAATGCTCATAATCTGCACCCCGCCGGAGGCGCAGCCTGCCGCAACCGCGGGCTGTTCCCCTGTTTCCAGCAGGAACCGCAGGTGGCTGACAAAGCCGAAGAGCCCTTTATATCCCGCCCCCTCAAAGGCTTTTGCGTGCTCATAGAGAGCGATCAGGTTCTCCCGCCGCCGCTCTCCGTTAGACATCGCGCCGAATACGCCCAGAATGTTCAGCCGGTTGTACAGCAGCCAGATCAGCCGCTGTACGCTCAGGTCTTTTGCAAGGGAGCGCAGCTCCCGCATCAAACCCAGAAACGCCTGGCAGTCCTCGTCCCCGCTGGCCTCTACGGCATCGTAAAAACCGCCTGCGCTGTGTCTGCCCCGGATCATGGCCAGCCGGTCCGCCGTGAAGCCCATCAGCGGCGAGCGCAGCACGGCGATCAGCGGTACGTCCTGCCGGGGATTGTCCAGAATTTGCAGCAGCGAGTACACCACCGCCACCTCCATGGTGGCAAAAAAGTCCTCGTCCTCCTGCACGCCGCAGGGGATGCCGCGCTCTGTCAGGGCACGGGTATAGTGGCGCAGACGCGGACCCGGCGAGCGCATCAGAATCGCGATATCCTCCGGCCTGCAGGGGCGCAGAATACCCGTCTCCTCATCCGTTACCTGGTACCCCTCGTCCAGCAGCTGCCGGATTCGTTCTGCTGCAAACCGTGCTTCCGCCAAGGGCCGGGACAACGCCGGTTTTCCGCCGCCCCGGTTGATGGGGACCCCAAGCAAATGGAATTCCGTCACGCAGTCCTCCCGCGGGGGCAGATAGCCGGCGCCAAAGTTCAGCCGTTCCGCCTCGCCGTAATCAATCTCCCCCATTTCCTGGGACATGATGGCTTCAAAGACGTAGTTGACCGCGTCCAGCACGGGCTGTCGGGAGCGGAAATTCTGGCTGAGGAGAATTTTTCTTGCCCTCCCCTCCTTGGCGTTGGCCGCGTTGGGATAGGCGCGGTACTTGTCCAGAAAGATGGTGGGGTCCGCCAGCCGGAAGCGGTAGATGGACTGTTTCACGTCGCCCACAGTAAACAGGTTGTGTCCGCCTTGGGAAATGGCGTCAAAAATGCAGTTCTGCACCTGGTTGGTGTCTTGGTACTCGTCCACCATCACCTCCCGGTACCGTCCGGAGATGACGCGGGCCAAATCTGTGGGAGTGCCATCCTCCCTCAGCAGGAGCTGGACCGCGTAGTGCTCCTGGTCGGAAAAATCCGTTGCATTCCGCCGCAGCTTCTCCTGCTGGTAGGCCGCTGAAAACGTGCCGCACAGGTCCAGCAGAGCCTTCATAGCCGGGGCGGAACGCCGCAGGTCTTCCGCAGCTTCCGCCGCCGTCATGTCCAGAATGGTACACGCGGCATTCATCTCCGCTTTTGCACGGTCCCAGATGCTCTTGACCCGGTCCTTCAGCTCCGGAGACCCGCATTTCCGGGCCGCCGTCAGCCTGGGCCAGCCTACCGCCTGAACCGCCGCCGCGTCCCAACCCTGCGCCGCTGCCTCCGCCAGACGGGACAGCTGCCCCGACACCTCCCAAAAGCTGCCGCTGTATGCTTTGTGCAGCGCATCGTCCTCCGCCATCAGCGCCAGCCCCTGCTCCAGCATGGCGGACCAATGGCGGGCTTTCCGGCCCAGGTCTGCCAGCAGCTGGCGGCCATAGGCCGTCTCCCCTGCGTCCGCAGGCATATGGGACCAGATTTCCCGCTGTTCCGCCAGCCAGCGGTCCGGGTAGGCGTGGCTCTGAATCTTGTTGTAGAGGTCCAGCACAAGCTCCTCCAGACGGCTGTCATCCCGGCCGAAGCCGAAGGAGTCCGCCAGCTGCAGTGCGCCCGGCGACAGATCGCCGTAAAATTCCTCCAGCGCCCGCGGCAATACCCGCCGGCGCAGCAGCGCAGCCTCGTTTTCATCCAGTACCCGGAAATCCGCCGTCAGCCCCCGTTCCCCGCCAAATTCCAGCAGATGGACGTTCTCCCGCGTCAGGGCTGTGCAGAAGGAGTCAATGGTCTTGATATCCGCCTGATACACCAGCAGCAGCTGCCGCTGCAAATGCCGGTCGCCGGGATGCGCCTGCATCCGCTTGCCCAGTTCCTTGGCAATCCGTTCCCGCAGCTCCGCCGCCGAGGCGCGGGTATAGGTGATAATGAGGAAGTCGTCCATATTGGCCTGCTCCTCTCCCAGCGCCCGGCGGAACAGACGCTCTACCAGCACCCGCGTCTTGCCGCTCCCCGCGGCGGCGGAGACCAGCAGGCTCCCGCCACGGTCCTCTACCACCGCCCTCTGGCTGTCCGTCAGCTGTATACTCATGTGGGTCCCTCCTCACTGATGGTCTTATTCACGTGGTCCCAGAACTCCTGGGGTGTGACCGGCTGGATCAGCTCCATGCGGTCGTTTTCGTCTCCGTCCGGGAAGTTGCAGGCGGAGGCAAACTCGCAGTAAGTGCAGGCGTTGTCCTGCTCGCTGTAACCGCAGGGGTCCGCGTCGATGTTTCCGCCCCGCAGTTCCGCCGCAATTCGGGCCAGCAGGCGGTCCACGTACAGCCCCAGCTTCCCCAGCTCCGCCGCCGAGGCAACGCCCTTGGAGATGCTGCCGTCCCGTCCCAGCGACAGGGGCAGAAACCGGGGCTTTTCCAGCGCGCTGTGCTCCATGGCCCGCAGAACGTCCGGCTCTCCCAGGACCATACCGCTGCGGCGCAGTTCCCGGTCCAGGGCCAGGCGCAGAGCCTTTGCGTCCACATCCCTCGGCTGGTTCACCAGCACATCGCGGGCGGGCAGATACAACACCCCCGCCGGGACCGTCTCCTGTCCAAAGATTGCCTTTCCATCCCGCTCCAGGGCGAACAGGTACAGCAGCATCTGGATGTTCAGCCCCCGGCACACATCGCTCAGATCAAAGGATTTCTTCCCCGATTTGTAATCAACTACACGCAGGTACAGCCGCCCGTTTTTCAGCCAGCCGTCCACCCGGTCCACCTTGCCCACCACCGTCAGCTCCGCGCCGGAGGCCCGGATGGTAATGGCGGGCGCCTTGCCGCCGTCCCCGAAGCCCAGTTCGAATTCCAGCGGCACAAAATCCGACTCCATCAGCTCCTCCGCCACGTTCTCCACGATCACGCCCACTGTCTTGCGCAGGCGGCGGAAGAGATACTTAAACCGGTTCTCCCGTTTTTCAAACCCCGGCATGGCTGCCGCTATGTACTGATCCACCACCTGGTCCAAAATCTTCTCCAGCTCCCCCGGCTCCAGCTGGGCAAACCCGCCCCGCTCTGCCGCCGCCTTTGTCACATGCTCCAGCACGTAGTGCAGGAACGTACCCACCTGGGCCGCGTCAAACCGGGCGGGCATGCGCTCCTTGGCCCGGAGGCCGTACTGCATGAAATAGGCAAAGTGGCAGGAGTTGATCTTGTCAATCCGGCTGGCGGACATACGGTAGCTGCGGCCGTAGAGCGTCTCCACCGCTTGGGGTGTGAGACGGCCCCGGCTCATCCGCGCCGCCCGGTCCATGGCCTGCAGCGCATCCTGCCAGCGTTGATCCTCCGCGAAATACTGCCAGAGAGGTCCCCTCCGCTCACTGCCCGCCAGTTCCATGGCCGGTATGGGGGCGGCGAGACGGCAGTCCGCCGCCGGTATGTCCTCCTTCGCTTCAGGAAGCAGCCCCCGCACCCTGCCCACGACAAAGGACGGGCGCAGCGGCGAACCGTTCAAATCCGATGCGGGCCAGGTGACATACAGCCGCTCTGTGGGCTGGGCCAGGGCCGCGTAAAGATATAGCAGTTCCATATGAAAGAGGTCCGTACCGCTGGGGGACAGCTCAATTCCCTGCCGCCGGAGCTGTTCCCGGTCCTCCTTTGTCAAAAGACCCGTACCGCTCTGCACAGCCGGAAGGACGTGGTCGTTGGCTCCCATCAGAAACAGACACTTTACCCGGCTGTGGTCGCTTCGGGTGATCTGGGACACCTGCACCTGGTCCAAAGCCGCCGGGATGGTCCCCACATCGTACTGGGTCAGCACCAGCTTTAGCAGCCGGACAAATTCCTCTGTGTCTATCTGCGTGTCCTGAAGAATATCTGCAAACTGGTCCGTTACCTCGCACAGCAGGTCCCACAGCTGGCTGTACTCCATGGCCCGCTGCAATTGGCCCAGTTCCTCCAGCCGCGCCGTTCGCTCCTCCAGCTGCCGCGCCAGCTCCAGCTCCTCCAGGAACCTCCACAGAACCTCCAGTTTTCCCTTGGCGGTCTTCTGTTCCTTCATTCCGTCCGCCAGACGGCGCAGCGGTCCGGCTACCCGGCGGCGCAGGGCATTGATCTCCTCTAACGCTTGGGATTGAGCGGGTGTAAAGCTTTCCCGCCATCCATCCGGATTGGCTGTCCAATCCTCATCCCGCACCCACATGGAGCCGTGAATATCCCAGGAAATCACATAATTTTCCAGCTTGTCGCACTCCTCGTCCGACAAACCGCCCAGCCCTGTTTTCAGCCACCGGAACATGTCCTCATACTCATAGCCGCCTGTTATTGCATCCAGCGCACCGGCCAAAAGACTCAGCGCCGGTTTTTCCAGCACGTCGCTGCGGCGGCTGAGATACACCGGCACGCCATAGCGTTCAAAAATATTCTCAATTGCCGCCGCATAATCGTCCAGATTTCTGGCCGCAACCCCGATCTCCCGGAACCGGAAGCCCCCTGTCCGCACCAACTCCAGAATTTTTGCCGCCACATACTCTGTCTCCTGAAAAAGCGTTTCGGCCCGGTGGATAGCCACGCTGCCGCTATCCCCGTTCCAGGGCTTCCCGCCGCCAAAAAACGTTTTCTCCAAGTATTCCAGCCCAGTCTCCGCCGCTTTCGGCTCCAGAACCTCCACTTTACAGACTGCGCCGCAGTCCGCTGCAAGCCGGACCAGCCGGTCCCGCGCACGGATGCTCTGCTCAAAAATCTCCAGTCCGCTGCCGTCGCCCAGCAGGGTCACAGTCACTGATTTCGATACCCGCAGAAGTATGGAAATCAGCTGTAACTCCTGTGCAGTAAAGTATGTAAAGCCATCTAGATATACAGATTTTCCGGCGGCAAAGCCGGACGCCTCCAGACCATCCAGCAGCTTGTCCATCAAATCTCTGCGGTCCTCGCCGCCGCTGCGGAGCTTTCCCAGATAGGCCGCATAAATCAGCGACAGGTCCCACACCTTCTCTCCGCTCAGGCCCTCCAGCAGCTCCACCGCGCCGCCCAGATCCTCCGGACGCACCTGGCAGGCCGTCAGCTCGCTGCACAGCTCCACCAGCTCCGCCAGAAACGGCGCTTTGCGGGAGGGCCGCGCGTATACTGTCAGCTGTGAAACAACCTCCTGCAGCGCCAGCTGCATAAGCAGCAGCTTTCCTCCCGCATCCAGCGCACCGTCCGCCGCCGTACCGGTCAGAGCCAACACCCGCTTTGCCAGCGTCCGCAGACTCAGAACCTCCACATATCTGGACGCACCCGGCCCGCAGGTCCGGCAGACCCCCAGCTCTGCCGTGTGGCTGGCGTGTTCCGGCACCAGCAGCAGAGCCTGTTCCCGCCGCGTCCGAAGCGCATTCATAATTCGGGCCGACTTGCCTGTGTTGGCCCGGCCCATCCATATTGTCAGCATATCGCCGCACCTCCCTGATCGTTGCCCCATTATAGCACAGAATGCGAATATTGTAAAATATCTGACGGTTCTCCAGGTTTCTCCTCTTGCAAATGACTCTGGTTCTATAGTATAATATATCCAGATCACTACATCCCAGAGGTCTTTAAGAAAGGATGATTCATATGGGAAGAAAACTGCTGGCCGCGCTTATGGCCTTTACCATCCTCTTCTCTCTATGCCCAACGGCTCTGGCGGACAGCCAGGAACCCCGCCAGACTGCCTTTTTTACCAGTCAGCCCCATACGGACCTGGACTACAGCGAAATGACCTACAGACGTCCCGATGCAAAAGCTGTGCTGGCGGAGATGGAGGGGCTGCGCGGTTTGCTGGACGGCGTGGAGAATGCCAAAGCCGTCCAGGAGCTTTTTGGCGTCCTGGTCAACCGCTATATGGAGGCGCAGACCATGGCCGCGCTGGCGGAGCTGGAGGCGTGCCGCAATGCCGCTGGTTCCCAGGCCGCTCAGGAGCTGGAGGCCGCTTATAACGCCTGCGCCGCCATTGCCGATGCCTTACCCCCCTTAATGCGGGATATCCTCAACTCCCCCTGCGGCGATTTCCTGAAGGAACAGTTGGGTGCGCTTACCGCCGCATACTATATGCAGTACACAGAGGCCCCCGCCCGGCAGCGGGAGCTGACCAGCCAGGAGACCTCGCTGATGAACGAGTACAGACGGCTCTCTGCCGAACCCTGCGTGGTGGAGTATTTTGGCCGGGACTGGGATATGCAGGCCTTGAACCAGGCGTTTTATCAGGAGGGTTCCATCAACGCTGACACATATGCCGAAATTTACGGTATGATCGCCCAGGAGTTAAACGAAACGCTGGGCAGCCTGTATCTGCGCACCGTGCGGCTGAGAAAAAATATCGCCTCTGCTTACGGCTACAGCGATTATGGCGAGTTTGCATACCGCCGGCTCTACCGCCGGGACTATTCCCCTGCGGACATCGCCTCCTTCCGGGAGGACGTCAAGACGTATATTGCCCCCCTCAACACGGCCCTGCACGCCATTCCCCGCCAGAAAAGCGACGTCTTCTACAGCGACTACAGCGGCGAAATAGCGTTGGACCTGATCGCCCCCTATATTGGACAAATGTCCAGCGAACTGCTGGAGGCTTTCACCTATATGCGGGAACACCACCTCTACGACACCGCGGAGAGCGCGGACAAGACGGATACCGGGTTTACCACCATGCTCTACTATTACGGCGCCCCCTTCCTCTTCAACGCGCCCGCCCACGAGCTTTTTGACTTCACCAGTACCGTCCACGAGTTCGGCCACTACAACCACGCCTACTGGTCCCCCTCCGGCTGGCTGAACGCCGTCAAGAGCCAGGATGTGATGGAGGTCCACTCCCAGGGCCTGGAGCTGCTGCTCTCCCACTACTACCCCGACATTTTCGGCAAGGACGGGCAGGCGGTTGCAGACTATCAGATTACCAGTCTGGTCGAGGCCATCTGCCAGGGGGCTTACTACGACGAGCTGCAGCAGTATGTCTACAGCGCCAAAAATGTGACGTTACAGCAGATTAACGAGAAAGCCCGTCTTCTGAGCATCGACTACGGCTTTGCGGAGGAGGACAGCCCCATGGCCCATGTCTATGGACTCAGCTGGGTGCAGGTCTCCCACAATTTTACCCAGCCCTTCTATTACATCAGCTACGGCGTTTCCGCCGCCGGCGCCTTTGCGTTCTGGCTGGAAGCCCAGAAAAACTACTTTAACGCCGTAGACAACTACCTGGCGTACACCGCTTTGGACGCCTCCTATGATTTCCAGGAGAGCTTTGCCGCCACTGGTATGACCTCCCCCCTGACAGACGGCTATCTGGAGAAGCTGGCGCAGACGCTGCGGCAGGAGCTGAAAGTGGAGCAGCGTCTGGAGGAGCTGGAAAACGCAACTGTATTTACCGACGTATCCGCCGACAGCTGGTATGCCCCCTACGTGCTGGCTCTGGCAGAAATGGGATGCGTGGATGGCGATGAAAACGGAGCCTTCCATCCTGGGGACAACGCCGCGTGGGATATGGCGATGGGGGCTTTGCTGGCAATCAACGGCCAGAAGCCGGAGCTGGAGGACAGCCGGACCATTACCCGCCTGGAGTTCTGCCAGATGATTGTGGAAGTGCTGGGTATCCCTGCCGCGCAAGGATCTTCGCCTTTTACAGATACGGACGACAGCTCCGTGGCCGCTCTGGCGGAGTTGGGTGTGATCTCCGGATATGACGGCGGAGCTTTCCATCCGGACGGGGAACTGACCCGCGCAGAGCTGTGCGCAGTTCTGTATAAAACCGCTGAAGCTGTTTCCCTTATCGACCAACCGGAAACGGAAGATACAGAAGAGTTTGAAATGGATGAAAATGCAGCATAATTGAAAATATCCAGCAGCTCCCGCCAGAAAACCGGCGGGAGCTGTAGCTTTCAGCGTATTCTATTTCTGATTTCAAAGGGAAAGCGTAACCGCCAGAGATTTTGCCTGCAACCCCTTTATTTAATACTCTACATTCTTCTCCAGTTTAGAATTGACAAAATTCTGCTCTGCATAGAGAGTATAATGTCCGCTCATCAAATAGCTGAGTCCGCAGGCCGTGGCAAAGAACCACAGCCCCTCCCCGCCGAACAGCTCCACGGACAGAACAAGGGAAGCCGCCGGAGAGTTCACAACGCTGCAAAAGACGGCGACCATCCCCACCGCCGCGGCAAACCCAACCGGAAGTCCCAGCAGCGGCCCCACCGTACAGCCGAAGGTTGCGCCGATAAAGAAAGCTGGCACAATCTCGCCGCCCTTGAATCCCGCGCCGATGGTCACAGCCGTCAGCAGTATTTTCGCCAGAAATGCCCAGGGTACCGCCTCACCGGCTACGGCCTGGACCGCAATTCCCATGCCCGCCCCGTTGTAATCCCGGCCCAGCAGTGTGGTCAGGACCACCACCAGAACGCCGCCCACGACAGCCCGGATATATGGATTTTCAAAATAATGGCGGAGCTGATGGGCTGCAAAATGGATGACCGATAAAAACAGAATCGCACACGCCGCACACAACAGCGCCAATACCGCCACCTGCAGCATCGACCACAAATTGGCATCCGGATAAGTAATCTGCGGCATACGGACCCCTTCTGTCCGCAGAAAACTGCTGACCCCCCAGGCGGCCAGACCGGCGGTCAGGCAGGGATACAGAGCCGTATACTGCAGAACGCCTACCGAAGACACCTCCATGCTGAACAGCGCGGCGGCCACCGGCGTACCGAATACTGCGCTGAACAGTGCGGACATGCAACACATGGTCATCTTTTTTCCCGCCCGCTCGCTTAAATGAAAGATCCGCTTAAAAAAGGGGACCATTCCCGCGCCGATAATCAGCGCAGCCCCCTCTCTCCCGGCGGAACCGCCGCAGAGGTGGGTGAGGACGGTGGAGACAAACACCCGCACCGCCGCCGAGGGCGGCACCGGCTTCCCTGTCCGCAGGGAGAGGATCACCAGATTCGCCCCCTCCTCCGGCTCCGCGCCGAACAGACGGTACACCAATACGACTGCAAGTCCGCTGACGGGCAGCAGATACAGCAGCCAGCCGCAGCTGGAAAACATCGCGCCAGCCAGCTCCACCGCGTGGTGGAATACGGCGCCTACCGTGCCGCACACCGCACCGGCCAGCAGAGCCAAAAACGTCCATTTGACAAAAAATTTCAAATAGACCTCCACCCGCTTCTTCTGTTCGTGAATCAATTGCCGCATGGCCTCTCCCTCCTATTCCATGCTGATACTAAAAGCGCAATACCGTTACCGGGCAAAAACCCAGGATTTGCAGCGGATTTGAGAGCGCATTAAAGTTCTTTTTGGTACTTTTTCCTGAAAGAAAAAGTATGAACGCTAAAAAACGGAGCCGCCCTCTGTGGGCAGCTCCGCGAAGCATAGGCGCTTAACGATTTCTTTATGCCTTGCCGTCACAGCCCAGCACGTTAATGAGCTTGTGCTTGACCATATCCTTAATTGCGGCGCGGGCGGGTTTGAGATACTCGCGGGGGTCGAACTTGTCGGGATGCTGGGCAAAGAACTGCCGGACTGTGCCAGTCATTGCCAGGCGCAGGTCGGAGTCAATGTTGATCTTGCAGACGGCCATGGAAGCAGCCTTGCGCAGCTGATCTTCAGGCACGCCAATTGCGCCGGGCATACTGCCGCCGTTGGCGTTGATCATCTCGACGAAGTCCTGGGGTACGGAGGAGGAGCCGTGGAGCACGATGGGGAAGTTGGGCAGACGCTTCTCGACTTCTTCCAGAACGTCAAAGCGTAGCTGGGGCTTGGTGCCGGGCTTGAACTTGTAAGCGCCGTGGCTGGTGCCGATGGCGATGGCCAGGGAGTCGCAGCCGGTCTTCTCCACAAATTCCTGCACTTCTTCCGGACGGGTGTAGGAGGAATCCTCGGCGGAAACCTGCACGTCGTCCTCAATGCCGGCGAGGGTGCCCAGCTCGGCCTCTACGACCACGCCGTGGTCATGGGCATACTCGACAACCTTCTTGGTGATGGCAATGTTCTCTTCGAATGGCTTGGAGCTGGCGTCGATCATGACGGAGGTAAAGCCGCCGTCAATGCAGCTCTTGCAGGTCTCGAAGTCGGGGCCGTGGTCCAGATGCAGCGCGATGGGAATGCCGGGGCACTCAATGACGGCAGCCTCCACCAGCTTCACCAGATAGGTGTGGTTGGCATAGGCGCGCGCGCCCTTGGACACCTGCAGAATCAGGGGGGCGTTGACTTCCTTGGCAGCTTCGGTAATGCCCTGGACGATCTCCATGTTGTTGACGTTGAAAGCGCCGATGGCATAGCCGCCGGCATAAGCTTTCTTAAACATCTCGGTTGTAGTTACGAGGGGCATGGTAAAAACCTCCTAATGTGGTATAGTGTAGCTTTATTTTACCATAATTTTCTGAGATTGCAAGGGTAAATTCCTCTTTACCTGCAGTAAATTGCTTTCAGCGGCCTTTTGTTTCAAAAATATACCAATTTGTAGGGCGTGGAAGGACATCACCACCCCTCATTTTCTTTACTCCGGAAACACCTTGCGCAGATCAATCAGGCAGCCGTCCAGCGCCGTGACCCTGGCCGTGTCCTCCCTTCCATAATCACTCCTTTTCTACTCTAACCGCTTCCAGTTTGTCGATACGCTCACAGGACTGCGATCCGCTCCGCCGCTTCCTCTGGTGTGAGATTCGAGACATCCAGCTTTACAGTGCGCAATTTCTGGTACATGGGAAGCCTGTCCATGCTTTGGGCCATGTCGCCGGACTGCCTGACGCCCCGGTCAATATCCTTCTGCTTAGGTTGTTTTTCTCCGCCCATTCTTGTCAAACGCTTTTTTCAGTGCAATTTCTGTAGGAATTATGGAGCCTACCAAGGGAAGCAGCTGCAGACAGGATACCGCTAAACCGGCATTTGCAATGGTTTCAATATTTTTACCGAACACAAACAGCATGGGAACGATGGATAAAGGTACTAATATCCAGCCAAGCCGCAGCCACAATTTTCCGCAATAGCGGTGGGCAAATTGCCAAGTATCCTGATTTTTCATAGACATGGTGGTCCTGTAACCAAATGTGTAATTGATATTTTGGGGAGCCTTGTGCATGAACAGCTTTCCCAAGCAGATCATTGCGACTGGAATCATTAAATTTGTAATCAGCATAAAAAGCCAAAATCCAATCATCGCAATCCCTCCCTTTTGGGAGTATGATACCACAAATCCAGTAGAAAAGGAAGCGAAAGTTTGCCGGCTGCTGGAAGGGCATGAGCCAGCTTTCACAAATTTTCAGGCCATGTCTTTATCCGTAAAGAAAAACAGGGGCAAACCGCCCCTGTTTTCACAGTATAATACAGATCAGACCGCCGCTCCCCTCGTTTACAATCCGCTGCAGGGTCTCCTGGAACTTCAGCCGCGCGTCCATCGGCATACGGTAGAGTTTCGCCTGCAAGTCCTCATTGACCAGCTCGTGGAAGCTGCGGCCAAAAATATTGGACTCCCAGATCTGCGTGGGGTCGCCGCTGAATTTGTCCATCAAATAGTTGACCATATCCTCGCTCTGCTTCTCATTGCCGACAATGGGCGATACGGTTGACTCGATGTCCACCTTGAACATATGGATAGACGGCGCGCTGGCCTTCAGTTTAATGCCGTAGCGTCCGCCCTGGCGCATGACCTCCGGCTCCTCCAGCAGCAGCTCCTCCATGGTGGGCATGACGATGCCGTAACCTGTTTCATAGACATTGTTCAGCGCGTCCGACACCTTATCAAACCTGGCCTTGATGCCCGCCAGCTCAGTCAGCAGCTCCATGAGGTCGCCGTCGTCGGAGACTGTAAAACCGGACTGACTGCTGAGCGTCTGATAGAACAGTTCCCGCGGCAGCTGCAATTCCGCCGCCGCGATGCCCCGGCCCAGGTCGATGGAGAGCACGCGGCTGAGGGAGATATTCTCCTGCTCCCCCATCTCCTTCACCACCGGCTCCACTTCCCGGATATGGCTCATCCGGTCCCCTCCCTCACGGATGACGCCGTAAACGGCCTGCTTGATGGGATGGCTCATAGGCAGGGCGTCGATCCAGGCGGGCAGGAAAATCCGCATTTCCCGCAGGGGGAATTCAAAGAGGATGCTTTTAATAATGTATGTAATGGCCTCCTCGTTCAGCTCCAGGCAGTTGACAGGCAGGCACTGCACGCCGAAGCGGTTCCCGATCTCCCGGCTGATGCTGACGGCTCTGCCGCTGTGGGGTTCGGTGGTGTTGAGCAGCACAACGAAGGGTTTGCCCAGCTCCTGGAGCTCGGTGATGACCCGCTCCTCCGCATCCAGGTAGTCCTCGCGGGGGATGTCGGTAATGGAGCCGTCGGTGGTGATGACGATGCCTACGGTGGAGTGCTCCTGTATGACCTTCCGCGTCCCGATTTCCGCGGCCTCCGCCATAGGGATTTCGTGGTCCATCCAAGGGGTCATGACCATCCGCGGCTCCCCGTCCTCAAACTGGCCCATCGCGCCCTTAACCATATATCCCACGCTGTCAATAAGCCGCACCGCAAAGGTCATGCCGCCGTCCAGGGTCAGGTCCACAGCCTCCTCCGGGACAAACTTCGGCTCTGCGGTCATGATGGTGCGTCCGCTTCCCGACTGGGGCAGCTCGTCGATGGCGCGTTCCCTGCGGTAGACATTGTCAATGTTGGGAATCACGCAGGTCTCCATAAAGCGTTTGATGAAGGTGGACTTCCCTGTCCGCACCGGCCCCAGCACGCCTACGAACAGGGACCCGCCGGTCCGGGCCGCAATATCCTGGTAGAGATCGGTATTTGTCATAGTAACCTCCCATACGCATTTCGCGCGTAAATTGAATGTAATGCATGTATCCCCGGCAGCCGGGCGATCGTTTTAGATTTCCTGCGGCGGTAGGCAGCGCTGTAAGCCGTACGTCTGAGACTAATCTATGAATACCGGGACAAAATTATGCCTTTCCGCCCCGCATTGGATAAACTACACAAAGGAGCGCGGAACCTGCCGCCGCTTCTTGGAAAAAATGGTTCTTTACAAAAACGCTTTAGTGTGATAAATTGTTAGCGTATTAAACTGGCGTATGTGCCAAGGAGGATCTTTCAGGATGAAAATGAATAAGTTTCTTACATTTGTATTAGCGATGGCTATGGCGCTGGCCCTGGCCGCCTGCGGCAGCAATGCCGGGAACAAGGATGCCGGCGGTACAGAGAGCGACACCGCGTATGTGAAGGAAAAAGGGACCTTGGTGGTCGGCATCACCGATTTCGCGCCCATGGACTACAAAGACAACAACGGCGAGTGGATCGGCTTTGACGCAGACATGGCAAAAGCCTTTGCCGAGAGCTTGGGCGTAAAAGTGGAGTTCCTTGAGATTACCTGGGACAACAAGGTCATGGAACTGGACACCAAGGGCATTGACGCGGTTTGGAACGGCATGACGCTCACCCAGGACGTTAAGACCCTGATGGAGACCAGCGAGCCCTATTGCAAAAACGCTCAGGTCGTGGTCATCAGTGAGGACAGAGCCGCCAACTACCAGACGGAGGACAGCATCAGCGAGTTGAACTTTGCCGTGGAAAACGGTTCCGCCGGTGCAGAGGCCCTGGACGCGCTGAACATCAGATACACCGCGGTGGACACCCAGGCCAAAGCCCTGATGGAAGTAGCCGCCGGCAGCAACGAAGCCTGTGTGATCGACCTGCTGATGGCGGGCGCAATGATCGGCGAGGGTACCAGCTATCCCAACCTGACGACCGCCGTAGAGCTGAACAGCGAGGAGTACGGCGTGGGTTTCCGCAAGGGCAGCGATTTGGCGGATGCTTTCAACAGCTTCTGGAAGTCCGCCTATGAAGATGGTACGGTTGTAGAGATCGCCTCCACTTACGGCGTTGCGCAGAACATCATCGAGAAGTAAGGAAAGAACATACTGGGAAGGCAGAGCGGCTATCCCCCCTCTGCCTTCCTGACCGTCTACAGGAGAGAAAAACGATGGACTCATTTCTGGAAGTTACCCTAACCTTGTCAGAGGGACTGATTACCACCTCCAAGATGACTGTGCTGACCCTTTTATTTGCCCTTCCGCTGGGTCTTGTCATCTGCTTCGGCTCCATGAACCGCGTTTCTCCGCTGCGCTGGTTTGTCAAAACCGTCGTATGGATTGTGCGCGGTTCCCCGCTGATGCTGCAAATTCTGATTGTGTACTACGGCCCCGGCCTGTTCAACAATTTCCTCGATCAGAATTTCCCCGCCTTCCCTCTCCGCTTCGCCCTCCTCCCCCGATTCACAGCAGCCGTAGTGACGTTCGTCATCAATTACGCCTGCTACTTCTCCGAAATATACCGCGGCGGCATCCAGTCCATCCCCCGCGGGCAGTACGAGGCCGGTCAGGTTCTGGGCATGACCCGCAGTCAAATTTTCTTTAAGGTCACGCTGCTCCAGCTCATCAAGCGCATTGTGCCGCCGATGGGCAACGAGTTTATCACGCTGGTCAAGGACACTGCGCTGATCCGCGTCATCTGTGTCTATGAAATCATCTGGATGGGCGAATCCTACACCAAAAAGGGCATGATCTGGCCGCTGTTCTATACTGCCGTATTTTATCTGGCTGTGAGCGGCCTGCTGACCTTGCTGCTGAATTGGTTTGAGAAGAAACTGTCCTATTTCAAGTGACAGGAGGTAAGGGAAATGTCGATTTTAGAGGTCAGAAACATTGAAAAACATTTTGGCGACATTGAAGTCCTCAAGGACATCAGCTTTTCTCTGGAGAAGGGCCAGTCCCTGGCGATTATCGGCTCCTCCGGCAGCGGCAAGACTACCCTGCTGCGGTGCCTGAACTTCCTGGAACGTCCGGACCGCGGCAGTATCTCCGTCCACGGCAATGTGATCTTTGACGCCTGCGGCGTTTCTGCCCAGAGCGAGGAGGAGATTCGCCGCAAACGGCTGCATTTCGGTCTGGTATTCCAGAACTTCAACCTCTTCCCCCAATACACCGCGCTGGAAAATATCATGCTGGCGGGGACGCTGCTGGCAAAAGAGCGGCCTGACTACAAGGCAAAAAAGAAAGAAATCCTGGAGAAAATCCGGACGCAGGCGGCAGACCTGCTGGCCCAGGTGGGCCTGCAGACACGGATGGACAACTACCCGCACCAGCTCTCCGGCGGACAGCAGCAGCGGGTTGCCATTGCCCGTGCGCTGGCTCTGCATCCGGACATTCTGTGCTTCGACGAGCCTACCTCCGCCCTGGACCCGGAGCTTACGGGCGAGGTGCTGAAAGTGATCCGTTCCCTGGCGGATCGGGATACTACCATGATTATTGTCACCCATGAGATGGATTTTGCCAGAGATGTGGCGGATCAGATTATTTTTATGGATGAGGGATTGATCGTAGAACAGGGACCGCCGGAGCAGGTGATCGGGAATCCCCAGGAGGAGCGTACCAGACAATTCCTGAATCATTTCTCCAAAGGCTGAAAAAGTACCGCCCAAAAATCACTGAACTCCACAAGGATTATAACGCCAAAAACCATCACCACGCATCTTTCTATGCGCGTGGTGATGGTTTTCTCTATCTGGTTCTTGGGATCAGCAGCAGCCGGTCATAAGGAATCTGGCTCTCCTCATTCAGCTCATTCACTTCCAAAATACCCTTCCTGGTGGTGCGGTACTGCTTGGCCACAGACCACAGCGTCTCCTCCGGCGAGAGCTTCCGCAGAATCAGGGACGGCATAACCTCTTTATTCTGCTCCTCCTCGTCCGTCTCTCCCCCGCTGACGCAGAGATACCGCCGCCGGTTGGACGCGGACAGGGTGCAGTCCAGCGGGAAGCGCAGTTCAATGCCCTCCGGCATGATATTGGTAATCACATCGCCGTGACAAGCGGCCTCCCCCTGACAGCCCGCCAGCTCCCCCGGCATCTCGGCGGGACAGCTGACGGTAAACTCCCGGCGCACGCTGCCCAGCACGTCGTTTTCGTCCAGATACAGGCATCTGGCCCAGGCGGAGATTTTCACCTCGCTGCCCGCCGGCTGCACCGCGCCGCAGCCGATCTCCGTGTCCAGCACCGATTTCACCGGCACGCCTGTCTCCAGCAGCTCCCGGACGTTCTGCCGCCGTGTGCTCTTCTGGGCGTCCTCGTTCAGCTCCAGCTCCATCATCTGGCAGGACACCGGCGCGGCTGTGCTGTAGAGGTCCGCGATAAAGGCGACCTCCTCTCCCCGCCACACCGTCACGCGGGCCTTTACCAGCAGCGACATCGTCACCACATAGGCGTCGTCCGGCGCACCCTCGCTGCCGGCACGGCATTCCGCGCTCAGAAGATGGTACGCCGCGTCGCTCTCGCAGTCCTCGTCAAATCCGTTTCCCTCCAGAATCTGTGAAAAGGGCAAGTCCTGCTGCAGCAGGGCCAGACGCCCGCCGTTCTCCCGGTACAGGATAGCGGCGGAAATCAGTCCCTTCACCACCAGCTTGCTGCCGATGAGCTTGCTGTCCGTCCCCCGGATGTCCAGCCGGGTGGAGAGAATTTCCTCCGCGCCGCCCCGGCCTGGGGACAGGGGCAGTTCCTCTGTAAAGGTAAACTCCTTCTCGCGCACGCCTGCCACCACGCGGCTCTCCCGCTTTTCACGCAGCAGCTGGACGTTCTCTCCGCCGTCCTCCGCCATCTCCGTACATACGGAGACCGTGGCGTGGCGGCAGCCGCTGGGATACAGTGTCAGGCTGGCTCTGGTGAGGACTTTTCTGGGGTTCAGCACGCGGGTATCAATGCTGTGCAGCTCCCCCCGGATGTCCAGAAACTCGCAGTCCGCCGGTCCCTGTCCCTCTCCGTAGCACTGGAAGGGGATCTGGA
Organism: Oscillospiraceae bacterium; assembly: GCA_022800665.1. Taxonomy (GTDB): domain Bacteria; phylum Bacillota; class Clostridia; order Oscillospirales; family Oscillospiraceae; genus Pelethomonas. Next base: position 19,866 of record JAAWQS010000011.1, read on the forward strand.
AGTGGAGGGCGCGGACGCCGTCCTCCTTCTCCGGTATGTACAGAACCGACGCATCCACCGAGCCGCTGGCGCAGAACCGGCCATCTCCGGTCAGCTCGCAGCTGGTCAGACAGACCAGTCCTGTGGTGTCTACAATCCGCGCAATATCTCCGCAGCTGTCCGGCACGATGTTCTCCCGCATGGTCTCGCAGGAGAAGGGGGCGAACTGGAGCGGTTCATAGTAATCGTGGCTGACTTTTTTGAAATTCAATTCCATTGTTGGCATCCTCCCTTTGCGGCATATCCTGCTTCCAGTGTATGAGGAGCGTCAATCCTTCATGCCAAAGAGTTTTCGCAGAATGCCGTTCAAAAATTTGGGAGACTTGACGACAACGATCTTCATAGCGGACCTCCTTCCTACTTACGCATACAGGCGCAGCCGCAGCCTATCAGCACAAACGCCACAAGGAACAGAAGGCATCCGGCGGGAAAAATCGCCGCAATGAGAATTCCCAAGCCCAAAGCCGCCGCAAACGCGCCGAGCCACCGGCATCCCATGACCTATCGCCTCCTTGCTTCCTTTGACTAGTACCATTATATACGCCTGCGCTCCATGTGTGCCGCAAGAAAAAACTGCTTCCGCCGCACTGCGGCGGAAGCAGCTATTTATCCCATGCCTTTATGTTCTTCAGCTCATCGTACAGCCTGCTATAATTTCTGTGGCGGCGCCGGGGGATTTCGCCCGCCTTCACCGCCGCCAGGACAGCGCATCCCTTCTCCTTGGTGTGACTGCAATTGATAAACCGGCACTGGCCCAGATAGGGACGGAACTCCGCAAATGTCTCCGGAAGCCGCTCCTTCAGCTCCAAATCCAGCTCCGCCGCGTCGAAGGAGCTGAACCCCGGCGTGTCGATGACCTCCGCGCCGCAGGAGAGCCGGAACAGCTCCACATGGCGGGTGGTGTGCCGTCCCCGGCCCAGCTTCTCGCTGACCGCGGCCACCTTGAGGGAAAAGCCCGGCTCAATGGCGTTGAGCAGGCTGGACTTCCCCACCCCGGAATTGCCTGTAAAGGCGGAGAGTTTGCCGGAAATCAGCTCCGCCAGCCGGTCCAGCCCCGCTCCGGTGGCTGCGCTGGTGCGAACGGTGGGGAACCCGGCGGACCGGTAGATTTCCTCCAGCTCCTCCCCCGCCGCCAGATCCGTTTTGTTCACGCACACCACCACGCCGCAGCCCCTCAGAGCCGCGATAGCGGCCACCCGGTCAATGAGGAAGGGGTCTGTCACCGGAATGGCGGCGGAGGCCACCACCACCAGCTGGTCCACGTTGGCCACCGCCGGGCGGTCAAATGCGCTGCTCCGGGGCTCGATCTCCCAGACCATCCCCCGGCCCGGCTCAGTCTCCCGGACCTCCACCCAGTCGCCCACCAGAGGGTTCCGCCCGTCCTGACGGAATTTCCCTCTGGCCCGGCACTCCAGGACCGTCTGGCCGGTATCCACGTAGTAAAAGCCGCTGAGGGCCTTTCTGATTCTTCCCCTACTCACTGAACGTAACCACCTCGTCCACCCAGAGCTGTGAATCCGCGTAAATCTTCATCCCGTACTCTCCGGCCTTCGCATACAGCGTCTCCTCCAGCATTCCGTAATCGCCGGGCAGGTCCTCGCTGTACTTCAGTTCTCCCTCCAGATAGATTTCCACATGGACCGTCTCCGGGCTGAAGGGAACGTTAAACGTCACCATTTTTGACAGCAGCTTCTGTCCGTCGCTGTAGGTGAAGTTGACCACCGTTCCCTCCGGCACCGACTCGCCCACATCCACGCTCTGGCTCAGAATCTGGCCCTCCGGGGCCGAACCCTCCACCTTGGTGAACTCCGCCACCAGCTTCAGGGTATTCATGGCTTTCTGGACATCCGCCATCTGCTGTCCCACACAGGGCACCATAATGGAATTCTCAATTTTCCTGCCCAGGCTCAGAAACAGCGTCACGGTGTCCCCTTCGGACAGCTCCGCCCCCTCTGCGGGTTCCGTGCGGATGACGCAGCCCTCCTCCACGGTGTCGTGGTAGTCGCTTGCCCCCTCCACGACCAGCAGATTCAGCTCGCTCAGGTCCTTGTTCTGCTTGAGCACCAGCTCCGCGCTCCTGCTGTCGTAGCCCACCAGGTTGGGCATCGCGCCGGACCTGGCCCCCAGGCTCAGCGTCACGGTGATGGGAACCTGCGACCCGCTGGATGCCCTCCTTGTCCGTTCCGCCTCCGGCGTCTGGCGGATGATCTCCCCCTCCTCGTACTCGCTGCTGTACTGGGGCTTTCCGCCGTCCACAATCTCAAAAACGCCGTCCACTACTTCCGGAAGCTCTTTCGCCTCTTCAATGGTCATGCCAACCACATTCGGAACCGGATAATCCGGGACCTCCGTCGGCGCAACAAAGCTGCCCATAATGCCCTGATAGAGCTTTGTAACCCCGAAATAGGCCAGCACGGCAATCAGCAGAACCACCAGCAGAATTTTCCACCAGGAGCCGCCGGACCGCTCGTCCTCCTCCTCGTCCTCCTCCAGAGGCGCATAGCGGTTTTGCTGCCGGTTCCGCGCCGCGGCGGCATTGGGGATATATTGGGTCGGCTCATCCGCGCCGCCGGTGGCGGCAGGACGGAGGTCTGCAATAGAGTAATCAAAATTGATGCTGGGGTCTTTCCGGAATGCCTCCAGGTCCGCCAGCATCTCGTCCGCCGTGCTGTAGCGGCTGCTGCGGTCCGGCGCCATGGCCTTGATGCAGATCTGCTCCAGAGCCTCTGGAATCTCCGGATTCAGCTCCCTGGGGTTGAGGGGGACGGCGTTAAAGTGCTGGACTGCCACCGCCATGGGGCTGTCGCCCTCAAAGGGCAGGCGTCCGGTGAGCATCTCATAGAGCACAACGCCGGCGGAATAGATATCGCTGCGGTTATCCGTATAGTCCCCCTTGGCCTGCTCCGGGGAAATATAGTGGACGGAACCGATGGCCTCGTTGGTGGGATTGGAGCCGTTGAGGCAGGCAATTCCGAAGTCCGTGACCTTGGCCGTGCCGTCCCGCAGGACCATAATATTCTGGGGCTTGATGTCCCGGTGGACAATACCCCGGCTGTGGGCATGGCTGATCCCCTTCATAATCTGGCTGATAAAGTGCAGGGTTTCCGGCCAGTTCAGCCGTCCCCGGCGTTCCATATACTGCTTGAGGGTAATGCCGTCGATCAGCTCCATGACAATATAGTCCATGTCCCCGCCCCGGCTGACATCGTAAACCGCCATGATATTGGGATGGGACAGCATGGCTACCGCCTGGGACTCATCGTGAAACCGGCGGCGGAAATCCGCATCCTCGCTCAAATCCTTCTTCAGCATCTTGATGGCGACCAGACGGTTGAGCCGGTGGCACTTGGCCTTGAAGACCACCGCCATTCCCCCGGTGCCGATGACCTCCAGGATCTCATAGCGGTTATCCAGCATCTTTCCTATGTATCGTTCCATAGTAAAGCGTCCTTTCTTCTAGGTTCAGCGTCACTGCTGCCGCAACAGCAAGGCGGTTACATTGTCCGGCGCGCCCTGGGCCTTTGCAATCTCCAGCAGGCGGGCCAGACAGGTGTCGTTGTCCCCGTGGAGTACCTCGCGCTCCATCTCCTGGTCCGTAGCCGTGCCCACAAGGCCGTCGGTGCAGAGCAGCAGATAGTCGCCGGACTCCAGTGCAACCAGATAGCTGTCGCTGAGGGAATCCACGCCGGCGTCCGGGCCAAGGGCGCGGGTAATCAGGTTGCGGTTGGGATGCCTTCTGGCCTCCTCGGCGGTGATGTCCCCCCGCTCCACCAGCCGCTCCACAAAGGAGTGGTCCTTGGTAATCCGCGTAATGCCGCCGCCTGCCGGAATGCGGTAGGCCCGGCTGTCCCCCACGTTGCTCACCAACGCCTGTCCGTCCCAGGCAATGGCGGACACCAGGGTGGTTCCCATGCCCCGGAGCCTGTCGGAGCAGGAGCGTTGATAGATGGCGGTATTGGCCTCCTTCACAGCGGATTCCGCCACCGTCTGCACATTTCTGGCGGACATATCCGCCCGCAGACGCTCCCGGCATACTGCCAGGAATGTCTCCACCGCCAGCTCGCTGGCCAGCTTTCCGCCCCCTGGCCCGCCCATGCCGTCGCAGACGACGCCCACTGTAAAGCCGTTATCCTGGTCAGTATAGACCGCGTAGGCGTCCTGGTTTTCCTGCCGTGTCAGCCCCACGTCCGTCATACCCCATACGTTCATCATCACTACAGTCCCTTCTTTCCGTTTTCCATGGCCTTCCTCCGCAGCTGGCCGCAGCTGGCGTCGATATCCCCGCCCAGACTGCGCCGCACCGTAGCCGTAACCCCCTGGCTCTCCAGGCGCTGCTGGAATTTGGACACCCGGCGGCTGGGCTTGAGGGGGCTTTCCGCCACGTCGTTGAGGGGGATGAGGTTCACATGCCCCGGCATCCCCCGGAGTTTTTGTACAATCAAATCCGCCTGCCAGTCGCTGTCGTTGACGCCGTCGATCATGGCGTACTCAAAGCTGATACGGCGGCCCGTCCGCCTGAAGTAGTCGTGACAGGCGGCAAACAGCTCCTCCACGTCATAGGCCCGGTTCACCGGCATCAGCTTGTTTCTGGTCTCACTGTCCGGCGCGTGGAGGGAGACGGACAGCGTTAATTGCAGCTCCAGCTCCGCCAGACGGCGGATACCGGGAACCACGCCGCAGGTGGACAGGCTGATATGGCGCATTCCAATTTTCATCCCCTGTGGGTGGTTGACCAGCTCCAGGAACCGCAGCACATTGTCCAGGTTGTCCATGGGCTCCCCGATCCCCATCAGCACGATATTGGAGACCGGCAGGCCGGAATCGCTCTGGGTAAAGAGTGCCTGGTCCAAAATTTCTGACGGCTGCAGGTCCCTCGCCTTCCCGCCGATGGTGGAGGCGCAGAAGGCGCAGCCCATCCGGCACCCCACCTGGGTGGACACACAGACGGTATTGCCGTGGCGGTACTGCATGAGAACCGTCTCAATACAGCTGCCGTCCCGCAGCTGCCAGAGGTACTTGACCGTACCGTCCAGTCTGGAGACCTGCTTCTGCACAGCCACAGGCGCGTCTATGTAACAGGACTCCGCCAGACGCTCCCGCAGGGGCTTGGAGAGATTGGACATTTCCTCGAAGGAGCGCACGCCCCGGTGCAGCCAGGAGAAGACCTGCTTTCCGCGAAAGGCCGGTTCCCCCATCTGTCCCAGAGCCGCCGTCAGCTCCTCCAGGGTCATGGATTTGATATCTTCCCTCATAACTTCCTCATTTTACAGACATAGAATCCGTCCGTCCCGTGACGCTGGGGCCACAGGGTCAGGGTTCCGTCGTTTTGCTCCTGCCGTCCGGGCAGGGAAAAAGGTTCTTTTGTAAATTCACTGTGGCGGGACAGGAAACCCGCCGTGACGTCCCCGTTTTCTTCCGGCAGGACGGTGCATGTGGCATAGAGCAGCACGCCGCCGGGCCGGACATAGCGGGAGGCGTTTTCCAAAATTGCGGACTGCACAGCCGGCAGGCCGGCCAACTGTTTGGGGTCCTTGTAGCGGATATCCGGCTTTTTGCGGATGATCCCCAGACCGGAACAGGGTACGTCGCACAGCACAGCGTCAAAGCCGTCCGCCCACTCCCTGCGCTCCTCCCGACCGTCCGCCTGGACTGTTTGAATGCAGTGCAGCCCCAGACGCTCCGCGCCCTTTTCAATCAGCGCCAGCTTGTGGGGGTGGATATCGCAGGCAATGATCTCCCCCCGGTCCTCCATGAGCGCTGCGGCGGCGAAAGACTTTCCCCCCGGCGCGGCGCACACGTCCAGCATACGCATACCGGGCCGGAGCCCCGCCGCCAGCACGGCGGCTTTCGCGGCGGCATCCTGCACCTGGAACAATCCCTTTTGGAAGGCGGGCAGGGACTCCAGATCGCCCCCGCCGCCCACCTCCCAGCAGTCCGGCATCCACGGATGGGGCGCAAGCCTTGCCCCGGATTCCGTGAGGCTTTCCGTCAGCTCCCCGGCGGTACACCGCAGGCTGTTGCGCTGAATGGTGGTGGGGACGCTCTCGTTATCCAGCCGCAGGAACGCCTCCGCTTCCTCCCGGCCCAGCAGCTTGAGCAGCCGCCGGACCAGCCAGGCCGGATGGCTGTACCGCAGGGCGAGACAGGCCGCTTCGTCCTGCGCCGGCAGTACCGGCAGGCTCCCCTTTTCCCGACTGAGCCGCCGCAGCACCGCGTTCACAAACCCGGACGCCCTCTGCCGTTTGCGGTGGTTCACCATCTTTACCGCCTCATTTACAGCCGCGCTGTCCGGCACCCGGTCCATGAAAAGAATCTGATACGCCCCCAGCCGCAGCACATCCCGGACAAAGGGCTCCAGCTTAACAAAGGGCTGGCTGCAATAGCGGTCCAAATAGAAATCCAGAAGAGCGCGGTTTTGCAGCACGCCGTAGGTCAGCCGCGCGGCCAACGCCGCCTCCCGGCGGTCCAGGCCGCGGCTGGCCGCTTTCAAACTGCCGTCGGACCAGGCGTCCAGCCGCCTGCATGCGGTCAGGGCCTCCAAGGCCGCTTCTCTTCCACTTCCCATTATCTCCTCCTGTCGCTGCGCTGCGCAAACATCAGCAGGTAACGCAGCAGCTGCACCAGACTCATCAGCAGAGCGGCCACGTAGGTTAAGGCCGCGGCGGCGAGTACCTTCTTTGCCCCCTGCCGTTCGCTGTCATCCAAAAGGAGGGAGCTTTCAATGGTCCGCAGCGCCCGTGCGGATGCGTTGAACTCCACCGGCAGCGTCACCAGCTGGAACACGCTGGTCAGGCTGAAGAGGACGATCCCAAGGGCAAACAGAGGCTGGGAGTACAGGACCCATCCCAGCATCAGGGCGATAAACGAGAACTGGGAGCCAAACTGTGTGGCCGGAATGATAAACGCCCGAATCCGGATGGGGCCGTAGCCCAGCGCGTACTGTACCGCATGGCCCGCTTCATGGGCAGCGACGCCCACCGCCGCCACTGTCCCCGCCCCATACACCGGCTCAGAAAGATAGATGGTGTTGTCCCTGGGGTCGTAGTGGTCTGTCAGACTGCCTCCGCAGGGACGAATCTGCACATCGTGTATCCCGTGGGCGCGCAGGACCTCATACGCCGCCTGCGCACCGGTAACGCCCCGGCGGTCCGGTATTTTGCTGTAGCGTTTGAAGGTGGAGCTCACCTTGATCTGCGCATATACAGACAGAATCAAAACAGGAACCAGCAGGATATAATAGATTGGATTAGAATAAAAGGGCGCGGCATATCCGTACATAGAACTGTCCTTCCTTTACAGACAAGCAAAATCACTTTACACTTTTATTGGGTGTCCCCGCAGGTAGTCGGCAGCGGCCATACGCTTGCCGCCATCGGCCTGCAGCTCTGTAATGACAAGGCTTCTGCCGCAGCCGCAGGCAATTTCAATGCCATTGTTTCCGGCGGAGAGAATTGTTCCGGGCCGGGCCTGCACCTCCCTGCCGGTATGGGCGCGGAAAACCTTCCAGCGCACACCGGCCACATCTGTCGAAGCGCAGGGCCAGGGGATCAGCCCCCGGACCTGATTGACCAGCTCCTGCGCTGGCCGGTTCCAGTCCATAGGCGACATCTCCCGGCTCAGCAGGGACGCATACTGGTACTGCGGACCGTACGCCTGGGGCGTGCGCTCCGCCGTGCCGTCCCGCAGGCGGGACAACGCCTCGCTGGCCGCTTCGCCCCCCAGTACGGCCAAGCGGTGGTAAAGCTGTCCGGCGTCCTCCTCTGGGTCAATGGGGGTGGTCTTGACCAGCAGAATGTCTCCGGCGTCCAGCTCAGCGGCCATGTATTGGATCGTAACGCCGGTCTCTGTATCGCCGTTCAGAATCGCCCAGTTGATGGGAGCCGCGCCCCGGTACTGAGGCAAAATGGAGGAGTGTACATTGATAACCGCCCGGCGGGGGATATCCAACAGAGCCTGGGGCAGCAGCTTTCCATAGGCCGCTACCACGATCACATCCGGCTCCAGGCCCCGGATTTCCTCCAGCACGGCCCCGTCCCGGCAGGAAACGGGCTGATAAACCGGGATATTTTGTGTAACGGCATATTCCTTTACAGGCGTTGCCAACAGCTTCATTCCACGGTTTTTTGGCTTATCCGGTTGGGTGTAGGCCGCCGCAATATCCCAGTGGTCCTCTACCAGACGGCGCAGTACAACTGCCGCAAAATCGGGGGTCCCCATAAATACAATGCGCACGTTTATTGACCCTCCTGCTCCTCGTAATACGCCTCCAGCTCCTCGTCCGACAAGAAGTGGTCGATGTGCTCCACATAGAGGTGTCCGTCCAGATGCTCGATCTCGTGGCACAGACAGCGGGCGGTCATCTCCTCCCGCTCCAGCTCAAACCAGTTTCCATCCCGGTCCTGCGCCCGTATCTTCACCGAATAAGGCCGCGTCACCATTCCCCACTTCCCCGGCACGCTGAGACAGCCCTCCGGTCCGGTCTGTTCCCCGGAATACGCCAGCAGCTCCGGGTTCACCAGCTCAATCATCGTCTCGTCGTCATCGACGACAATGACTGCCCGGCGCAGAACCCCCACCTGCGGTGCCGCCAGACCCGCGCCCTGCGCTTCCTCCAAGGTCTCCTTCATGTCGTCCAGCAAAATATGGAGCCGCCGGTTAAAGTCCGTCACCTGACGGCACTTTTTTTGCAGCCGGTCGTCTCCCTGGACGACAATTCTTCTTGTTCCCATGTTATTGTATCCTCCTCCTGGCAGGATTAAACTGCTCTGACTACAATTAGTCCTCCCCGTTGCAGTCCACAAACAGATTCATCCCCCGGTTCTCCTTTTTCTGATGAAATGCCTTAATGTAGTAAGAAAGCAGCCCGCGGGTCGTCTGGTCGTTCCGCCCCACCCAGAAAATCCGGTACCGGTAGCGGTTGTTCACCTTCACGATTGGCGCTGGGGCGGGACCCAGAATCTCAATTGACAGATTGGACGCCGTGGGGTACTGCGTACCGGAGCGCATGGCATTTCGCAGCTGGGCGGCGGCGCGGAGCGTCTCTCCCTCTTCCGGCCCCGTGACAGTCAGCGTAAAAATATCAGCAAAGGGCGGGAAGCGGTGCGCCCGGCGGATCCGGATTTCCGCGGCGTAAAAGCTGTTGTAATCCTGATTTGCGGCGCTGGTAATAACCTCGTTGTCCGGCGTGAACGTCTGAATCACCGCCCTGCCGTCCTTACTGCCCCGCCCGGCCCGGCCTACCACCTGGGTCAGCAGGCTGAAGGTCCGCTCGGCGGCGTGGTAGTTGTCTACATACAATCCTAAATCCGCCGCCAGAACGCCGGCCAGGGTCACATTCTCAAAATCCAGCCCCTTTGCCACCATCTGCGTCCCCAGCAGAATGGGAATCTTTTTGTGGTCGAATTTCTGCAACAGTGCGCCGTGATTGCCGGACACCGTGTCCGCGTCCATCCGCAGCACCTCCGTCTGGGGAAACAGCTGGCCCAGCTCCTCCTCTACCTTCTGCGTTCCCGCGCCGATCTGCTTCATCATCCCGCCGCACTCCGGACAGCTCTGGGGCGCGCGCTCGGAGTGGCCGCAGTAGTGGCACATCAGCCGTCCGTTGGCGGCATGGTAGGTCAGCGGCACGCTGCACCGGGGGCATTGGGGCGTCTCCCCGCACTCGCCGCACAGCAGCATCCGGCTGCTGCCCCGGCGGTTGATAAACAGGATACTCTGCTCCCCGCGTTCTATGTTGACCTCCAGCTCCCTGCGCAGCGGTTCGCTGATCATACCGGCGTTCCCGGCCCGAACCTCCTGGCGCATGTCGGCAATCACCACCCGCGGCAGCGGCTGGCGGTTGTACCGGGAGCGGAGAATCAGCTTCTGGTACACGCCCCGCTGGGCCTGCCAGGTGCTCTCCACAGACGGCGTGGCGGACCCCAGCACCAGGGCGGCATTCTGCTGGGCGCAGAGAAATTTCGCCACGTCCCTGGTGTGGTAGCGGGGCGGATTCTCCGACTGATAGCTGCTTTCGTGCTCCTCGTCCAAAATAATCATGCCGGTATTGTCCAGCGGCGCAAACACCGCGCTGCGGGTTCCCAACACGATGTCCACCTCGCCCCGGCGGACCCGTTTCCACTGGTCGTACCGCTCGCTCATCCGCAGGCCGCTGTGGAGCATCGCCACCCGGTCCCCAAAGTAGGCGCTGAATTTGGACATCATCTGGGGCGTCAGGGCGATCTCCGGCACCAGGATCATCCCCTGCCGTCCCCGGCGGACAACCTCCTGCAGCAGCCGGATATACACGGAGGTTTTCCCGCTGCCCGTCACGCCGTAGAGAAGCGAGCAGGAGGCCGTTCCCGTCTCCAGCTTCTCCAGAACGCCGTCGTACGCCGCCTGCTGTTCCTCGCTGAGCAGCAGCGGCAGGCCCTCTGCAGCCTCCAGCTTCGGGACCCGCAGCGCCTCCTCCTGGGAAAAGGCCACAATCCCCCGCTTCTCAAGCCCCCGCAGGGTCTGGGACGAGCAGCCTGTAAAATAGCAGATATCGCTGGACAGGGCGCTGCCCATGGCGCACAGCAGCTTGACTGCTTCATAGCGGAGAGGCGCGGAACGGCGCCGGGGTTCTACCGCCGCCATCGCCTCCTCCACCGATACTGCCAGCGTAACCCGGCGCACTTTCTTATCACTGATTTTTTTCGTCGCCGTGGCGTCGATGGTCACAATCCCCCGCTCCTCAAGACGCCGGGCCACGGCGGACGCACCCTCGCCGCAGGCCAGCTGGAGCGTCTCCAGCTCCGCCGAGCCGCTGTGGGACACCAGGACCTCCAACACACGGCTCTCCCAGCTGTCCCTGGCGGACTCCAGGGCGGTCTCCCGGTCCACGGCCAGGGTGCAGATTTCCCGCACACGGTACCAGAGGCCCGCGGGCAGCAGGACCCGCGCCGCATTGTAGAGGGTGCAAAAATACCGCTCCCGCAGCCATATGGCCAGCCGGATCTGGCTGGGACCCAGGACGCTCTCGTCGTCCAGGACCTCTTTGATGGCCTTCAGCTTCGGAAGCTTGCTGTCCCTGTTCAACGCCAGGATGATCCCCTCGCTGGCCCGGTTTCCCTTCCCAAAGGGCACCGTCACCCGTACGCCGGGTTTCGCTTTCTCCGCCAGGTTCTCCGGGATTGTATAGTCGTAGGGCTTGTCAATGGTATAGGTCGCCGCGGCAACGGCGACCCTGGCTATGCTGACTGTTTCCATGGAGTACCTCATCCAATATTCCGGAGGCTGCCGCAGCCATTCCGGTTGCGGCAGTCCCGGACCCAATTATTCTACGTTTGTAATCGTAATATCGGCGGCGGTTACGGACAGCTTGCCGTCCGCCACCTCCTGAATGGCCAGGGTGACAGGTTTTACATCCGTCTTCTCCTCCGCCTTCTCCTCCTGCTGGGCAATCTGGCGGGCGCGGCGCGCCACCACATTCACCAGCAGGTACCGGTTGGGGATGTTGGCTGTCAGCTTGTTCATTGCGGGATAGAGCATCATACGATCATCATTCCTTTTCTATAAATTGTTTACTTTCTCGGACTGCTTACTGGTTAATCAGCGCAATCCGCTCATCCGGACGGCAGTGCTCCGCGCGCATAATCGCCCGCAGCTCCCGGACCGCCCGTTCCACCGTGTCATTGATCACAAGATAATCAAAATCCTTTGCAGCGGCAAATTCCTCCTTGCCTCGCGCCAGCCGGGAGCGCACCTTCTCCATATCCTCGGTGCCTCGGCCAACCAGCCGGCGCTCCAGCTCCGCCCAGCTGGGAGGCGCCACATAGATACGCACGGTCTCCGGCCTCTTCTGGCAGACCTGCTCCGCGCCCTGAATCTCAATGTCCAGCAGCACGTCCCGGCCCTGCTCCATGGCCCGGTCCACGTAGAGCCTGGGGGTGCCGTAGAGATTGCCCACGTACTCCGCGTACTCCAGAAAATCCCCGGCGTTGATCCACTGCTCAAAGGTCTCCCTGTTCAGGAAGTGGTAGTGGACGCCGTCCGCCTCTCCGGCCCGCGGGGCGCGGGTTGTGGCGGACACGGAGAAATACAGCGTGGGGTCGCTGGCCAGCAGCCTTGCCACCACGGTCCCCTTCCCCACGCCGGAGGGGCCGCAGATAATAAATGTCTTTCCTTTTTTCATGAATCCTCCTCCAAAACCGTGGGGTCCACGCCGAACCGGGGCGCCAGCTTCTCCGGCGGCAGTCCGGACAGCACCACATGGTCGCTGTCCATCACCAGCACCGCCGCCGTCTTCCGGCCAAAGGTGGCGTCAATCAGCATACTGCGGTCACGGGCCTCCGAAACCATCCGCTTGACAGGCGCGGAGTCCGGACTGACCAGAGCCACCAGACGTCCGGCGGCGATCATCCCGCCGTAGCCAATGCTTACCAGCTCCATGTCCGGCCCCCCTACTCGATGTTCTGGACCTGCTCGCGGATCTTCTCGATCTCCGCTTTCAGCTCCACCACATCCCTGGCAATCTGCAGGTCGCTGCACTTGGAGCCGATGGTGTTGGATTCCCGATTGATCTCCTGGATCAAGAAATCCAGCTTCCGGCCCACAGGCACGCCGCTTTGCAGCATCTCCCGCAGCTGGCTGAGATGGCTGCGCAGGCGGACCGTCTCCTCGTCCACCGCCACTTTGTCGGCAAAGATCGCCGCCTCCGTCAGAATGCGGGACTCGTCGATGGACGCGCTCTGGAGCGCCTCCTGCATCCGGGCCAGCAGCTTCTGCCGGTACTCCGCCACCGTCTGGGGAGACCGCTCCTCAATGAGCCGGGTAATGGCGGCGATGGTGTCCAGACGGCGCTGGATATCCTCCGCCAGCTTCTGTCCCTCAGTCTCCCGCATGGCAGTATATGCCTGCAAAGCCTGCTCTAAAACAGCGCACAGATCTGCGCCGATGGTCTCCAGGTCCGCCTCGCCCTTGGTCACAGCCAGCACATCCGGCAGACGCGCCAGCTCCGCCACGGAGATTTCACCGCCCAGGACGTCGCCGCCCAGCTGCCGCAGACGCCGGAGGGCGTCGATATAGTTCTTTGCAAGCTGCTCGTTTACCGCTACCACCGACTCGTCCGCTCCCTGGGACTCCACCGTAATGAAGACGTCCACCTTACCCCGGCTGGCGTATTTCTGCACCATTGTCTTGATGGCGTCCTCGGCAAAGATAAAAGAGCGGGGCATCTTCACCGTACAATCCAGATACCGGTTGTTGACGCTGCGGACCTCCACTGTGATATCCCTGCCGTTTCGCGTCTCTCTGGCCCTTCCGTAGCCAGTCATGCTTTTCACCAACTTGATTTTCCCTCCCATTAATTATTCCAGTTCAGAAACAAATGAATCATTTCACTGCAACATTACAACTAAAAAGGACAGCAGCAGAGCCAGTATCCGGGGTTGCACAGCAGGCACGAGCAGGCCAGAGGCCCGCACAGATGTCCGCCGCAGGTGGAGGACATGCCGTAGCCATTGGGCCGGTAGGCGCTGCCCCGGCTGCTCACGTTGTCCAGGGCCTGCCGGTACTCCCCATTTCCTGGGTCCTTGGCGCAGGCGGTCTGATAGTACCGGCGGGCCTCGTCTACCCAGCCCCGGCGGTAGCAGACCTGTCCCATCAGAAAATACCACTCCCCATTACGGCTCTGCTCCGAGACCTGGGCCAGCATCCGCTCCGCTTGGTCCAAATTCCCGCCCATCATCACGGACCAGCGCACCTGGTGGAGAATCCGGGACTCCTCCGATGTATCCTGGTACTGCTGCTGATACCCGCTCTGGCGGGTCTGGTAGGCAGTCCCATAGCTCTGGGCATACCCGGCGGATGTACGTCCGCTGCGCTCCCGCTGTATGGCGTCATAGGCGGCGTTGACCTCCTTCATCTTCTCCTGGGCCAAGTCCGCCAGCGGATTGTCGTGGTAGTTGTCCGGATGGTACTTCCGGGCCAGGGCGTGGTATGCTTTTTTCACCTCGTCATCCGTGGCGGTACTGGGAACGTTCAAAACTTCATAGGGATCGGTCATAACTTCTCCTTGTTCCTGCCGGGCGCGGACCAGGGCCGGCGTCCAGCATGAAATGTTCTTTCGAGCACGGACTTCCCCACCAGGAAAAGTCCCTCGTATACGGTCGAGCGGATGATGCCGCTCCAGCGTCCAAAGTCCCACAGCTCAAACGCCGCCGCCATCAGGCGGATGGAGTGGTCCAGGGACAGCGCAAGCGTCTCCTTCGCCTCCTCCGTCAGCGTCCCGCTGTCCAGGCGGAAGCGGCCTATGAGGGGGTTATAGCTCCCGGAGGAAAAATCCTCCTCCAGATCGTCCGCCGCGTCCACCAGGTAAATCCAGCGGCCCAGGTGATAGAGCAGCTGCTCCAGAATCCGCCCCCTGAGGGGGTCCTCCACCTCCGCCGACACCCCTGCCAGCAGCCGCGCAAAGGTATCGGCAGGCTCGTCCATGGTCCCGCACCGCGCCAGCTCCAGCTCCCGCAGACGCGCCAGCTGCTCCCGTGTGGCGCTGTCGAAAGCTGGCCGGCAGGCTCTGGCCCGCTCATAGGCGCCCTCCAGCAGACCGGAGAGCGCCCGGTACTTGATTTTCCCGCCGCCGGGGTCTGTCAGGGCGTCCTGCATCTGCCACCAGGCCAGGATTATGCTGCAGTCCGCCGCCAACTCCAGAGCCGGATTGGACGGCAGATATTCCCGTCCGCGGATGGGGTGGGCGATGCAGGCCCGGCAGCAGGTCTCCTCCAGCGCAGGCGGCCAGAGCAGGATGGACAAAAACGTGAAATCATAGTTCAAAATAAACGGGGCTGCCGGTCCGTGCCGCTCGCCCAGGACGCGGCACAGGCCGCAGTAGGCGGCACGGAACTGGGCCTTATCCTCCTCGCTCAAACGCGGCTCAGAGGGCAGAACATATCCGAACATAGCCGCCCTTATGATGTGATCTTAAAGGCCACCGTGCAGGGCTCGCCCACCGCGCCCACCTGGTCATGTCCATCCACCAGGACAATAGCCGGTGAGGAGAAGGTGCCGTTGGAGTAGAACTCCGCCAAATCCACCACAATACGGATGTCCTCCGGCGTCACCTGGTCCAGCTCCGACGCAGGCCCCCGCAGCATCACATCCACCGAGTTGGTCATCTTACTGAAAATCTGGCCCTCAGAGATGTTGACCGCTGTGATATTGGTGGCGGTAAAGGTTCTGGTATCCAGTCCCCGGAAGCGGATGGAAATCTTCGTGGTTGTAAAGCCGCTTAGGTTTACACACCCTGCGGGAATACCGATTTCCAGCGGCTCAAGGCCGTCATCCGAGAGGACCTTGCTCAAATCAATCTCATCGAGAAGGATTTCGCTCACATTTTCCAGGCTGGCCGGTTCTCCGGCTACCGTAATGGTATCATACTCCAGATCCCAGCGGATATTTTCCTCCTTGGAGCCGGGAGATTCCTTGAATTTTACCTTCAGGGCCAAATCCTTGACAATATACACCGGCGCAGTCACCAGCACCCGGCGGTCAGAGACGCGGATTTTATCGTTCTCCACCACATTGCCGTCGGCATCCAGCAGCTCATAAGCAAACTCCCGCTGCAGCGTGGCGTTGGCGTCCGTCAGGTCCACCGCAATGCGGGCAGACTCCACCTGGTCCACGTCCTCCTCCTTGCCGCTGAGGGTCAGGACGGAGGGGTCCGCCGCCAGCCGCTCCGCCATATAGATATGGCCGTCAGCCACCTCTCCGTTCACATTCACCGAAACCGGCACCTGCTTGGAATACAGGGGGGACACCTGGAAGGTGACGGTGGACAGGGACGCCTTCTCCAGACTGATGCCGCTCTTGTCCCTGAGATTCCCCGCTATGACGACGTCCCAGGTCCAGGGATAGGAGAAGGTTCCGACAGCGGTCACGTTGGTTAGATTCACCTGAATGATGAGATCGTTTTTATCCAAACCGCTGATGACCGTACGGGGGCCGCTGAGCTTCACGTCCATGGTGGTATCCTCGCCCTCGGTCAGCATCAAGCCTCTGGAGGGCAGCGTGTCCTCCGCGCCGATGAACTCCACCGGTATGCCGGTCAATTCCTTGGTGGTGGTACTGCCGAGCCAATCGTCCACATACAGCCAAAATGCAATCGCCAGCAGCAGAGAAAGCGCTAAGTAAACAATCCGATTGCCTTTTTCACTCATACTTATTTTTCACCCTTCCCTTTGTCCCGCAGGCTGCTGAGCCAGCCGCGCTTTTCCTTTTCCTTCCCCTCCTCCGGCTGAGGCAGCAGTTCGTTGCGCAGCAGCTGTTCCAGGGTCTCCGTCATCAGGTGCCGCTTGAGCATTCCGCCCACGGCTACGGAGATGGAGCCGGTCTCCTCGCTGACCAGCACTACCACGGCGTCCGAGTTTTCACTCATGCCGATGCCCGCCCTGTGGCGCATTCCCAGGTCCCGGCTGAGGTTGACGTTGCGGCTCAGGGGGAGCATACAGCCCGCCCCCAGCACCCGGCCATCCCGGACCAGAGCCGCGCCGTCATGCATAGGCGCTTTCACAAAGAAGATGTTTTTCAGCAGCTCGGAGGACACCTCTGCGTCCAGCTTTGTTCCGCTGCGCAGGGCGTCGTCCAGCTGAATATGGCGTTCGAACACGATCAGCGCGCCGGTACGGGATTTGCTCATATCCCCGCAGGCGCTGACGGTCTCCTGGATGGCATTTTCAATAATCTCCCGGTCCACCTGAGGTTTTTTGAAGATATCCAGAAAGGGGATGCTGCTGCTGCCCATCTGCTCCAGAATCCTGCGGATTTCCGGCTGGAACAGGATAATGACCGCCACGACGCCCCACTCCACAACAAAGCCCAATAAGTAATTAAACACCCGCAGCCGGTCCGTGGAGAGCCAGAGGGCCGCAATGACGAACAGCACGCCTTTGAGCAGGCGTGAGGCATTGGTCCGCCGCACCAGCAGCAGCAGGCGGTAGATCAGGAAAGTAATGACCAGGATGTCCAAAAAATCCCAGAACTGCAGGGACAGGGCAAGGTTCACATATCTCTGCGCCAGCCCCTGCGCTGCGTTGATAAACAGTTCCATAGCGCCCTCCATTTTACAGGTTCTCACAAGTATTCTCTATTTTAATCTAAGTGGGAGAAAAATGCAACAAATTCTCCAACGGAATTTTGATAAAAAAAGCCGTGCCAACAGCCGTTTTCACTTTTCACGGCTGTTAACACGGCAATACTCCTGGAAACAGGTACATTTCCGGAACAATTGAAACAAAATATTCACAAAAAGTTTATATGCGCCTCCGGATTACAGCAGCGACAGGACATGGTCCACCTCCTCCGGCGTGTTGAAAACAGAGGCGGAAAAGCGCATTGTCCCGGTTTCAGCCGTTCCGGCGGTCTGATGGGCCAGGGGTGCGCAGTGCAGTCCGGCGCGCACGGCGACGCCCTGCCGCGCGAGAAGGTCCGCCGCGCTCTCCGGGTCCGTCTGCCGGGGTATGACGGAGAGCACCGGGCTGTCCCCGCCGTCGTACACATGGTAGGTCCCCTTCCGGCGCAGGCCCTCCGCCAACTGCCGGATGAGCGCCGCCTCATGCCCCGCGATGCGTCCAAGCCCCTGCCGCCGGACAAAGCGCAGCCCCTCCAGCAGTCCGGCTGCGCCGTGGACGTTCTGCGTCCCCGCTTCCAGACGGTCCGGCAGGAAATCCGGCATCTCCTGCTGCCGGGACAGACTCCCCGTGCCGCCCTCCAGCAACGGCCTGGGCTGGCCCTCGCCGCACAGCAGAAGGCCCGTCCCCTGCGGGCCGTACAGCCCCTTGTGGCCGGGCATGGCCACATAAGCGGCCCCCCACTTCTGCAGGTTCACCGGCAGGATCCCGGCGGACTGGGAGGCGTCCACAATCAGCGGCACGCCTCTCTCCCGGCAGACAGCGGCAATCTCATCTATGGGCAGGGCGTAGCCAAAGACGTTGGACACGTGGGTGCAGACGGCGGCTTTCACACTGCCGTCCACCGCCTTCCGGAAGCCCTCTGCCATCTGTTCCGGGTCGAAAAGGCGTCCGTTGACGATCCGCGCGGACACGCCGCCGACAGCGCGGAGGGGCCGGGTGACGGCGTTGTGCTCATAACCGGAGATGACGACGGTATCGCCGGGAGAGACCAGGCTCTTAATCGCTATGTTCAATCCGTGGGTGGCGTTGCTGGTTAAAATCACATTGTCCGGCTCCGGCACGCCGAACAGCTCCGCCGCCTCTGTCCGGCAGCGCAGCATCAGCTCCGCCGCCCGGCGGGCGGCAGGGTAGTCCCCGCGGCCCGGCGTGGTCATGGACTGGATGGCGCCGGCAACGGCTCTGGAAACGGCCTCCGGCTTTTGCAGCGTTGTGGCCGCGCTGTCAAAATAGATCATATTCGTCCTCCTATACCGAGAGGGGAAGCCGCCGGACAGCGGCCTCCCCTTTTATAGCGTTGCTTCGCTGAACGCTCCATCCCCGCCGTCATAGAATACGCGCATGGGCTGCAATCCCACTTCCTGCAAACGCGCCCTTGCTGCCTGCCGCGCGTTGGCATTGATGCGCACGGCATAGCTGCACCCCCGGTCTGTCAGACCCATGGGTGCGCGAAAAAAGCGTGCTGTGATGCCCGCCTGCTCCAGGGCGCGGCTCATGCGCTGGGCGTGGGTGATGGAGCGGCTTAATAAAAGATAGTACGGCAAAATAACCGCCTCCCCTATGCATTGTATGTAGGAAAACCAAAAACGTGCCCGCAGGCACGTTTCGGTTTCCATATTCTCCATGCTTACTGGAACAGCATAGCCACCGCATGGGCCGCCATGCCCTCTCCGCTGCCGGTGAAGCCCATACCCTCCTCCGTAGTGGCCTTGACGCTGACCTTGTCGATGCTGACGTTCAGGTCCACCGCGATATTCCCCCGCATCTGCCAGATATAGGGTGCGATCTTCGGACGCTGGGCCACCAGCGTCACGTCCACGTTGCCTACGGAAAAGCCGTTCTCCTCCACCTCTGCCGCCACCTTCCGCAGCAGGATGCGGCTGCTGATTCCCTTATAGCCCGCGTCGCTGTCCGGAAACAGGTACCCGATATCCCCCAGCGCCGCCGCGCCCAGCAGGGCGTCCATCAGGGCGTGGAGGAGCACGTCCGCGTCCGAATGGCCCGCAAGACCAAACTCAAAGGGAATCTCAACGCCGCCCAATAGCAGCGGTCTGTCCTTCGTCAGACGGTGGACGTCATAACCGTAGCCGATTCTAGGTGTACTCACACCTGTCCCTCCCTTCGCTGCAAAATCGCTTCCGCCAACGCCAGATCCTCCGGCGTTGTGATCTTAATGTTCTCATAGGAGCCGTCCGCCAGATAGACCTCCTTGCCCAGCCGCTCCACGGCGGCGCAGTCGTCCGTCACCTCCGCGCCGGCCTCCACAGCGGCCTGCAGAGCCGCCCGCAGCAGCGGGCCGTCGAAGACCTGGGGCGTCTGGACAGCCCGCAGCGTCTCCCGGTCCGGGGTGCTCTCCACCCTGCCGTCCCGGACGATTTTCACCGTGTCCTTCACCGGCACGGCAGGCGCGGCGGCATTGGTGCGGTGGGCCAGGGCAACGACGCTGTCCATCAGCTCCGGCGAGGCCAGCGGACGTGCGCCGTCGTGGACCGCCAGATACGCCGCGTCCGTCCGGCACTCCAGAGACGCCGCCAGCACCGACTCCAGCCGCGTTCCCCCGCCCCTCACAATCTTTACCGGCTTGGATATGCCGTAGATTTTGCACAGGTCGCCGATTGCCAGCAGGTCCTCCTCCCGCGCCGCCACGACGATCTCGTCGATCAGCTCCGCGCCGTCCAGATTCTGCAGGGTCCTGGCCAGCACGGGGATGCCGTCCAGAGGCATAAGCAGTTTATTCTCTCCCATGCGGCTGGATGTCCCGGCGGCGGCGACAATCGCGCTGCAATACGGGTGGCTGGGCTTCTCGCCTCTGTGGAACAGCTTTGAAAATATTTTCAGCATCCTGCACTCCCTCCTGAAACGGCAGTCCGTTCTTTTCTTTTATCTTAACCTTATTTCTGGAAAATTGCAAGAGGGAATGTCGTCTTGAGGGGCAGGCGGTTTTTGCTATATCCACCACTCCGGCGTCAGCTCGCCCAGCGTGGCCGTCCGTCCCGCCTCATAATCCAGCATGATTTCGATTCCGCTATAGCTTTCCGGCATCAGCTGGACCATCAATTCCCGGCACGCGCCGCATGGCGCGCCGGTACGTCCGTCGGGCATAAGGGCCAAAACCTTTGCGAGCTCATGCTCTCCGCATGTCAGCATATGGAAAATCGCGTTTCGTTCCGCGCAGACGCCCAGTGTGGAGCAGGTGTCTACGCACACGCCGGTATAAATGCTGCCGCTGGCCGATTGTACAGCCGCCGCTACGCCGCCGGCCTCGACATATCGGGAAATCTGCCGCCCATGCTGTACGCTTTTGGCGGCGGCATACATGTTTTTCCATGTAGAATCCATTTTCTGCATCCTCCCTCTGTCGAAGGGGCCGCCCTTCTGAACGGCCCCTGATTCTTCTCTTACTGCATTGCGGCGGCGGACTGCTCCAGCTGTGCAATCAGAGCCTTCAGCTTCTCCGCCTGGTCCCGCTGGTTCTGCACAATGTGCTCCGGGGCCTTGGACGTAAACGCCTCGTTGCTCAGCTTCGCCTCAATGCCTTTCAGGTGGCCCTCCGCCTTTGCCTTTTCCTTGGCAATGCGCTCCAGCTCCTGCTGCACGTCCACCAGCTCTGCCAGCGGCATAAACACGCGGGCCGCGTGGGTGACGACTTCCACCATACCCTTTGCCGCGGGCGCGTCCGCCGCGCCCGCAATGTGGACCTCTGCCGCCGCTGCCAGCCGCTGGAAGAAAGCCGCGCCTGCGGTAAAGGTATCCTGCTGCGCGGTGGCGATGGTCAGCTGCACCTTGCGGCCAGGCGCCACGTTCATCTCTGCGCGGCGGGTCCGAATGGCGCGGATGGCGTCCATAATGGTCTCCATCTCCGCCTCCTCTTTCGTGAAGACGAATGCGTCATCGTATACCGGCCAGCTGCACAGCATCAGGAATGCGCTCTCCTCCCCCGCCATGTGGGGCAGAGCCTGATAAACCTCCTCTGTGATGAAGGGCATAAAGGGATGCAGCAGCTTCAGCAGCTGGATGAGCGCATAGCACAGCACATTCTGGGCGTTCTCCGCACTTGCCGGATTCTGCATCCGGCCCTTGGTCAGCTCAATATACCAGTCGCAGTAGGTGTCCCAGATGAAGTCGTAGACCTTCGCCGAGGCCACGCCCAATTCATAGGCGTCCATGTTCTCAGTGACTTCCTTCACCAGCGTGTTCAGCTTGGACAGCACCCACTTGTCCTCCAGCTCCAGCGTCTCCGGCAGGCGCACCTCCTCTATGGTCAGATTCATCATCACGAACCGGCTGGCGTTCCAAATCTTATTGGCGAAATTCCGCATGGCCTCGCACTTCTCCACATAGAAGCGCATGTCGTTTCCGGGACTGTTGCCGGTGATGAGATTGAACCGCAGGGCATCCGCGCCGTATCTGTCCGCAATTTCCAGGGGGTCGATGCCGTTGCCCAGGCTCTTTGACATTTTCCGGCCCTTGTCGTCCCGCACCAGGCCGTGAATGAGTACCTTTTCAAAAGGGTACTTTTTCATCTGCTCACAGCCGGAGAAGATCATCCGCGCAACCCAGAAGAAAATAATGTCGTAGCCCGTCACCAGCACGCTGGTGGGATAGAAATACTCCAGCTCCGGCGTCTTCTCCGGCCAGCCCATGGTGGAGAAGGGCCACAGAGCCGCGGAGAACCAGGTATCCAGCACGTCCGGGTCGCGCTCGATGTTCCTGCCGCCGCACTTGGCGCAGCAGTCGGGGTCCTGACGGTCCACCGTGATGTGTCCGCAGTCCGCGCAGGTCCAGGCGGGAATCTGGTGGCCCCACCACAGCTGCCGGGAGATGCACCAGTCATGGACGTTCTCCATCCAGTTGGTGTAGGTCTTGGAGAACCGCTCAGGGATAAACCGGACCTCCCCCTCGTTGACCACCCGCAGGGCCTCCTCCGCCAGAGGAGCCATCTTCACAAACCACTGGGCGGAGATCAGGGGTTCCACGTCGTTTTTGCACCGGTAGCAGGTACCTACGTTGTGGCTGTAGTCCTCCGTTTTGACCAGGAAGCCCTGCTCCTCCAGGTCCCGGACGACCGCTTTGCGGCACGCATAGCGGTCCATGCCGTTGTAAGGCCCGCCGTTTTCGTTGATGGTTCCGTTGTCGCTGATGACCCGGATGGAATCCAGATTGTGCCGCAGGCCCACTTCAAAGTCGTTGGGGTCGTGGGCAGGGGTCATCTTCACCGCGCCGGTTCCGAAGCCAAGCTCAACATATTCGTCTGCCACAATGGGAATCTCGCGGTTCATAATGGGCAGAATGCAGGTTTTGCCCACCAGATGCCTGAACCGCTCGTCCTCCGGATTTACCGCCACGCCGGTGTCGCCCATCATGGTCTCAGGCCGGGTGGTGGCAACCACCAGATCGCCGGAGCCGTCGGCCAGCGGATAACGGATATACCACAGATGGCCGGGTTTGTCCTCATACTCCACCTCGGCGTCGGACAGGGCCGTCACGCAGTGGGGACACCAGTTGATGATCCGGCTGCCTTTATAGATCAGCCCCTTGCCGTAGAGCTCGCAGAATGCCTCCCGGACGGCCTTGGAACAGCCCTCGTCCATGGTAAATCTGGCGCGCTCCCAGTCGCAGGAGGCCCCCAGCTTTTTCTGCTGCTCCACAATGCGGCTGCCATACTTGTTCTTCCAGTCCCAGACCCGCTCCAGGAATTTTTCCCGGCCCAGGTCGTGGCGGGTCAGACCCTCGTTTTTGCGCAGCTCCTCTTCCACCTTGATCTGTGTCGCAATGCCCGCGTGGTCCGTGCCGGGCATCCAGAGGGCCTCGTAGCCCTGCATCCGCTTGAAGCGGGTGAGAATATCCTGTAACGTACTGTCCATGGCGTGGCCCATGTGGAGCTGTCCGGTGACGTTGGGCGGCGGCATGACGATGGAAAACGGTTTTTTATCGGGATTCGGCGCGGCGCGGAAACAGCCCGCGTCCATCCACGCCTGATAGATTTTTCCCTCCACCTCCTGGGGGTCGTAGGTCTTTGGCAATTCTTTTCTCATGTGAAATCTCCTCGGTGTATCCTTATTTGATATATTGTACCGGTTTCCCGGTCTTTTCGCTGATAAAACGGCGGAACTCCTCCACGCTTCCCTCTGCAAATCCCTCCTTGTCGTAGACCTGTCCCTGCTGCTTGCCCATCATGAACACAAAATAGTCCTTCATTTCGCAGGGGACAAGGATTTTGTCATAGGTCCAATGGCCCTCGGCGGAGCTGGTAACGTTGGTATAGCCATCTTCTGTAAAGGTGGTGCAGACCTCCGCGTTATCCGGCCTGATCTGCCGCACCGCAAATGCGCTGTTCATCCTGTCCTCCATCAGCAGCGCTGCCAGCAGGACCGCCGCCAAAGCCAGATCAATCCAGCCGTTGGCGTCCCCTGCGCCGAAGCGCGTAAGCCCCATCGCCGCCGACATTGCCGCCGCAACGCCTCCCAGGCCGCGGATAACCAGATTCCTTTTCCGCCGTAGCGTCTTTCTGGCCGCCTTTGACATGGCCGCCATGGATTTTTGGTCCATCACCGTGTTGACCTCAAATCGCATTGCGCCCCCCTCCTTTCTTGTACATATCCCATAAAATCTTCCGTATTTCCAACTGCAAGGTCCTTCTTTTGCAGCAGCAGGACCTGATTTTCCCCATAGGAGAGCATCCAGGTGTATTCCTCTTCAAAAATATCTGTGATGCCGCCGTAAGGCACAAGCTGCTCCTCCTGCTCCGTACCGGCCACCGTTACGCCGTTCCCGTCAAAGCGCACGGAGACCGGCGTCTTTTCCAGGTCCAACTGCCGCAGCTGGTCCAGCAGCTGTCCCGCCGCCCTGCGGGAAGCCTGGGACGGTTTCCGGGGCGTTTGCAGCCTGGTCCCGGAGGCAAGGGCTTTGGCGCGGCGGAAATACGTAATACTGGAAAGGATTGCAAGAATTCCTCCCAGCAGCACGACCAGCAGTTTTCTCGGTTCCATCAGACCGGGGACCAGCATAAAAATACCGATGCCCAGCAGCAGCGCGCTGTAAAACCGGTATCTTTTTGCGGCCTTCTGCTGGTTGGGCCACTCCGCCGCATACCGCCTGTTCTGATTGAGCCGGTCCGTAACCGCCCACACGCCCGGCATGACGCTCCGGCTGCGGGCCTCCAGCAGACGGTCCAGCGCCCGGACGGTTTCCGCTTCAAGGTCCGAACTGTCGTAGCTGCTCAGCTGAAATACAAACTCCATACGCGCCTCCAACAAAAAGCCGCCCCAAGCAAACAACTGCTCAGGGCGGCAAGAATACCGCGGTACCACCTGGCTTCCCCTTCCGGGGCGCTCATGACCTCTGTAACGGGAGGACCCGCCGTTCCCTGGCGCGTACGCTCAGGAACGAGGCTCCGGGACGACTTTCCACGCCTGCGGGGGACGCCTTGCACCGGACGGCGACTCTCTGTAACCCCGCGGGAAGCGTGTACTCCTTCCCTTCTCTGCCTTTTGCATGGTTTGTAGTATATCCAACCGGAACGGATTTGTCAAGGCGTAAAATTGAACCGGCCTCCCTTTTATACAGTTTATGAACGGATGGGAAAACAGCTTGCATGGAATCAAGTTTCATGGTAGAATCAGAATAATTAAAATTTCAGGGAGAAACGTATGACCGAACGCGAAAAAATGTTAGCGGGATATCTGTATGACTGCGGAGATGCGCAGCTGCTGTCGCAATGGCACAAAGCAAAGGATCTCATCAGGGATTATAACCAAACGGATTCTGCCAATATAAAAGAAAAAGAGCGTATTCTGCGCGAGCTGTTGGGCGGAACGGGAGAGAATCTGTGGATTACAGCCCCGTTTTATGTCGATTATGGGAATAATATTTATTTTGGAAATAATTGTGAAGTGAATATGAACTGCACCTTTTTGGACGACAACAAAATCGTTATCGGGAATAACGCCTTAATTGCCCCCAATGTTCAAATCTATACCGCCTTTCACCCAACAAATGCGGCTGAACGGTTTGGAACGGCCAGGGATGGCGGCTTTGCATTTTGTAAAACGCAGACTGCTCCGGTGACAATCGGAGACAGCGTCTGGATCGGCGGCGGCGTTATTATCATGCCTGGGGTGACAATCGGAAATAATGTTGTGATCGGCGCAGGAAGCGTCGTTACAAGGGATATTCCAGACAACGCCATC
The DNA here is from genome assembly GCA_022800665.1 of Oscillospiraceae bacterium. GTDB lineage: Bacteria > Bacillota > Clostridia > Oscillospirales > Oscillospiraceae > Pelethomonas. Next base: position 45,238 of record JAAWQS010000011.1, read on the forward strand.
GCATTTGGAAATCCTTGCAGAGTCATGAGGGAAAACAAATAGGCCGTACATAGGAAAGGAGAAACTGATATGGCGAAAACAGCGTGGATTTTTTCCTACAAACTCAAGAAAAATGTCAGTGCAGAACAGTTTATTGAATTGACGCAGAAGCTGCATGACGAGGTCATCTCCCAGGCAAACGGATTTATTTCCTGGGAACATTATGTGCAGGATAACGGTGTGTGGACAGATTTTGTCCTTTGGGAAACGGAAGAAGACGCCCAAAATGCTACGACCGTCGGAAAAGGAAAAGAGGTCACGGAAAACTTCTATGCCTGTATCCAGATGCACACCTGCCGGGCGTTGATTTCCCAGTTTGTAAAAAAGTATTGATGAAAAAAATTAGAATCACGGTCATGAAAATGGCTTGTTACACGGATTTGATGGAACAATACGAAAATCCAATCGAACACGCCTGCGATATGCAGGCAGGTCAGGTTTTTATTGCCAACGGCTGGCAGAAACCCGCCGGGTTCTGCGACAGCGCATGGGAGAGCATCTCTCCCTTTGTGATGACGCTGGCCCACGGCGGAGAAAACTTTTATGACGGCTGGATGAAGAATAAGCGGTCCGCCATGATCTCCTGCAACGATGGCTTCCGGCCTGTGAGCTTTTTGATTGAAACGTTAGATATGGATGCGGAACCATAAATTACAGCTTGCTGTGCGGCGGTAAAGCCGTGCAGCAAGCTGTAATTTTTCTGCTTATACCTGATCTGCTCTCTTCCGCAGCAGGGTCCTTTTCAGCGCATAGGTTGTCCCATCTATAGCGAGACTTGTAATGACTGTGTAAACGGCTCCATAGACAAAGGACCAGACTTCCCGAAACACAAATACAGATAGAACAATAACAATTCCGTCGATAAAAAACGCCAGCAAGCCAAAGGACAGTCCCGGTTTTTTCTGTCTGATTGCAACAATGATAAAATCCGTTCCGCCGGTGGACGACCCCTCGTTGAAGATGAGCGAGTAACCGATTCCCGACGTAATGCCCGACAGAATGGACGCCGCCAGACGGCCCCCGGTATAGACAGGAAAATAGCACAGCACATAGTCTATCAGCAGCGAGTTGATGAGCATGGTTTTTACCGAGATGATGAAAAAATCTTTTCCCAATTTCCGAAACGTCAATAGAATAATCGGTATATTGATCATCACCGTCGCCAGGCCGATTGGCACGCTGAACAGATAGTTGGACATCACCGCAAGTCCATTCACCCCTCCGGGGGCAAAATTTGCCTGCACAGCAAAGCAGACGATGCTTGCGCCCAGAAACAGCGAACCGAATATGTCGAATGCCAGCATCTCCGCAATGCGTCTCCGCATTCAGATCCCCCCTTCTTCCCCGCAGGGGCCGTCAGCGTTTGGACGCCGAGAAATCATATGCCTCCCGAATCCAGCCCATCAGTTCAGCATCTATATCCTCCGGTACAAATACCGCCGCATGGTGCGTCCACCGGTTGGGGTACGGCTCAGCGGACGCAATCAGCCGGGGCGACGCCAGGCTGTGGTCCAGGCCAAAGGAGACAATCAGATAGTCCTTGCCGTACCCCTCCGCCTTCCGCTTCGGATGGGACGCAAAGGCAAAGCCGTGTTTGTTGGCAAACGTAATCATCGACTTCTGCACCTTGATGCCAGTATCCGGCAGCTCCGCGCATATCCGCTCCGCCAAAGCTGTATACAGCTCCAGAGCATGGGGTTTTCCGTCAAAGAAAAAGAGCGTATCGCCATTTATCATACCGCGTTATCCTCCGAACACCTGCGCCGCAGCCTTTGCCGACTGCATGGCATCCTTCGTGTAAAAGTCCGCTCCGATCAAATCGGCAAACTCCTGCGTCACAACGGCCCCGCCGACCATCACCTTGCACTGCGCTCCAGCCGCCCGCAGAGCGCGAATCGTGACCGCAATATTCTGCGCCGTCGTCGTCATCAGAGAGCTGAGCCCTACCAGCGGCGCGCCGGTTTCCAACGCCGCCTTTACCACTTCTTCCGGACCCACATCGCGGCCCAGGTCGATGACCTCATAGCCGTAATTCGACAACAGCATTTTTACAATATTCTTGCCGATATCGTGTACGTCGCCCTTCACTGTCGCCAGAAGAATTTTCCCCTTGTTCTCCGTCCCCTGGGGCAGACTGCGGCTCACCACCGCAAACGCGGCCTTGACCGCCTCGGCGGAGGCCATCAGCTGCGGCAGAAACAGCGTCCCCTGCTCATACCGCTCCCCGACAACATCCAGCGCGGGGATAATGTCGCCGTTGATGATATCCAACGGCGTTTTTTCTTTCAGACGCGCTTCGGCGGCAGCGGGGACCTCCCCCTTCCGTCCGCCGATGATGAGGCTCTGCAAATCCGCGCTGGCCGTCTCCGCCGGACGCGGCTGCGCACCGCTCTGGCGGCGGATATATTCCTCTGCGTCCCCTCCCAGCAGTACCTTTGCAGCGGCCAGCGTATCCGTCATATTGCGGGAGGCGGTGTTGATAATGGATATATTCAGTCCGGCGGCCAGGCACATGGACAAATAGGCGCAGTTGACCGCGTCCCGGCCCGGCAGTCCATAGCTGACATTGGACACGCCCAGAATCGTTTTATATCCCGCTTCCCGCACACGGCGGATGGCCTCCGGGGTTGTCATGACGATGTCCTGGCTGACCGACGCCGCCATTGCCAGGCAGTCAATATAGATGTCCTCCCGCCGGACGCCGGCCTCCTCCGCAGCCTGGGACACCCGCAGCGCGATATCCTTGCGGACCTCCGGGTCGCCGGAAATGCCGTCCCCGTCCAACGCCAGCGCCACCAGTCCCGTACCGTATTTTGCCGCCAGCGGCAGCATACCGTCCATACTCTCCCGACTTCCGTGGACAGAATTCAGAATCGGACGCCCGCGGCAGACCCGCAGAGCCTTTTCCAAGGCGGCGGGGTTGGAGCAGTCAATCACCAGCGGCAGCGGCGACACCTTCTGGATGGCCAGCACCAGATTCGGCAGCGCCTCCCCCTCGTCGATGTCCGGCAGGCCCGCGTTGACCACCAGGAAATCCGCCCCCTCCTCCTGCTGTTCAAGGGCAACGCTGGAGGCATAGTCGTAATCCTTCCCATACAGGGCGTCCTTCATCAGCTTCCGGCCTGTGGGATTCAGCCGCTCCCCCACGGCGGCAATGGACGCCTCCGTCAGCTCCGCCGTCCCCTGCCAGCCGCAGAGACGGGATACGCCGTCCGGCTGGCGCAGTACAGGACGCCGTCCCTCCAACAGCGGACGAAGGGCGCGGATATGTTCCGGCGTCGTGCCGCAGCAGCCGCCCAGAATCGCCGCGCCGTCCTCCAGGAATTCCCCGGCGCAGAGGGCAAATTCCTCCGGCTCTACATCATATACCGTCTGGCCGTCCACCAAGCGGGGAATCCCGGCGTTGGGCTGGATCATCACCGGCAGATGGGTACACCGCAGAATTTCCCGTAGCGCACCCCGCAGCTGGCGCGGGCCCATGGAGCAGTTCAGGCCGATCACATCCGCCCCCAACGCCGTCAGCGTCACCGCCGCCGCCGCAGGGTCCGTTCCCAGGAACGTGCGTCCGTCCTCTCCGAAGGTCATTGTCACAAAAACCGGCAGGTCCGTCCGCTCCCGCACAGCCAGCAACGCCGCTTTTGCCTCCAGCAGATCGCTCATGGTCTCAATTAGAACCAGGTCCGCCCCGGCCTCTGCGCCTGCCTCCGCAATCTCCGCAAACATGCCGTAAGCTTCGTCAAAGGACATATCGCCAAAAGGTTCCAGCATTCCGCCCAGCGGACCGATATCCAGAGCGGTATATGCCGCCCCCGCCCGCTCCGCCAGGGCAATCCCGGCGGCAATATACGGCGCAGGGTCCTCCCCCAGCTTCCGGCGGCTTGCGCCGAAGGTATTGGCGGTAATGATATCCGCCCCCGCCTGGACGTAGGCCCGGTGGATTCCCTCGACCACCTCCGGCGCGGTCAGATTCAGCCGTTCGGGACTCTCTCCGGCGGTCAGCCCGGCTCGCTGGAGCATACTGCCCATGCCTCCGTCAAACAGATGGTGCTGTGTCAGATCAATCATTTCCACTCCGCCTTTCTCTCGTTCTAACTGCAAAAACGTGCCCAAAGGCACGTTTTGCGGACTATGCTCTCGGATGAGCCTTGCGGTATACGTCCTGAAGCTGTTTTTTTACCATGTGGGAATAAATCTGCGTGGAGGATATGTCCGCATGACCCAGCATTTCCTGAATGGAGCGCAGGTCCGCGCCGTTTTCCAGCAGGTGCGCGGCAAAGGAGTGGCGCAGGGTATGGGGCGTGATATCCTTATTGATGTGGGCTTTCTCCTGGTAATATTTGATGATTTTCCAAAATCCCTGGCGGCTCATCCGCTCGCCGCTCATGTTCACAAACAACGCCTGCTCACGTGGGCTGATAATCAGCTGCGGCCTGATCTCCTTCATATAGTCCGACAACGCCTTCACCGCCGCGGCGTACACGGGGATGATCCGCTCCTTGCCCCGGCTGGAGCAGCGGATAAAGCCTGCGTGCAGGTTCACATTATCCACATTCAAGTTAATCAGCTCGCTGACGCGGATGCCGGTGGCATACAGCAGCTCCAGCATCGCGTGGTCGCGGTAGCCCTTGGCGTCCACGCATTGGGGCTGCTCCAAAAACAGCTCCACTTCCTTGCCCGTGAGAATCTCCGGCAGCTTGCGCTCCGTCCGCACCGGGGACATGTGCCGGGCCGGATTGACCCGCACAACGCCCCGGCTGTGCAGATAGTTGTAAAAGGATTTCAACGCCGCCATGCTCCGGGCCGCGCTGGCGGAGGATTTGCCCTTGCTCTCCATATAGGCAATGTACCGCTCAATATGCTCCGTCCTGCAGCGGGACAGCTCCGCCTCCTCCACCTCCATGAGATAGCGGGAGAACTGCGTCACGTCCCGGACGTAGGAGGAAACCGTGTTGTCCGAGGAACGCCGCTCCAGCTTCAGGTAATTGGTATAGTCCGCAATATAGTTCGCCAAAGGGTGTCCCTCCTCTCTCCCTTTTATTCCAATGCCCCCATTGCTAGGCGAAACAGCGCGGGGGCAAACAGCCGCTCACAGCAGACGCCGGCGGCCAGAACCACGGCGCACAGCGCAAAGAGCAGAAAATAGCGGCTCCCATAGAGTACAGGAGCAGAACGCCTGCCGCGTCCGAAGGACAGCAGCAGCAATTCGATGGACAGGGGCCATGCCTCCCCCGCCAGCGTCAGAAAGCAGGGCAGGGTGAACACCAGCCGCACCAGCAGCACGCCCATCGCCAGCAGCACGCCGTCCCTTCCATAGCAGTGGACGAAGCAGGAGATGGTATACATGGTCAGGAAACCGTACAATCCCGCCAGAGCGGGGATCAGCACCGCGCCAACGGAGGAAAATCCCAGCAGGAACAGCAAGGTCCCATAACCGAAATAGATCATCACACAGCTGAGCAGCGGCACCGGCACGCCCCCCGCATCGTACACCGTGCAGTAGTCCGTCAAATACCGGTTCAGCTCCGTCTGCGCATCCTCGCCCCAGGAGCCGGCATACAGATGACCGATCAGCGCGCCCGCCAGAAAAAACAGGGCCAGCAGCAGCCCCCGCATCAGGGAGGGCTCCACAGGGCCTAACCGGATCGTCCGCATAACAGTCCGCATTACTCCATCACCTCGCCACAGCATATGCGCGGTGGACAAGTTTTAGAAGCAGGTAGAGGGGCGATTTCCCGTGTAAAAACTCTTCATAATAATATAGTTCAATTTCCGCGGATGTGCAAGGGAAAAACTGCAATTTGATTCTTTTTCGTCAATTATCACTAAATATTATGTAAACAATATTATGTAAACGTCATAAAAGAAGATATGTTTCGGCCGTTCTATATGTACAGAAACAGCATATTTTGTGTCAGCCGCGCTGTTTTCCTACTATATCTTCCGTCAAAGAAGATTACAACTAGTAATCACAGTTCTCGACAAAATTCGAGCAAAAATTACGCCTCTTTTTTCGCTTTTGTTTATTTTCACATCTTGACAGTCTTTCGCTTATATTTAGCAGGAGCAGACGAGCCGCTGCGCCCGTCTGCTCCCCATCTATTCGCCGTATCCGTTTTCTCCTTGGGAATTCTATTCCTTACCGGCTGCTCTTTCTGCCGCGCCTGCGTTTTCCTCCCTTCGGAAGATTGCCGCCCACCAGCGCGGCCAGCAGTCCGCCAGCCGCCATCGACAGCCCTAGCCCTGTAACGCCGTTCTCAATCGCAATTGTATCCGCCGTCAGCAGCGCAGCCGCCAGGGTCAGGGTCATAAAGACCACAACCACCACCGGCACCGTCAGCATCGACGTCCCCTTCCCTCTCAGCACGCTGTACCCGCAGCCGAGGAAAGACGCAATTGCCGCCGTGACGCACACCACCGGATACAGCTGTTCCAGTCCCAGTGCCCCTTTGTCCACCAGCATCGCGCAGACAAATTGCAGCGCCACATAGGAGATCAGCGCTAACAGGCCGCCGATCACGCTGTTTTTCACCATTCCCTGCGGCAGAGACATGACTACCTTCGACATAAAAAAACCTCCCGGCAAATCTACTGATAAAACAGTATATTTGCCGGGAGGTCCGGTTATTCTGCCAGGTTAATTGCTGCTGTCGGCGCCGTCCTCAATGCGGGGCGGCTCTTCCTCTGTTTTGGCCTTCTTCCCCTTCTTGTCGGGCTCCGGCTGCTGGCTGTTGTTGGTGGACACGGCCCACTTGGTCAGCTCCATGCGGACCCGGTCCTCGCTGGTCTCAATGACGATTGTCTCGTCCGAGACCTGGACGATCTTTCCCATAATTCCGCCGATGGTGGTAATCTGATCGCCTTTTTTCAGACTGTTGCGCATGTTTTCCGCCTGCTTTTTCCGCTTGCTCTCCGGACGCCAGATCATAAAGTACATAACGACGACCATGATGACAATCATAATCAGCAGCGAGCTGGAGCTGGCAGCCGCGGCTCCAGCGCTTCCAGCTCCCCCGGCAGATAAATGTTTCACGACAGCGGCTGTTTCACTATACACAGCGCATCCTCCTTTGTTCCTCTGATTTTGTTTTGTACCTGAAAATAAAAACGCTTTGACTATTATACCGAATTTGGGGACATTTGGCAACCCCTAATTTATTTTCTGTCACGGTTTTTGAATGAGTAAACAAATTGTGAACAAGTTCCACATTTGCGGAATTGGTCAGGCCACAGAGTATGGATTGTCACATGAATTTTACATAATTTTGTTTGATATATTGAATATTCATTCAACTCGACAT
>JAAWQS010000096.1 GCA_022800665.1 Oscillospiraceae bacterium
CTTGCCCAGCAGGCCGGTATTGAGGGGGTAGAATTGCTTTTGTGAATAATGCACAAAAAAGTATTTTGGATTTTTCTGCATTTAACCCTTGACATTTTCGTCCCGTAATTTGCCGAAATTTTACTTGACAAACCAGGCACAAAATGGTAAACTTAATTGCTTATAAACACAAATAGGTGGAGCTTGAATCTCCACCTCATAGTCACAGTATAGCAGTTTTCCACGAAAAAGGCAAGAGGAAATCAATACGAAATTATCAACCCACCCTTGTGTGTCTGAGCACGCGGACAAATTGGCGGCCCCCCGCCCGGCCCAGCAGGCCGGTATGGGAGCGCGGAAAGGCAGATGAGTATTACAAGATGGCCAAGGACAAGTATTATGGCAAAACCCTGCGGAAAAACTTTGCCCGGCATGAGGAGATTATGCCCATGCCCAACCTGCTGGAGATTCAGAAGAACTCCTACCAGTGGTTCCTGGACACCGGACTGCGGGAGGTGTTCGCCGATGTGGGCGTCATCGGCGACTATGCGGGTACCCTGGAGCTGAGCTTTATTGACTTCAGCATGAACGAACCGCCAAAATATGATGTGGAGGAGTGCAAGGCCAGGGACGTCAACTACGCCGCTCCCCTGAAGGTCAGCGTGCGCCTGCGCAATAAGGAGACCGAGGAGCTGCAGGAGCAGGAAATCTTTATGGGCGATTTCCCGCTTATGACCAAATCCGGCACCTTTATCGTCAACGGCGCAGAGCGCGTGGTGGTCTCCCAGATCGTCCGCTCCCCCGGCATCTATTACGGCAAGGAGGTCGATCCCAAAACCGACCTGCCCATTCTTACCTGTCAGGTCATTCCCTACCGGGGCGCCTGGCTGGAGTACGAAACCGATACCAACGAGCTGTTTTGGGTCCGCATTGATAAAAACCGCAAGCTCCCCGTAACCTGCCTCATCCGGGCTGTGGGACTGCGCACGGACGGGGAGATTCTGGACTACTTCGGCGACGACCCCACCGTCCGCGCCACGCTGGATAAGGATGCCTGCAAGACCTACGAGGAGGCTTTGCTGGAGATTTACCGGAAGCTGCGTCCCGGCGAGCCGCCCACGGTGGACTCCGCCGAGACCCTTATCAACAACCTCTTCTTTGACCCCCGCCGCTATGACCTGAGCACGGTGGGACGCTACAAGTTCAACAAAAAGCTCACCCTGTGGGCCAGAATTTCCGGTCTGGCCCTGGTGGAGCCGGTGGTCCACCCGGCGACAGGCGAGCTGCTCCACGAGCCGGGCCACGTCCTCACCAGGACGGAGGCCAGGGAGATGGACGCCATTGGCGTCAACGAGGTCGTGGTGGAGGTGGACGGCAGCCCCATGCGCATCTTCTCCAACCACATGTGCGATCTGGCCGCCTACGTGGATTTTGACCCCCAGGCCGAGTGCGGCATCAAGGAACGGGTCCGCTACAGCGTGCTTCAGGAGCTGCTGGAGCAGTACCAGGGCGAGGAGCTGAAGGACGTCCTGCGCCGCCGCGTGGACGACCTCATCCCCAAACATATCATTGTGGACGATATCCTCGCCTCCATCAACTATATGAACACGCTCTCCAAGGGGCTGGCCGCGAAGGATGATATTGACCATCTGGGCAACCGCCGCCTGCGGTGCGTGGGCGAGCTGCTGCAGAATCAGTTCCGCATCGGCTTCAGCCGCATGGAGCGGGTCATCCGGGAGCGCATGACCATTCAGGGGATGGATAAGGTTACGCCCCAGAGCCTGATCAACATCCGCCCCGTCACTGCGGCCATTAAGGAGTTCTTCGGTTCCAGCCCCCTCAGCCAGTTCATGGACCAGACCAATCCCCTGGCGGAGCTAACCCACAAGCGGCGTCTGTCCGCCCTGGGACCCGGCGGCCTGAGCCGCGAACGGGCCAGCATGGACGTGCGCGACGTCCACTACAGCCACTATGGCCGCATGTGTCCCATCGAGACCCCCGAAGGTCCCAACATCGGCCTGATCAACTACCTCTCCACCTATGCCCGCATCAACGAGTACGGCTTTATCGAGGCGCCCTTCCGCAAGGTGGACCACGCCACGGGCCGGGTGACGGACGAGGTGGTCTATATGACCGCCGACGTAGAGGACCAGTATATTGTGGCCCAGGCCGCGGAGCCTACGGACGAGAACGGCTGCTTTATCAACGAACGCATTACCTGCCGCCACCGCGACGAGATCATCGGCGTGGAGCAGGATAAAGTGGACTTCGTGGACATCAGCCCACGGATGATGGTCTCCATCGCTACCGCCATGATCCCCTTCCTGCCCAACGACGACGCCAACCGCGCCCTCATGGGCGCGAACATGCAACGGCAGGCGGTGCCGCTCCTCAAGCCGGAGGCGCCGGTCATCGGCACCGGCATGGAGCACAAAATCTGCATGGACTCCGAGATCGTGGTCCTGGCTGAGGGCGACGGCGAGGTGTCCAAGGTGGATGCCACCGCCATCACCGTCAAGTACGACAGCGGTATGGTCCGGGAGTATAAGCTGGTCAAGTTCCTCCGGTCCAACCACACCACCTGCATCAACCAGCGGCCCATTGTATCCGTAGGCGAGCGGGTCCACGGAGCGGACCCCGCCAACGGGATCTCTCCCACGGTGCTGGCCGACGGTCCCGCCACCGAACAGGGCGAGATTGCCCTGGGCCGGAACATCCTGGTGGGCTTCATGACCTGGGAAGGCTACAACTACGAGGACGCGGTCCTTTTGAACGAGCGCATGGTGCGGGACGACGTGTATACGTCCATCCACATTGAAGAATACGAGATCGACTCGCGGGACACTAAGCTGGGGCCGGAGGAGATTACCCGCGATATCCCCAACGTGGGCGAGGACGCCCTGAAGGACCTGGATGAGCGGGGCATCATCCGCATCGGCGCGGAGGTCCGGGCCGGCGACATCCTGGTGGGCAAGGTCACGCCCAAGGGCGAGACCGACCTGACCGCAGAGGAACGGCTGCTGCGGGCCATCTTCGGCGAGAAGGCCAGGGAGGTCCGGGATACCTCCCTCAAGGTCCCCCACGGCGAGAGCGGCATTGTGGTGGACGCAAAGGTCTTCACCCGCGAGGCCGGAGACGAGTTAGGGCCGGGCGTCAACGAGGTGGTCCGGGTGTATATCGCCCAGAAGCGCAAAATCAGCGTGGGCGACAAGATGGCCGGACGCCACGGCAACAAGGGCGTTGTCTCCCGCATTCTGCCCCAGGAGGATATGCCCTTCCTGCCAGACGGTACGCCCCTGGATATCGTGCTGAACCCCCTGGGCGTGCCCAGCCGCATGAACATCGGCCAGGTTCTGGAGGTCCATCTGGGCTACGCCGCCAAGACCCTGGGCTGGAAGGTGGCGACCCCCATCTTCGACGGCGCCAACGAGGAGGATATCGCCAACGCCCTCCGGGAAGCGGGCCTGGACCCGGAAGGCAAGAGCTGGCTCTACGATGGCCGTACCGGCGAGCGGTTTGACAACAAAGTTACCGTAGGCTACGTCTACTTCATGAAGCTCCACCACCTGGTGGACGACAAGATCCACGCCCGCTCCACCGGTCCCTACTCCCTCGTCACCCAGCAGCCCCTGGGCGGTAAAGCCCAGTTCGGCGGCCAGCGTTTCGGCGAGATGGAAGTGTGGGCCCTGGAAGCTTACGGCGCGTCCTATACCCTGCAGGAGATTCTGACCGTGAAGTCCGACGACGTGGCCGGGCGCGTGCGCACCTACGAGTCCATCGTCAAGGGCCACAACGTACCCAAGCCCGGCGTGCCGGAGTCCTTCAAGGTGCTGGTCAAGGAGCTGCAGGCCCTGTGCCTGGATATCAAGGTCCTGGATCAGAACGGAGATGAGATCGAGCTGAAGGACGACGAAGACGAGATGACCACCTTTAACCTCAACCGTATGGACCGGGACGACGACCGGGAGAGCGAGGAATACGTGGCTGACGACGCCGCTTTTGAGGAGTCCGGCTTCGCCATTGAGGACGCCGGCGAGGACGGAGACTTTGCCGGAGATGACGATGAGGACGATGAGGATTTTTAATCAGGAGGCGGAGCTGAAAATATGAGTTATGTGGAATTTGACGCCATTAAGATCGGCGTCGCTTCCCCGGAGATGATCCGGGAGTGGTCCTACGGCGAGGTCATGAAGCCAGAGACCATCAATTACCGCACCTTGAAGCCCGAACGGGACGGCCTGTTCTGCGAGAAAATTTTCGGGCCCACCAAGGACTGGGAGTGCCACTGCGGAAAGTACAAAAAGATCCGCTATAAGGGGAAAATCTGCGACCGCTGCGGCGTGGAAGTCACCAAGTCCAAGGTCCGCCGGGAGCGCATGGGCCATATTGACCTGGCTACGCCGGTCAGCCATATCTGGTATTTCAAGGGCATCCCCTCCCGGATGGGCCTGCTGCTGGATATCAGCCCCCGGATTCTGGAGAAGGTGCTGTATTTTGCCAACTATATCGTGACCGACGCAGGGGAGACGCCCCTCATTAAGAACCAAATCCTCAGCGAACGGGAGTACCGGGACATGCGGGAGAAGTACGAGGACGACTTCCAGGCCGGCATGGGCGCGGAGGCGGTGAAAAAGCTGCTGCAGGACATTGATCTGGAGCAGCTGTCCGAACAGCTCCACGCAGAGCTGAAAAACGCCTCCGGCCAGAAGAAGGCCCGCATTGTCAAACGCCTGGAGGTGGTGGACGCCTTCCGGCTGTCCGGCAACAAGCCGGAGTGGATGGTTATTGACGTGCTGCCGGTGATTCCGCCGGAAATCCGCCCCATGGTCCAGCTGGACGGCGGACGCTTCGCCACCAGCGACCTCAACGACCTATACCGCCGGGTCATCAACCGCAACAACCGTCTCAAACGCCTCATCCAGCTGAAAGCGCCGGATATTATCGTCCGCAACGAGAAGCGGATGCTCCAGGAGGCCGTGGACGCCCTCATTGACAACGGACGCCGGGGCCGCGCTGTGACCGGCGCCAATAACCGGGCGCTGAAGTCCCTCAGCGATATGCTCAAGGGCAAGCAGGGCCGGTTCCGCCAGAACCTGCTGGGCAAACGGGTGGACTATTCGGGCCGCTCCGTAATCGTGGTCGGTCCGGAGCTGAAAATCTATCAGTGCGGCTTGCCCAAGGAGATGGCCCTGGAGCTGTTCCGTCCGTTCATCATGAAAAAGCTGGTGGAGGACGGCGCAGCCAATAATATCAAATCCGCTAAAAAGATGGTGGATAAGGGCAAGGCCGAGGTCTGGGACGCTTTGGATATCGTCATCAAGGACCACCCGGTCATGCTCAACCGCGCCCCCACCCTCCACCGCCTGGGCATCCAGGCATTTGAGCCGGTGCTGGTAGAGGGCCGCGCCATTAAGCTGCACCCCCTGACGTGTACCGCCTTCAACGCGGACTTTGACGGCGACCAGATGGCGGTCCATGTCCCCCTGTCCGCAGAGGCCCAGGCGGAAGCCCGCCTGCTGATGCTCTCCGCCAACAACCTCCTGCGCCCCCAGGACGGCGGACCGGTGACGGTCCCGTCCCAGGACATGGTGCTCGGCTCCTACTACCTCACCTACGTCAACGACAAGGAGCCCGGCGCGGGGAAGGTGTTTGTGGACGAGGACGAGGTGATGCTGGCCTACAACGACCGCGTCGTGGGCATCCATGCGCCCATCAAGGTCCGCCGGGACTTCACCTACCACGGCGTCAACTACCGCAAAATTGTGGAGATCACCGCCGGACGGATTATCTTTAACCAGAACATTCCCCAGGACCTGGGGTTTGTGGACCGGGATGATCCGGACCATGTGTGCGATTACGAGATCAACATGACCTGCGGCAAAAAGGAACTGGGCAAGATCGTGGGCCGGACCATTCAGAAGCACAATTTTACCATGGCCGCCGAGGTGCTGGACAACATCAAGTCCACTGGCTACAAATATTCCACCAGAGGCGCGATTACCATTTCCATCTATGATATGTCCGTTCCCGCGAGAAAATATGAGCTGATTAAAGAGACAGAGCAGCGGATCGTGGACATTGAGGACGAATACAAGATGGGCTTCATGACCAACGACGAGCGTTACCGCGCCGTTGTCCGGGAGTGGGAGAAGACCACCGAGGATGTTACCGACGCCCTGCAGAGCAATCTGGAGGAGCTGAACCCCATCTATATGATGGCGACCTCCGGCGCCCGCGGCTCCATGAAGCAGATCCGTCAGCTGGCAGGTATGCGCGGCCTGATGGCCAACACCGCAGGCCGTACCATCGAAATCCCCATCAAGTCCAATTTCCGCGAGGGCCTGAGCGTGCTGGAGTATTTTATCTCCTCCCGCGGCGCCCGGAAGGGCATGGCCGACACCGCCCTGCGGACCGCCGACTCCGGTTATCTGACCCGCCGTCTGGTGGACGTCAGTCAAGAGGTTATTATCCGCGAGGACGACTGCGGCGTGGACGAGGGCATCTGGGTGGAGGAAATCAGCGAGAACGGGCAGGTCATTGAGAAGTTTGCCGACCGGATTCGGGGCCGCTTCCCGGTCCGGGATATCCTGGACCCGGAGACCGGCGAGGTGCTGTTCCCTGCCGACGTCATGCTGGGGGAGGGAGACGCACAGGCGCTGGAGTCCAAGGGTATCCACCGTGTGGAAATCCGTACGGTGCTGACCTGCCAGGCAAAGAGCGGCGTGTGCGCCAAGTGCTACGGCATGAACCTGGCGGCGGGCCGTCCCGTGGGAACCGGCGAGGCTGTGGGCATTATCGCCGCGCAGTCCATCGGCGAGCCGGGTACGCAGCTGACCATGCGTACGTTCCACACCGGCGGCGTGGCCGGCGGCGATATCACCCAGGGTCTTCCCCGCGTAGAGGAGCTGTTTGAGGCCCGCAAGCCGAAGAAGATGGCGACGCTGGCGGAGATCGGCGGCAAGGTCCGCTTCGAGGAGAGCAACAAGGGCTCCCTGCTGAATATCCATGTCACGGACAACGACGGCAACACCAAGATGTATTCCGTCCCCCACACCGGCCTGCGGGTCAACGACGGGGATGTGATTGAGAAGGGTACCGCCATCAACGACGGCGCCCTGAACCCCCACGACGTCCTGCGCACGCGGGGTTCCTCCGCCGTCCACAACTATCTCATTCAGGAGGTCCTGCGGGTGTACCGCCAGCAGGGCGTGGATATCAATGATAAGCATATTGAGGTCATTGTCCGGCAGATGATGCGCAAATGCCGGGTGGAGGACCCAGGAGATACGGACCTGCTGAGCGGGTCCATGGTAGACGTGCTGGATCTGCACACAGCCAATAAGCAGGTCAAGGCCCGGCGGGCCGCCGGGGAGGTCCGGGAGGACGGCGAGCCGCTGCGGGAGGCGGAAGTGACCCAGCTGCTGATGGGTATTACAAAGGCGTCCCTGGCTACGGACTCCTTCCTGTCCGCCGCCTCCTTCCAGGAAACCACCAAGGTGCTGACCGAAGCCGCGATCAAGGGCAAGGTGGACCATCTGGTGGGCCTGAAGGAGAACGTCATTATCGGAAAGCTGATTCCCGCCGGAGCCGGTTTGACGGCCTACCGGGAAATGGCCGGAGCCGTGGTTCCCGATCTGGAGCCGCCGGCGGAACCGGAGGAGCCGGAGGCGCTGGAGGAGGAGACGGATGTCTTTGAGGAGCCGGTGGAAGACGGTGCGGAGGAAGAACCGGAGCTGCCGGAGATGGAAGAAGACGAAGAGCTGTAAACAGCGCGTATGAACAGCAGACGGTAAGAAGCTACAGAAAAGAGCAAGTCCAGTCGTGGAAAGACGGACTTGCTCTTTTTCTCATACTTTTTCTTGAAAGAAAAAGTATCAAAAAGAACTTTAATGCACTCTCGGATCCGCTGCGAATCCTGGATTTTTGCCCGGTAACGTTTGTGCGCTTTTCAGCGGGGAACAGTATCGGTACATGCAGGGGAACCACAGGGGCGGCAGAGGCATAGGATGAAGTGGGCGTCCAGTCCTTTGGGAAGCGCCCGTTCACGCGGCGCAATGCCGCGCCGCGTCACTGTAATACAGGGAGGAAATTGATCCCTATGAGATATAATCATTATGACAACTGCCAAGAGCAGAAGGAGAACTGTTCCTGCGGCGATCAGCTCGGCTGCTGCCATCACTCCTGCGGCAATCCTGGAAATATCTGCTGTGTTCCAGGCCCAAGAGGACCACGGGGACTGCCGGGGCCAGTAGGCCCCATGGGTCCGATGGGGCCTATGGGGTTTCCCGGTCCGACAGGCCCGATGGGGCCTATGGGCGTACCAGGTGTGAGCGGTCCTGCCGGTCCGACCGGTCCCATGGGACCTGCGGGTCCTATGGGTCCTGCCGGCGCAACGGGCGCAACCGGTGCGACGGGCGCAACGGGGGCGACCGGTGCAGCCGGCGCGGCGGGTCCTGCCGGCCCGATGGGTCCAACCGGCCCTGCGGGTGCGAGAGGCGCAACGGGTGCGACGGGAGCGACCGGTGCAGCGGGTGCGCCGGGTCCTGCCGGTCCCACGGGTCCAACCGGCCCTGCGGGTGCGACGGGCGCAACGGGGGCGACCGGTGCAGCCGGCGCGGC
>JAAWQS010000012.1 GCA_022800665.1 Oscillospiraceae bacterium
ATGTTGCCAAATCGTTGCCACAGAGGGGTTCAAGCCTTGCAAAACCCAGTCATATCAAGGCTTTTCCACCCTCTGAAATCATTCCCACTCAATCGTCGCCGGAGGCTTACTGGTCACATCATAAACAATCCGGTTAATCCCCGGCACTTCATTCACGATCCTGGTACTAATTCGATCCAGCGCCTCATACGGCAGTCTAGCCCAATCAGCGGTCATAAAATCGGTAGTTGTCACAGCCCGCAGGGCCAGCGTATAATCGTAAGAGCGTCCATCCCCCATCACGCCAACGCTCCGGGTGTTCGTCAGCACGGCAAAATACTGCCCAACCTCCCGATCCAACCCTGCCGCCGCAATTTCCTGCCGGTAAATCGCATCAGCATCCCGCAAGGTATCCAGCTTCTCCTTTGTCAGCTCACCAATCACCCGGATCGCCAGTCCCGGTCCTGGGAAGGGCTGACGGGCCACAAGATACTCCGGCAATCCCAACTCCCGGCCCAGCTGGCGCACTTCGTCCTTAAACAGCAGTCTCAGGGGCTCAATAATCTCCTTAAAATCCACATAATCCGGCAGTCCGCCCACGTTGTGGTGGCTTTTGATCACTGCGGCATCGCCTGCGCCGGACTCAATCACATCCGGATAAATGGTACCCTGGGCCAAAAAGTCCACTGCACCGATTTTTTTTGCTTCCTCCTCAAAGACCCGGATAAACTCCTCACCGATAATTTTCCGTTTCCGTTCCGGGTCTGTGACACCGGACAGTTTCTGTAAAAACCGCGCCTCGGCATCCACCCGCACAAAATTCATTGCCCAGGGCTGGAAAGCGGCCTGCACCTCGTCGCCCTCATTTTTTCGCATCAAACCGTGATCGACAAACACGCAAGTCAGCTGCCGGCCCACGGCCTCCGCCAACAGCGCGGCGCATACCGAGCTGTCCACGCCGCCGGAGAGGGCGAGCAGAACCTTGCCGCCGCCTACTTTTTCACGGATGGCCTCAACTGCGGTGCGCTTATAATCGCCCATCGTCCAGTCGCCCGCCGCGCCGCAGACCTCGTACAGAAAATTGCGGATCATCGCAACACCGTTTTCTGTGTGGTTGACCTCCGGGTGGTACTGCACCCCATAAAAGCCCCGTTTTTCGTCTGCGATGGCCACATTGGGGCAGGCCTCGGAGTGAGCGGCCAAAACAAAACCGTCCGGCACTTTTTCCATATAATCGCCGTGGCTCATCCAGCTCACGCCCTGCTCCGGCAAATTCTTGAAAAGTTTGCAGGAGGTATCAAAGAACGTCGCTGTTTTCCCGTATTCTCTGGCGGTATCGTCCTGAGCGGCTGTAACCTGGCCTCCCAGGGCCTGGGCCATCAGCTGACAGCCGTAGCAGATACCCAACACTGGTACGCCCAGCTCAAATACAGCCGGGTCCACATGGGGCGCGTCCTCCTGGTAGACGGAATTCGGCCCGCCGGTGAAGATAAAGCCGATGGGCTCCAGCCCTTTCAGCTCTTCCAGGGGGACGGTATAGGGTTTGACCTCGCAGTACACGCCGCATTCCCGCACCCGCCGGGCGATGAGCTGGTTGTACTGGCCGCCAAAGTCCAGAACAATTACTGTCTGATGTTTCATAGCTCCGCCTTTCTCCTACTGGTCTTCCCGGAACACGATCCCATTTTCATCCGCCTGTTCGATCACGGCCAGGGCGTGGTAGGGGAACCCCTGGCTTCTCAGCCGGTCGCCGCCGCCCTGGAAGCCCTTTTCCACAGCGATGCCAATTCCCACCAGTTCAGCTCCGGCCTGATCCACCAGGTCGCACAGACCGCGCACCGCCTCGCCGTTGGCCATAAAGTCGTCCACAATCAGCACCCGGTCCCCGGCGGTCATCCACTCCTTGCTGAGAATCTGCGTCACTTTTTTCTTATAGGTATAGGAATAGATTTCGCTCTGATACAGCCCGCCCTCAATGTTGTCGCTCTTCGCTTTCTTGGCGAACACCATCGGCACCTTGTATTTTTCGGCGCAGATGGTGGCCAGAGCGATGCCGCTGGCCTCGGCGGTCAGTACCATGGTGATTTGTGACACGTCGAAAAATTTTGCAAATTCATCCGCGATATTTCCCATCAGCCTGGTGTCCACGCGGTGATTGAGAAAGCCGTCCACCTTAATAATATTGCCGGGCAGCACCTTTCCCTCTTTACGAATACGATCCTTCAGCTCCTGCATCGTCCTCCACATCCTCTCATCTCATCATCGTTTTATTTTTATGGTCGAGAATATGCTGCTCCTATTATGACAAGTTTCTGCTCGTCTTGCAACTGTGGATTTCGACAAAAAACGTCTTCAGCGGCCCGTGCCGGAAAAAATTTTATAAATTTATAGTATTATTGCACACGCGGACGAAATTTTATGCTATACTGACGAAAAAGCGCAGGGAGGGGAAACGCTATGAATGTACTTTTTGACCAGAAGCAGCTGCTCCAGCTGGTGACAAATCTTTATGTCCTCACCGGCATGACGGCCAACATCCTGGACCCGAAAGGTCAGGATATCAATCTGTTCCAGGATCACCCGCCCTTCTGCAAGGCAATTAACGCTCTGCCGGAGGGCCATGCCCGCTGCGTGGCCTGCGACGCCTGGAAGGTAAAGAACTACACGGCGGACAAGGGGTTTCAGTTCTACCGCTGCCACGCCGGAATCTGTGAGGCGCTCATGCCTCTGTACGACAAAAAGCGCCCGCTGGCCTACCTGATTTTCGGCTGCTTTTTGGACGGGAGCCCGATTGAGGAGCAGTGGGAACGCACCCGTCCACTGGTGGAGTGGTATCCGGGCGGCGCGGACCGCCTGCGGGACGCCTTTTTCCAGTTCCGCCAGTACACAGCCCCGCAGCTGAACGCCTACGCCAAGACCCTGGAGGCTCTGGCGGCCTATATCCAGCTCAAGGGCATGATTCTCTCTACCGAACAGACCGACCTGCAGAAGCTGGAGCAGTATGTGGAGCAGCACTATATGGAAAAGCTGTCTTTGGAGAGCATTTCCGATGCCCTGCACATTGGACGGACCAAGCTGTGCCGTCTGGCAAAGGAGCTCTCCGGCGGACGCACCCTCTCCTTTCTCCTCTCCCAGCGGCGGATTGAGGCCGCAAAGGGACTGCTTGTGCAGAGCAGCCTGCCGGTGTACGCGGTGGCGGAATCGGTGGGAATCAGCGATTATAATTACTTCTCCCGTGTCTTTCGCTCCTTCACCGGGGTCACTCCCAGGGATTTCCGGAAAAAAGGGCGGAATTTTGCCGGTTGACTTGGTTATTTTGACGAAAAATTTCCCCTGTTTTTTTGCTTTCCGTACAATTCTTCGGAATGCGTACGATTTTGCTATATTGGGAACGATGACCCCTATTTTTTCCAAATAGAACTGGTACAATAAGAGACAGGCAGTGTCCCGCTCCCGGCTGTGTCCTCAAGACCTTCCCTGTGCGCAGGACGCTGCTTTCTATTCCCAATCCATAATTTAAGGAGGATGTATTGAATGAAGAAGAAGTTACTTGCGCTGCTGCTGGCCATGACCATGGTCATGGCCCTGGCTGCCTGCGGCAGCCAGGGCGGAAACGCTGGCGGTAATACCGGCGGCGACGCGCAGAACAACACAGGCGATACCGGCGGCTCCGATGCCCCTTCCGGTGATAAAATCGACATCAGCGTCATCGCCTCCCAGTACGGCCAGAACACCACCAAGTGGTGGGCGGACTTTGCCGATGCGTTCAACGCTGAGCACGACAATATCAACCTGACCGTGGAAGTCGTCTCCTGGAACGATATCTACACTGTGGTCAACACCCGCCTGTCCAACAACAGCGCCCCCGACATCCTGAACATCGATGTCTTCGCCGACTATCAGGCGGACGGCCTGCTCCTGCCTGCCAAGGACTATGTCTCCGATGAGACCTATGCCAAGCTGTACCCCGCATTCCTGGAGCAGTCCAACATTGACGGCACCATCTGGGCCATCCCTGACCTGGCTTCCGCCCGCGCCATGTACTACAACGTGGACATCCTGGAAGCTGCCGGCGTGGAAGTGCCCACCACCTGGGACGAACTGAAGGCCGCCTGCGAGAAGATCAAGGCATATGACTCCGAGATCTATCCCTGGGGCATTGACATGACCACCGACGAAGGCCAGGCCGCTTTTGCCTACTACATCTGGAACAACGGCGGCGACTTCGTGGACGGTGACGGCAACTGGACCCTCAACAGCCCGGAGAACGTGGAGGCGGTCAACTACGCCATTGATCTGGTTAACTCCGGCCTCACCAACAGCGCCCCCGCTACCGACACCCGCTATGACCTGCAGGATATGTTCGGTTCCGGTAAGGTTGCCATGATGATCGGGCCCAACAGCATCCCCACCTACATTGCCGATGGCGGCAGCACTATCAACTACGCTTTCGCGCCCATCCCCACCAACGGCGGCAACGCCTCCGTCTCTGCCGGCGTTATGGACCGCTTCATGTGCTTCGACAACGGTCACTCCCCTGAGAAGATCGAGGCCATCAAGACCTTCTTCGATTATTTCTATGACGATGCCCGGTACTCTGAATGGGTGCTGATGGAAGGCTTCCTGCCCGCCACCTCCGCCGGCGGCGAGATCGTGGCCAAGGAAGACCCCAGCATGGCTCCCTGGGTGGACATCGTTGGCAGCTGTAAGTTCTATCCCACCGCCAAGGCTGAGTGGGCCGACGTGAAGCAGGGCGTCATCAACGTGGAGCAGCAGGCTCTGCTGGGCGGAGACGTGCAGTCTCTGCTGGATGAACTCCAGTCTCAGATCGCCGGATAACGCCGACTATAACTGCCGCGGGCCGGGCCGTTTGGCTCGGCCCTCTTGTTTCAGTGTATTGTAAGAGAGGGAGGGAGGTACCCCGTGAAAAAAAATTCCTTACGCAAAATTGAGCCGTATGTCTGGATTGCCCCCAGCTTAATTCTGATGTCAGTTTTCATCCTGGTACCCATTGTGTTTGTGTTTCGTATGGCTCTGAGCGACGTGAGCAAGGCGGGACTGATCAAAGGCTTCAACGGCGCGGCCAACTTCGCAAAGGTTCTCAAAAGCAACGCTTTCGGCATCGTGCTGAAGAACACCCTGGTCTGGACGGTGGCCGTGGTGGCGCTGTCCACCATCCTGGGCTTCATCCTGGCCCTGGCGCTGAACAACCAGTTCCGCGGGCGCAAGATTGCACGGGCCATCGTGGTTTTCCCCTGGGCCACCACGCTGGTCATCCAGGCCAGCGTCTGGAACTTCATCATCAACACGGACTACGGCACCCTGAACACCCTGCTTATCAAACTGGGTATTCTCGACCACGCGGTGAACTGGACGTCCACGCCCCAGATCTACTTCAACTGGGAGATCGCCTGCGGCATCTTTGTCACCATCCCCTTTGTCACCTTCTGCGTCCTCTCCGGACTGCAGAGCATCGACACCACCTACTATGAAGCCGCTACGGTGGACGGAGCCAACTACTGGCAGAAGCTGTTCAAAATCACCCTGCCCCTGGTCCGCTCGTCCCTGACGGTGAGCACAGTGCTGAACATCATCTACGTGTTCAACTCCTTCCCCATCGTCTGGACCATGACCAAAGGCGACCCGGCCAACTTCACGGACACGCTGGTTACATACCTCTACAAGCTGGCCTTCTACAATGGCCGGCAGGGAGAGGCCGCGGCGGTTTCGGTCATTGGCTTTATCATCCTGCTGGTTTGTGCCAGCGTGTACATGATCTATACGCTGCGGAAGGGAGATGACTACTGATGAATGAAACTGCAAGAAAGCCGGTCCCGGCAAAGAAAGTGATTCTGCGGACGCTTCTGTATCTGGTCGTGATCGCGGTGTGCGTGATTACTCTGTACCCCTACTTTGCCATGTTCTGCACCGCCCTGAAGAGCCGTGCGGAAATCTTCAGCCCCCACGGCACCATCCTGCCGGTCACGGCGTTGTGGACCAACTTCATTGACATCTGGGACCGTGCGCCTATGGCCCGGTATCTGCTCAACTCCATTCTGGTGGCCAGCGGCTCCACCGTCATTGCCATGCTCTGCGGCATTCCCGCCGCCTATGCCCTGGCCCGTATGCGCTTCAAGGGTCAGACCGCTTTCCTGGGCTTTGTCATTGTCTCCCAGATGTTCGCCCCGGTGGTGCTGCTCATCGGCATCTATAAGGTCATGCTGACCCTGGGCCTGACGGACAGCGTCCTGGGACTGGTCTTCATCAACGCCGCCTTTAACCAGGCCTTCACCATCTGGCTCCTGCGGGGGACTTTCATGGGCATCTCCTCGGAGATGGAGCAGGCGGCCACCATTGACGGGTGTACCCGGCTGCAGTCCATGCTGCGGGTGCTGCTGCCGGTGGCCGCGCCGGGCATCGTCACCACGCTGATTTTTATTTTCATCAACGCCTGGAACGAGTACACCGTGGCCCTGTGCCTGATCTCCACCGACACCAACAAGCCGCTGACCGTGGGCATCAACATTTTCAACGGCTACAACATGATTGAATGGCAGTACCTCTTTGCCGCCTCCATTTTCGCCATTATTCCCGTGGTTATCCTGTTCATGGGAATCGAAAAGAATCTGGTCAGCGGTCTGGCTTCCGGCGGCGTGAAGGGATAAAACCTGCCGGAGCCGCCGCAGGCGGTACCGAGCGGGCTTCCACAGAGCTGCCGTGCGCTCCCATCTAACCGGGGGTTGCAAATTACTTCCCCAAATGTTACAATAAAAATACCCCTGATACCAGGGGAGGAAAATGATACACCGTCATAGGAGGCAGACAAATGAAAATTTATGTGACCGAGGACTATCAAAGCATGAGCCGCAAGGCGGCGAACATTCTTTCCGCCCAAGTGATTCTCAATCCCACCTGCGTGCTTGGCCTGGCCACAGGCTCCTCGCCTGTTGGAATGTACAAGCAGCTGATTGAGTGGTATAAGAGGGGGGACGTGGACTTCAGCGAGGTGCGCACCGTCAACCTGGACGAGTATGTTGGCCTTGCGCCGGACCACGACCAGAGCTACCGCTACTTCATGCAGAGCAACTTCTTTGACCACATCAACATTAAACCCGAAAACACCAACCTGCCCAATGGACAGGCGGCGGACCTGGCGGCGGAGTGCAAACGCTACAACCAGGTAATCCACAGCCAGGGCGGCATTGATATGCAGCTGCTGGGCATGGGCCACAACGGCCATATCGGCTTTAACGAGCCAGGCGACACCTTTGATCTGGAAACCCATGTGGTGGACCTGACAGAGCGCACCATCGAGGCCAACGCCCGCTTCTTCGCCACCCCCAACGAGGTACCCCGTCAGGCTCTGACCATGGGTATCAAGACCATCATGCAGGCTCGGAGAATTCTGGTGGTGGTCAGCGGCGAGGACAAGGCGGACGCCGTCAAGGCGGCTCTGACCGGCCCCGTCACCCCCAAGGTTCCCGCCTCGATTCTCCAGCTGCATCCCAATGTCATGCTGGTTGCCGACAAGGCGGCGATGAGCAAGGTCCAGGGATAACGCGAGAATACCCGAAAACAGCAAGCCGGTGGAGCATTCAAACTCCACCGGCTTTGTCCATGTTCAAAACAGGCTGAACTGCTGCGCGGGCCGCTCCCGCTGCTTTAACGTTTCTCTCACAACGCCGCCCGGCAGATCCACCAGAAACGGCGACGGCTCCCCGCCTGTGGTCAGGATCAGCTCCTCCCGCGCCCGGGTCATGCCCACAAACAGCAGCCGCCGCTCCTCCTCCCCGTCCGCCGGACGGCTCTGGGTCTCCAGCGGCAGCGTCCCGCTGTTCACCCCGGCCACAAACACCGCCGGGAACTCCAGTCCCTTTGCGGCGTGGAGGGTCATCAGCCGCACCGCGCCGGACTCCCACCGCTTTCCAGACGCCCGCCGCAGGTCGCCCTCCTCCCCGGCGGCCAGCACGTTCCAGAACTCCTCGAAGGTACTGTGGAAGACCGCCATATTCCGCAGCCGGTCCAGAGCGTCCGTCTTTCCATATTTTGCCTCCCACTGCTCCGCCAGCTTCCACGGCTTCTCCTTTGCGGCGGAGAGGCGCCATTCCTCCGCCCGCTTCTGCCACACATCCGGCGGGCCGAACTGCCGGACCGTCTCCGCAAGGGCGGCGGTGTCCTCCGGCTTTGCCAGCGTCCGGAAAAAGGCCAGGAAGCCCCGGACCTCCTCCGCCTCCAGACAGCCGTCCCGTCCGCTGACAACACAGGGAATGCCGTCATGGCGCAGGCAGTTTTCCAGCAGACGCAGCTGGCGGTTGGTGCGGCAGAGCACGGCGATGTCGGAAAACGCCCTGGCCTCCCGGTCCCGGCCCATGTCCTGGGCCTGCAGCATGTCCACGCCGCCGGTCATGCGGATGATTTCCTTGGAAATAAACACCGCCTCGCTGAAGTCGTCCGAAGCGCGGACCAACCGTACCGCCGGGCCGGAGGGCCTCTGGGGAACCAGCGTCCGGGGACCGCCCGGATTCTTCTCAATGACCGGTAGGGCGGCGCGGAGGACCTCCGGTGTGGAGCGGTAGTTCTCCGCCAGCCGGATTACCCGCGTGTCCGGCCTGTCTGCCGTCAAACGGCGGAAGCACTGTCCCGATGCCCCCCGGAAGCCGTAGATAGATTGGTCCGGATCACCGATGACAAAGAGGCTCTTTCCGTTCCGGCTCCAGGACTGCACCAGAGCATACTGCATATCGTTGATATCCTGGAATTCATCCACCAGCAGGTGGGAAAATCCCGCCTGTCCCGCTGTATCCACCTCCAGGGCCTTAGCCAGCAGGTCGTCAAAATCCAGCAGGCCCAATGCCTGTACCCGGTCGCAGTAGGCGGTATACAGCTCCTCCTCCAGTCCGGCTTCCTCCAGGGACAGGCCGTTTTTGACCTTGGACACGGCCTGGAGCAGCTTTTCTCCGGAGCCGTCCGGCAGGACCTCCGCCGCAAGCCGCAGGGCCTCGCTCCGTCCCAGGAGCGCAACATCTCCCAGCAGGCCCAGGCAGATGGCGTGGAACGTGCCAATCCGCATCCGGGACACCGCCCGCTTGCCGCCCAGACGGGCCTCCAGCCTCTGGCGCATCTCCGCCGCCGCCTGGTTGGTGAAGGTCACGGCGGTGATCTCCCCGGCCTTCACCCCCTTCTCCTCTATGAGGTAGGCAATCCGGGAAACCAGGGTCTTGGTTTTCCCGGTACCCGGTCCCGCCGCCACAGCTGTGCAGGGCTCCGCCGCCGTCACAGCAGCCTCCTGTTCCGGATTGAGCCGGGCGGGCGCGGCGGCGGGGACCTCTGCCGGGACGGGGGCCGATTTTTTCAGCGTCCGCTTCCGCACCGGTTTTTTTCCTGGGACCTCCAGCCCAAAGAGAGACAGCTGTCCGCCGAACCGCTCGATTTCCGCCGGAGCCAGCAGGGAGATGATGCCGTACTGCCCGTCAAATCCCGGTCTGCGCTCTACCTGCCCCAGCCGCAGGCGGCGGACGCCCTCGGCCACACAGGGACCGGCAATCCGCTCAATATCCGGGATAGACGCCTCCCGCAGAATCCGGAATTCCGGACCCATCTCCTCCAGCATTTTTTCGTACAGCGCGGCAGTGCGCTTCCCGGCGGCGGACAGGCCGGTGGACGCGGCAATCACCTCCGGCAGAGGGGCCAGGCTCTGGAAGGGCTTGGCGTTCTCAGGCCGGAACCCCTCCGGACGGTCCGCCAGAACCTCCACCCGGTGCTCCACGCCGATGGTCAGCTTTTTACCGCACACAGGGCAGATGCCGTCCCGCGCCTGGGTCTCCACCGGGGTGAGGCAGACGCCGCAGTTCCGGTGTCCATCCAGGTGGTATTTACCCTCCTCCGGGAAAAATTCCACCGTGCCGCAGAATCCATCCCCGGTGCGGATGGCCCGGACCAGCTCCGGATAGGACAGTCCCGTATCCAGCAGGTCCGCCTCCCGGCCCAGCTTGCCGGGGGAGTGGGCGTCGGAGTGGGAGACCAGAGTGAGCCGGTCCAGGGCGGAGAGCCGCCAGTTCATGGGCGGGTCGGAGGAGAGTCCGGTCTCCACGGCGTGGATCTGGCCGGCAAGGCTGCCAAAGCATTCCTCCATGGTGTCAAAGCCGGAGAATGCGCCGAACAGGGAGAAGTGGGGCGTCCAGATGTGGGCGGGAATCAGCTCCGCGTCCGGACAGGCCTCCAAGGTCAGCTCCAGCAGGTCCCGGCTGTCCAGACCCAGGATGGGACGGCCATCCGAGCGGATATTGCCCACCGCCTCCAGCCGGGCCGACACCTCGTCCGCCGCCTCCAGGCTGGGGAGGAGTATCAGATGGTGGACTTTCCGGGTCTTGCCGTCCCGCTTGTAAATGCAGCTGATCTCCCCGGTGACGAGAAACCGGGTGGGTTCCCCGGATCCCGCCAGCCGCAGCTCTTCCCGCAGGGTATACAGCCCATCTTCCGCGGGGGCCAGCTGCTCCCGCATTTCCGCCCGCCAGGCGGGATGGGTAAAGTCGCCGGTACCGGTGACGGCAATGCCTTTTTTCCGCGCCCACCAGTCCAGATGGGGCAGGTCGCAGTCCCGGCTGGTGGCGCGGGAGTAACGGGAGTGAATGTGCAGGTCGGCTATGTACATGGGGCGTACGCTCCTTTGTCTAAGATAGGGATAGTATACGGCATTTTCCGCCCGGTGGCAAGAGGCGCAATCTCCTTCTGGACAAACCTGCCGCCGGGGCGCTATAATAGGCGGGAATCAGCCTGCCGTGGGAAGGCGGCAAGCCATAATAGGAGGAACAGAAAATGAACATGCAATACATCCATCCCGCAGACCAGCTGGTCATGTTTATGCAGCGGATTTACGACAAGGGTCTGACCACTACCTCCGGCGGCAACCTGTCCATCATGGACAGCGATGGCAATATTTGGATCACTCCCGCCAGCGTGGACAAGGGGACGCTGACCCGCCGGGATATCATCTGCGTCCATCCCGACGGCTCCTGCGAAGGTCCCCACAAGCCCTCCTCCGAGCTGCCCTTCCACGCTTCGGTGTACAAAATGCGCCCCGACCTGAAAGCCGTGCTCCACGCCCATCCCCCTGCGCTGGTGGCCTTCTCCATCATCCGCAGGGTCCCCAATCTGGACCTGATCCCCTCTGTACGAAAAATCTGTCCCGACGTGCAGACCGCCGTCTACGGCGTCCCCGGCAGCGAGGACCTGGGGGACAAGATCGGGCAGGTCTTCGCCGGGGGCTGCGACATTGCCATGCTGGAAAATCACGGCGTATGCATCGGCGCGCCGGATATGTTCGCCGCTTTCCAGCGGTTTGAGACCCTCAATTACACCGCCGAGCTGGAGATTCTGGCCGGAAAGCTGGGGCCGGTGAAGGCCCTGTCCCCCCAGGACAACCGCATGGCGGAGAGCTCCTACCACACCAAAATGGACGACTTTATCCCCCACACCTTCACCTCCGAGGAGCTGTCCGCCCGGCGGGACATGATTACCCTCATCCGCCGCTCCTACCGCATGAACCTTTTCACCGCCACCCACGGCACCTACTCCGTCCGCCTCTCCGACGGCAGCTTTCTCATTACCCCCTTTGGCATGGACCGGGCCTATCTGGAGGAGGACGACCTGGTGCGGGTCAAGGCGGGCATGAAGGAGGTGGGGAAAATCCCCTCCCGTGCGGTCCGCTTCCACGAGGAGGTATACCGCAATAACCCGGACGTACGGGCGGTGTTGCAGGCCCACCCGGTCCACGCCGTGGCCTTTGCGGTGACGGACGCCGCTTTCGACCCCCGGACCATTCCGGAGAGTTACATACTTCTGCGGGATATCAAAAAAATGCCCTACCGGGAGATGTACGCCAACCCGGCGGAGGCGTCCCGCGCCTTCGGCCCTGCCAACCCCGCCGTCATGGTGGAAAACGACAGCGTTATTGTCACCGGAAACAGTCTGCTCCAGGCATTTGACCGTCTGGAGGTGCTGGAATCCACCGCCCACTCCATCATCAACAGCAGTACGCTGGGGGAGATTGTCCACATTACCGGCCAGGAAATCGAGGACCTGAAGACCGCCTTCCGCCTGGAGGACTGAGAGATGAAACGGTTCAAACGAAGCCTGATGATGGTTACAGGGATTCTGTTTATCGGCATCTGCGTGGGCGCCTACCGCCTCAGCGCCTTCGGCGTGGACGCCTTTACGTGTATGAATCTGGGCATCAGCGGCTTTCTCGGCATGTCCTTCGGCGCCTGGCAGCTGCTTATGAACGCGGCAATTCTGGCGGTGGTCTTCCTCAAGGCCCGCAAGTGCATCGGGGCGGGGACCATTGTGAATATGGTGGGCGTGGGGTATCTGGCGGACTTCATCTGCTGGCTGTTCCGGGGCGTGGAGATGACGCTCCCCATGCGAATCGGGGCGTTGGCCCTGGGAAGCGTCTTCGCGGGGCTGGGCGTGGCCTTTTACATGGTGGCGGAGATGGGCGTCGCGCCCTATGACAGCGTGGCCATTATGCTGGAAAACGCCTCCAAGGGGCGTATTCCCTTCCAGCGGGCGCGGGTACTCAGCGACGTGGCGGTGGTGATTGTGGGCGTGGTATTCTGCCTGCTCTCCGGAGGCGAGCTGCGCCTGATTATCGGCATCGGCACCATCTGCAACGCCCTGTTCAACGGACCGCTGATCCAATTTTTCAAAACACACGCGGCGGAACCTATTATGTCCCGCGGCTAGATACAGGAGGACTCTGCATGAGCATTTTTTACCACGAATCGACCCAAACCTTCCATCTGACCAACGGAGAGATCAGTTATCTGATGAAGGTACTGCCCAACGGCGCGCTGGGCCAGCTGTACTGCGGCCAGGCGGTCCGGGACCGGGAGAGCTTTGACCACCTGCTGGAGCTGCGCTCCCGGCCCATGAGCTCCTGCGTGTTTGAGGGGAACCGCTATTTCTCCCTGGAACACTGCAAGCAGGAGTACCCCGCCTATGGCTCCACAGACTTCCGCCACCCTGCGGTGGAGCTGTGCCAGCCTAACGGCAGCCGGATCACAGATTTTGTCTACCACTCCCACACCGTCATGCCGGGCAAGCCCGCCCTGCCGGGCCTGCCCGCCACGTACTGCGAGGCGGACGGGGAGGCGGAGACTCTCACGGTCTGCCTGCGGGACCCGCTGCTGGAGGTCGAGCTGTACCTCAACTACACCATCTTTGCCGGACAGCCCGCGCTGGCCCGCTCCGCCTGTCTGAAAAACCGGGGCGGGCAGGACCTGCATCTCACTGCGGCTATGAGCCTGAGCCTGGACCTGCCGGACAGCGGGTATGAGTTCGTCCATTTCTCCGGCGCCTGGTCCCGTGAGCGGTTCATGAAGGTCCGGCAGCTGGAGCAGGGCATCCAGTCGGTGGAATCCACACGGGGCCACTCCTCCCACAACCACAATCCTTTTATTATGCTGCGCCGTCCCGGCACAGACGAGGACAAGGGCGAGGTCATGGGCTTCTCCCTGGTCTACTCCGGAAACTTTCTGGCCCAGGTGGAGGTGGACAACTGGGATACCGCGCGGGTGACAATGGGCATCAACCCCTTCGGCTTTGACTGGAAGCTGTCCCCCGGCGGGGAGTTCCAGACGCCGGAGGCGGTGATGGTCTACTCCAGCCAGGGCATGGGGGCCATGAGCCGCGCTTTCCACAAGCTCTACCGTACCCGTCTGGCCCGCGGGTACTGGCGGGACCGTCCCCGGCCCGTCCTGCTCAACAACTGGGAGGCCACCTATTTTGATTTCACCGAGGATAAGCTGGTGTCCATTGCTGAGGCGGCCCGGAAGGACGGCGTGGAGCTGTTTGTTCTGGACGACGGCTGGTTCGGCGCACGGACCCACGAAAGCGCGGGCCTGGGGGACTGGGCAGCCAATCCAGACCGTCTCCCCGGCGGCATCACCCGGCTGGCAGAGCGGGTGGAGCGGCTGGGCTTGCGGTTCGGCCTGTGGTTTGAGCCGGAAATGGCGAACAAGGACTCGGACCTCTACCGCACCCACCCGGATTGGATCATCCAGACGCCGGGACGCCGGTCCTCCCCCGGACGGAACCAGTACGTGCTGGACTTCTCCCGCCCGGAGGTGGTGGACCATATCTATGGCATGATGGCAAAAATTCTCTCTGAGGCGAAGGTCTCTTACATCAAGTGGGACATGAACCGCAGCATCACGGAGGCGTTCTCCGCCGCCCTGCCGCCGGACCGCCAGGGGGAACTGTTCCACCGGTATATCCTGGGTGTGTACGACCTCTACGAGCGGCTGACCACAGCTTTCCCTCATGTGCTGTTTGAGTCCTGCGCTTCCGGCGGCGGACGATTCGATCCGGGTCTGCTGTACTATGCGCCCCAGGGCTGGGCCTCCGACGACTCCGACGCGGTGGAGCGGCTGAAGATTCAGTACGGCACCTCCTTCTGCTATCCCATCAGCTCCATCGGCGCCCACGTCTCGGCGGTACCCAACCACCAGCTGGGCCGGATCACGCCGCTGTCCACCAGGGGCAACGCGGCCTGCTTCGGGGCCTTTGGCTATGAGCTGGACCTGAACCGTCTGACCGGAGAGGAGAGGGAGCTGGTGCGGGAACAGATCGCCTTTGTGAAGGAGTACCGGCAGACGCTCCAGTTCGGAGACTTCTACCGCCTGCTGTCCCCCTTTGAGGGCAATTTCACCGCCTGGATGGCAGTCAGTCCGGACAGGCGGACCGCGCTGGTGGGCTGGTACAAGACGCTCAACGAGGTCAACGGCCCCTACCGCCGGGTCAAGCTGCGGGGTCTGGACCCGGACCTGGCCTACACCGTGGACGGCGGGGCGGAACACTATGGCGACGAGCTGATGCGGGTGGGGCTGACGGTCTCGGACGCTGCCGCCGGAGAGTCGGAGCAGCGCAGCGGCATTACCGGCGACTTTGCTTCCCATATCTTTGTGGTAAAGAGCGTATGACAAGAGGAAGACTGCCGGCCGTACGGACCGCGCTGCTGCTGGCGGGCCTGACGGTAGCCCATCTGGGCGTCACCCTGTTTCTGGAATCGGACTTGGGGTCCGACCCCTTTAATGTGCTGGTGCAGGGATTGTACCGGAGCATCCCCTGGCCGGAGCGGATGAGCCACGGGCGGGTCCATCTGCTGGTGTGCCTGCTGATTGTGCTGGTCCTGCTGGGGATTGCCCGCAGCTATGTGCGCATCGGGACCGTGCTCTGCATGGCCTTGGGCGGCCCGATTATCGACCTGTGGACCATCCCCCTGGCCCCCCTCTTTCACGACGGCATGGCTATGGGCTGGCGTCTGCTGGCGTTGGTACTGGGGTGCGTGATTCTGGCTTTCGGCATGACCATCGTTATCCGCTCAGAGGCGGGAACGGGGCCGAATGATCTGGTGGCGGTCATTATCAGCGATTTTTCTAAAAAACCTTTCGGCGTGGTCCGTGTGGCTGTGGACGCGGCCTTTGCCCTTGCAGGCTGGCTGCTGGGCGGCGTGGTGGGTCTGGGGACCCTGGTGTGCGCCGGACTGGTGGGGCCGTGCGCACAGGTGTTTCTCCCCGTCAGCGGGCGGCTCTGTGATGCGTGCCTGCGGCGGGCCGGAGAGAAAAATCCCCGCTGAATGTCTGCGGCGTACAGTATTTGACTGAAAAGCCCTCTCAGCCGCCGCTTCTGCGGTGACTGAGAGGGCTTTTCAGTGCGCCGTCTACCGGTACTCCTCCAGCTCGTCGTCTGTGGCATTCCCCTCGCAGACCAGATTTGTCGGCCCTGTGAGCCAGATATTCTCCACCGCAGAGCCGCTGCGGTCAACGGTCACATACAGCGTGCCGCCGGAGCTGTTCACCTCCACGTTCTCCCCGCTCGCCACACCCAGCAGGGTCAACGCCAGTACCGTGGACCCGGTGCCGGTGCCGCAGGCGTAGGTAAAGTCCTCCACGCCCCGCTCGTAGGTCAGCAGCTTGATGCGGTCGGGAGCGAGCAGGTCGTAAAAGTCCACGTTAGCGCCCTTGGGAAACGCCTCGTGCCACCGCAGCTCCTTCCCCAGCTCCCGCAGCTCCTCCGCGTTCTTCTCCGCCAGCCCCGGATACCGCACCACCGCATGGGGCAGTCCTGGGTCGCCCAGCTCTATATAGGAGCACGGCCAGACCGCGCCCCCCGCCTGTACTGGGCAGTCCAGCCGGACCACGCTGGGGTCGGTCAGGCGGATGCGGTAATTGCGCTTGTCGATCCGCCGCCCGGTCACCAGGCCGGAGGGGGTCTCGATCCGCTGCGTCTCCCCCGCCAGACCGTGCTCGTAGCCGTAGCGGCAGATGCACCGGGCGCCGTTGCCGCACATCTCGCCGGCAGAGCCGTCGGAGTTAAAAAACAGCATCCGGAAATCTCCCCCCTGCAGGGCCGGTTCCACCACCATCAGGCCGTCGGCCCCCACAGACATCCGGCGGCGGCATAAAATACGGGCAAGCTCCGGGAAAGAGCTGGACGGGAGCCAGGTATCCAGGTTATCGAGAATGATAAAATCATTTCCTGCGCCATTCATTTTGGTAAATTGCACGGAACATCCCTCCTTAAAGATACAATCAGCAGTTGATACTCCCAGTATACAGGAAAATTTTCCTATGTAAATACCGTCCGCTGTCAAAAACCATGCAAATCGTGCGGCTGAAAATCAATCTTTTGAGCAAACGCCGGGGATTTCCGGTTATACTACTTCCATCCCAACAAAGGAAAGGAAGAAGCTCATGGACGAACAAACCCTGACAAAAATCAGCTACGGTCTTTTTCTGCTGTCGGTGCGGGAGGACGGCAGGGACAACGCCAACATCATCAACACACTCTCCCAGATTGCCAACAAGCCCAACTGCGTCTCCGTATCGGTCAGCAAAAAGTCGCTGACCCACGCAATGCTCCTGCGCACCGGCCTTTTTTCTGCCTCCATCCTCACGGCGGACACCCCCTTTTCCCTCTTTCAGCACTTTGGAATGCAGAGCGGGCGGGAGAAGGACAAGTTTAACGCCTACCTCCACCAGACCGAACGGGACCCGGCGGGCCTGCTGCATCTGACAGTGCACAGCTGCGCCTATGTCACCGGACAGGTCCTGCACACCCTGGATTTTCAATCCCACACCCTGTTCATCGCGGACCCCATCCACGCCGAAATCCTCTCCCAGCAGCCGCCCCTCACCTACGACGATTACTACCGCCATGTCAAGCCCAAGGCGGAGGCGTCGGATAAAACGGGCTGGCGGTGCCGGGTCTGCGGGTATGTCTACGAGGGCACGGAGCTACCGGACGATTTCATCTGTCCCTGGTGCAAGCATGGAACCGTGGATTTTGAGCGGGTATAACCGCTGACAGGAGCGTACAAAAAAATCGGAGCCGGACTCCGGTTTTTTTGTGCGCTGGTTTTCCCTGACTGTCTGGTGTGGACGCTTTTGTCTTTCAATCAGAGACATTCCCTGAAAAGACGGTTCCTCCCCCTGTTTTCCCCACAAAAGCTGACAGATTTTTTGCTCCCTGAAAAAAATTCATGCTTGACAAATGGGCCGCCAGGGGGTAAGATACGCCCATATTTCAAAAACGACAGCGGCGATGATGGAGAGAAGTAATCAGGAGAAAACCTTCAGTGAGCGGGAGACAGTGGGAACCCCGCGGCGGCATCCTGGCGAATAACACCCCGGAGCCTCGACCCCAAAAGCGTACGGAGCCCAGTAGGGAAGACGGGACGGCCCGTTACAGCCGTCAGGCTTGTTTGAGCTGAAGTGACTGCGAAAGCGGTAAATTAGGTGGCACCACGGATTCCGGCGATTCGTCCTAAAATTTTTATTTTAGTGACGCCGGATATGACGGAGGTGCTTTTTATGTGCGCAATTATGGGATATACAGCCAAGGATATTCCGGTTTCCCAGCTGCAGCAGGGCTTTGCAGCCACCAAGTCCAGAGGTCCCGACGACAGCCGTTTTCTGGAGACCAGAGCCGGGACACTCCTCTTTCACCGCCTGGCGATTATGGGGCCGGAACCCGCCGGGATGCAGCCCTTTTCCAGTCCGGACGGCAGCGCGGTGGTCTGCAACGGCGAGCTGTACGGCTTCCGCAGGCTGAAAAAGACGCTGGAGGCCAAGGGCTATGTTTTCCGGAGCGGCTCCGACTGCGAGCTGATCCTCCCCCTGTGGCGGGAGTACGGCGCGGAGATGTTCCGGATGCTGGACGCGGAGTTTGCCATGATCCTCTATGACGCGCCCAGCGGCGGGTTCATCGCCGCCCGCGACCCCATCGGCATCCGCCCCCTGTACTACGGCTACAGCAGGTCCGGGCACATTCTCTTTGCCAGCGAGCCGAGAAACCTGACCATGCTGACAGACCAGGCGAGGCCCTTCCCTCCGGGACACTATTACAAGGACGGAAAATTTATCTGTTACCGGGATATGTCCAAGGTGGCGGCGGTGTGCGGGGACGATCTGGAGACGGTGTGCGCCAACATCCATGAAAAATTGATTCTGGGTGTGGAGAAGCGTCTGGACGCCGATGTGCCGGTGGGGTTTCTGCTCTCCGGCGGGCTGGACAGCTCCCTGGTGTGCGCCATTGCGTCGAAGCTGCTCAGCAAGCCCATTGAAACCTATGCCGTGGGCATGTCAAAGGACGCCATCGACCTGAAATACGCCAGACAGACCGCGGACTTTATCGGCAGCAATCACCACGAAATTTACATGACGGAGCAAGATGTACTGGACACGCTGGAAGAATTAATATATACTCTCGGTACCTACGATATTACCACCATCCGGGCCGGCATGGGAATGTACCTCGTCTGCAGGGCCATCCATGCCCAGAGCGATATCCGGGTCCTGCTGACGGGGGAGATCAGCGACGAACTGTTTGGGTACAAGTATACGGACTTTGCGCCCTCCCCGGAGGCGTTCCAGCGGGAGAGCGAGAAGCGGATCCGGGAACTGCATATGTACGACGTCCTGCGGGCGGACCGGTGCATCTCCGCCAACAGTCTGGAGGCGCGGGTACCCTTTGGCGATCTGGATTTTGTGGAGTATGTGATGAGCGTGGACCCCGCCAAAAAGGTCAACGTCTACCACAAGGGCAAATATCTGCTCCGCCATGCCTTCGAGGGCGGGTATCTGCCGGAGTCCATCCTCCAGCGGGAGAAGGCGGCGTTTTCCGACGCCGTGGGCCACAGCCTGGCCGACGGCCTGCGGGTCTATGCCGGGGAGCGGTACGGCGGCGACTGGAAAACCATTGCGGAGAAGTACGCCTACCACGCCAAGCCTTTTACAAAGGAGTCCCTGCTCTACCGGGAAATTTTTGAAAAATACTATCCCGGCCAGGCGGGCATGGTGACAGATTTCTGGATGCCCAACCGGGCGTGGGAGGGCTGTAACGTAGACGACCCCAGCGCCAGGGTGTTGAGCAACTACGGCGCGTCTGGGACCTAGCCGGGTCCTGGCCCACAACACAAAAATACCACCTGCATGCAGCAGAGAAGGAGAATATAATTATGAGCAAGAAAAAAGTAACGGAACTGTTTGGCAGCATGGTCTTCAACGAGGAGGTCATGAAGCAGCGTCTGTCCAGCCAGAGCTATAAGGCGTGGAAAAAGTGCGTGACCGACAGTACGCCCCTGGAGCTGACCACCGCCCAGGAAATTGCCAACGCCATGAAGGACTGGGCCATCGAAAAAGGCGCGACCCACTTCACCCACTGGTTCCAGCCCATGACCGGCGTCACCGCCGAGAAGCACGACAGCTTCATTACCCCAGAGGACTCCAGCCGGGTGCTGATGCAGTTCTCCGGCAAGGAACTGGTCAAGGGCGAGCCGGACGCTTCCTCCTTCCCCTCCGGCGGTCTGCGGGCTACCTTCGAGGCCAGGGGCTACACCGCCTGGGACCCCACCGCCTTTGCCTTTATCAAGGACGGCAGCCTCTGCATCCCCACCATCTTCTGCTCCTACAGCGGACAGGCCCTGGATAAGAAGACGCCTCTCCTCCGCTCTCTGGACGAGCTGAGCCGGCAGGCGGTCCGGGTGCTGAAGCTGTTCGGCAATCACGATGTAAAGCGGGTCATCAGCCAGGTGGGGCCGGAACAGGAATATTTCCTCATCGACAAGGATGTGTTCAACCAGCGGGAGGACCTGATCCTCACAGGCCGCACGCTCTTCGGCGCAAAGCCCCCCAAGGGCCAGGAGCTGGAGGACCACTATTTCGGCACCATCAAGCCCCGCATCGCCGCCTATATGCGGGAGCTGGACGAGGAACTGTGGAAGCTGGGCATTCTGGCGAAGACCAAGCACAACGAGGTGGCTCCCGCCCAGCATGAGCTGGCCCCCATCTATACCGATGCCAACACCGCCTGCGACCACAACCAGCTGACAATGGAGATCATGAAAAAGGTCGCCGGACGGCACAACATGGTCTGCCTGCTCCATGAAAAGCCCTTTGCCGGCGTCAACGGCTCCGGCAAGCACAACAACTTTTCCCTGAGCACCGACACCGGGATGAACCTCTTCCGTCCCGGCTCCACCCCCAGCCAGAACGCCCGGTTCCTGCTCTTCCTGGCGGCGTTTATCAAGGGTGTGGACGACTATCAGGAACTGCTGCGCTGCTCCGTGGCCAATCCGGGCAACGACCACCGCCTAGGCGCACAGGAGGCGCCCCCGGCCATTCTCTCCATCTTCCTGGGCGATGAGCTGACCGAGATTATGGAGGCCATTATCAACGAAACCGAGTATGTGGACCACGGCAAAAACATCCTCTCCATCGGCGTGGACTCCCTGCCCCCCATTCCCCAGGACACCACCGACCGCAACCGCACCTCCCCCCTGGCCTTTACCGGCAATAAATTTGAGTTCCGCTCCCTGGGAGCCAGCCAGTCCATCACCGGCCCCAACGTGGCTCTGAACACCATCATGGCCGAGGAGCTGCAGCAATTTGCCGACAAGCTGGAACAGGCGGAGGACTTCAACGCCGCCCTCCATGACCTCATCCGCGACACACTGCGGGAGCATCAGCGGATCATCTTTAACGGCAACGGCTATGAGGACGCCTGGGTGGAGGAGGCCGGACGGCGGGGCCTGAGCAATCTCTCCTGCACCGCCGACGCCCTGAAGACCTATTTGCAGCCGAAGCATATCGAACTGTTTGGCAAGCACGGCGTGTTTACCCAGGAGGAGCTGTCCGCCCGGAATGAAATCCATTTGGAGAACTACTGCGAAGTCGTGGGAATTGAGGCCCGGACCATGGTTGACATGGTGAAACGGGATATCTTCCCCGCCGTGTCCGGCTTCTCCGGCAGTTTGGCCGCGGCGATTGCGGCGAAAAAGTCCGTACTGCCGGATTTGGATTGTTCCGCTGAGGAGGACCTGCTGCGGCGGGTGTCCGGACTGATGAGCCGGATGGCACAGGAGCGGGAGGCCCTGGAAGACGCTATGGCCGGGAAGGATTTCCCGGACGCTTATGAGGCCGCCCACTATTATAAGTATACCATTTTTACTGCAATGGAGACGCTGCGCGGGACGGTGGATGCGCTGGAGACCATGACCGCCGCTTCCTACTGGCCCTATCCGTCCTATATGGACCTGCTGTTCTCTATTAAATAGAAACGCGCATGTGCGTATCCCCGCCCGTCTGCCGGCAGGGATGCGCACATCTTCTTTCTGCATGTTTCCCCGTTCTTTCGCATATACATGGACCATAAACGGGATAGGGAGCGTGTTGAACCTTGAAGGGAAATATTGAGGAGCGGGCCTGTGAGCTGGCCGCTTATATTATTGAGAACCGCACGACCGTGCGGGAGGCCGCTAAACGGTTCGGGATCAGCAAAAGCACCGTACATAAGGATATCCAGGAGCGTTTACCCCTCTACAACCGGAGCCTCTACCTTCAGGTGAAGGAGGTATTGGAAGAAAACAAAGCGGAGCGTCACATCCGCGGCGGCATAGCCACCCGCCGGAAGTACCGCGGAGAAAAAGAATAGAGCCGCATAGAGCGTAAAAAAGAATCCAGCTATTGGGAGGATGAAATTTCATGAAACCATGCCGCAATACGCCCCAACCGCACCGCGCCGCCGGGACTGCCGGCCCGCCGCCATCTTCCACGGTCAACCGCTACAGCCACCCCATCCTGGTCAAAGGGAGCCGGCGGCCCAGCAGTACGGAGGAGCTGTTGTCCTATATTTTGGAGACGCTGTCCCACCAGGGGGATCTGCTGGAGGAGCTGCTGCGCCGTTCGGCGGAAGCGGAAAAAGATACAATATAGATACAACATAAACAAATGGTGACAATTTTTCTTTGACACTTGTGTTATACTGGGTTCTCCGTTATAATAGCAAAGCTGCCGGTTTCTTTCTCATGCGGCAGCGCGGCTCTTTCTGCCGTGGCGCAGTCACGGTACAGAGCGCTATTACTGCGGGCCCGGCCCGCCAAGGAGCGAGAGAAAAACAATGAACCGCCACAAAAGACATACGTCGCCGCTGCAAGCCGTTGCGGTGGTTGCCGTCAGCGCACTTTTTGTCCTCACAGCTCTGGTGGGGCTGTATAAATGCTTTTCCGAGGAGCCTCTGGTCCCCGCCGGACCGGACCCCTCGGCGGATACGCCTGACGCCTCCCAGGAGCCCGGCGGCAGCGGCGAACGCGCCGCCCCCGTCCTCGGCTCCAGAAAGGAGCACTTCCATACCATCCTGCTGGGGGGCTTGGACGACGAAAACGGCGGCAGCGACACCAACCTCCTCCTGGCTGTGGACAGCGACAATGGGGTGATGAATGTTGTGAGCCTGCCCCGTGATACGCTGCTGAATGTATCCTGGTCTGTGAAAAAGCTGAACAACGCCTATCACCACGGCGGCTTCACCCAGACCATGGAGGAGGTCTCCAAGCTGCTGGGCATCCCCATCGACCACTATGTGACGGTGGACCTGCGGGCCTTTGTGGAGCTGGTGGACGCCATTGGCGGCGTGGATTTTGATATTCCGGTGAATATGGACTACGACGACGATTACCAGGACCTGCACATCCATTTTGACGCGGGTCCCCGCCACCTGAGCGGGCAGGAGGCCCTGGAGGTGGTCCGCTGGCGGCAGAACAACGACGGCGCCGGCTACGCCACAGCGGATATTGGCCGCATCGACACCCAGCAGGCGTTCCTGAAGGCGGTTGCCAAGCAGACCCTGCAGCTCTCCAACATGGACAAGGTGGGGGATATGGCGGCTATTTTCCAGGAGTGGGTGAAGACGGATTTGAAGCTGTCCAATCTCATCTGGGTTGGGGAACAGGCCCTGAAAATGGGGCCGGACAACATCTTCTTCCACACCCTGCCCGGCGATGGCGCAGGTTTTTACAAGGGCGGGTCCTATTACATCCTGGACCCGGAGGGAACGCTGGAGCTGATCAATACGCATTTTAACCCATACCGGGAGGACTTGACTTTAGATGACATGTATATCCTTGTGCCGTAACAGGGAAAGGAGCGCACCCATGAAACGCCGGATTTTAACGCTTTTTCTGGCAGCAGCGCTGCTGGCGTCCTGCCTGCCGGGGGAGCGGGCCGCAGCGGTAGACATCCCGGAACCATTTGCCCCCACCCGCACCTATGCCGGACAATTTCCCGATTTGGACGCCGGCGCGTGGTACTATGAAAACGCTGTGACCCTCTATGAGCTGGGCCTCATCAACGGCCAGGGCGGGCTGTTCGCGCCGGACAGCGAGATGACCGTGGCCGAGGCGCTGACCATGGCGGCCCGCCTGCGCAGCCTCTATGAGCACGGCGGCAGCGAGACCGGTCCCGGCCAGCACAGCGGCGGGGAGTGGTATACGCCCTATGCGGCGTATCTTCAGGAACTCCAGGTCATCGGCCAGGAGTTCGAGGGCGTGTACCAGCAGCCCGCCACACGGGCGCAGATGGCCCATATTCTGGCAAACGTTCTGCCCCAGACGCTGTTTGAACCGGTGAACGAGGCGGCGGTGTCAGCGGGCTATGCAAACAAGAATTATATCCAGGACGTCAACCCCGGTATGCCCTATGAGCAGGAGATCCTGACTCTGTACAAATGGGGCATCCTGGGCGGCGCGGATAGGACAGGCTCCTTCCGTCCGGACGGACATATCTCCCGCAGCGAGGCGGCGGCGATGGTCACGCGCCTGGTGGACAGCTCCCTGCGCATCCGTCTGGACTGGGAGAACCCCTACAGCCGGGCCGGAACCACAATGGCAGAGCTGGTGGACAGCGACGGCGCGTTCTACCCCGCCCCCGCGCTGGAGAACGGTGGGGAGATCGATGCGGACGTGCGGTATATGCTCTCGCGGGGAGAGCGGTCCATCACCCTCGGCTATCCGGCGGGGGCTCTCACCAGCGCAATGGTCAACCAGCTGCTCCAAAATTTCCTGAATACCGTGCGGGGCTATGTGGAGCAGACGTATAATGCCGTCCGCTGTGTGTACTCCCTCAAATCCGGCAGCGTTACCTTTCACTTCTCCAGCAGCCTCTATGGGGACGATGAACTGGACCGGTACCGGGAGGAGACCATGGCTCAGGCCATTGCGGTCCATGACCAGCTGTGGGCGGATGGGACAATCACTGCGGATATGAGCCAGCTGGACAAGGCGCGGGTCTACTTCACCTGGGTCTGCGACAACTGCCAGTATGATTTTTCCACCACCGACACCTCCATGAGCCACACCGGATACAGCCTGTTTGTCAACGGGACGGCGGTGTGCGACGGCTATACGGCGGCGTACAACCTGCTGCTGAAGCTGGAGGGGATTGACTGCACCACCGTTTCCCGCGGGGACCACATCTGGACCGCCGCGGAGCTGGACGGAACGGTCTATCACATTGATACCACCTGGGGCGACCAG
This sequence comes from Oscillospiraceae bacterium, assembly GCA_022800665.1. Lineage (GTDB taxonomy): Bacteria > Bacillota > Clostridia > Oscillospirales > Oscillospiraceae > Pelethomonas. The sequence continues at coordinate 24,845 of JAAWQS010000012.1, forward strand.
ACCGGCGCGATTGCCTATCAGTTTTTCGCCATGACGGAGGCGGATGCTTTGGCGCGGTTTGGAGAGCAGACATAGGAGAGGAAATTACTGGAAATTATCGGATTTGTACAACTTTGGGCCTAAAAATCGGCATTTTGCCGGGTTGACATTTCCGCCCCAAAATCATATAATGACGCATATAACTGAATAGCGACGTGTAACTGTTCAATCAGGCATAAGTTCTATAGCAGGAGACTGCTTTAGAATTTGTGCCTTTTTGTTTTGCTAATTTTGTGTTTATCGGGGGGATCAGATTTGCGTTCCACTAAAATCTTCAACAACAGCGCAGTCGCTGTGATCACTCCCAGCGGCCAGGAAGCTATTGCGCTGGGGAATGGCATCGGCTTCCGCAAGCGTCCCGGAGATGAAATTGACGACAGCAAAATTCAAAAGGTCTACTATGTGCAGGACGTGATGCAGCGGAAATTTTTGCAGATGCTCAAGGACGTCCAGCCCCGCGTCATGGACGCGGCGGAGCGGATTATCGCCATGGCCGAGGAAAACGGCTGTACCATGAGCAGTCAGGCGACCATCTCCCTCATCGACCACATCAGCTTTGCCATTGAGCGGCAGAACAACGGCCTCGCCCTCCCCAATCTGCTGCTCCATGAGACGAAACTGCTGTACCGCAAGGAGTATGAGCTGGGCCGCCGGTCCCTCGCCATGATTCGGGACTGTTGCGGCGTGACGTTGCCGGAGGATGAGGCGGGGTACATCGCCATGCATATCATCTCTATCTCGGTGGATCAGAATGCCGCCTATGACGTGCTGAAATTTGTCAAAGCCGCCCTGGACATCATCAAACAGACCTATGGCATTGCGCTGGATCATGAGAGCATCGACGCCATGCGCCTGATTACCCACCTGAAATTTCTGGCCCAGCGCATGTTCCAGAACCACAGCTGGGAGGACGAGGGGATGGAGAACATGTATGAAATGCTGCTAGACCGACATCCCCAGAACCGCCTCTGCCTGGAACGCCTGGACGGATACTGCCGGAACACCTTCGGATACACCCTGAATCTCCAGGAAAAATTTTATCTCCTGGTCCATCTGACCAAGATTTTCTGACGCCCTGTCCGGAAAAATTCCACGGGTAATGCCGTGTTGAACATAGAGCCGTAACTTAATCGAAAACGGAAGGAGCATTCAAAATGAAGGAAAAAGTCATGGGAACCCTGGAGAAATTCGCCAAAGCAATGGTGCAGCCGCTGATGTATCTGTCTGCGGCGGGTATTCTGATCGTTGTCGGTGTGCTGCTGACCAACACCACCATCACCGGTCTGCTGCCCTTCCTCCAGTGGGGACCCATCCAGACCCTGGGCCAGACGCTCTACAACGCCGTGATGGGGATTATCAACAACCTCAGCGTGATCTTCGTCATCGGCCTGCCCGCTGCGCTGGCAAAAAACGAGAAGCACAAGGCCGCCCTGGTGGGCTTTATGACCTACCTGATGTACCTGTTCAGCTCCAACACCCTGCTCAACTTGACGGGCAAGGTGGCGGAACCCCAGCCCATGCTGGGTCTCTTCGGCACCGGTCAGGCGCAGATTCTGGGCATCCAGTGCGTGGATATGAGCGTGTTCGGCGGCATCATCCTGGGCTGCATTGTGGGCTTTGTGTTCAACAAGACCTTTGAAAAGCGATTCAAGGGCGCTATGCAGATCTATTCCGGCGCAAACTTCTCTTTCATGTGCCTGGTGCTGGTCGCCATCGTCTTTGCCCTTGTCAGCAATACGGTCTGGCCCTGGGTTCAGACGGGAATCAGCGCGTTGGGCGGCATCATCAAGAACAGCGGAGCCTTCGGCCTGTTCCTCTATGGCTTCCTGGAGCGGTTCCTCCTGCCCACCGGCCTCCACCACCTGGTCTACACCCCCTTCCAGTTCTCTGACCTGGGCGGCGTGCTCCAGATGGGCGACACCGTGATTGCCGGCGCGTATCCCATTGTTATGGCTGAGATGAATATGCCCGTGGAGCAGTTCTCCGACAGCATCTATTACATGGCCATCGGCTTTACCAAGATGTTCGGCTATATCGGTATCGGCGGCGCGTTCATCTACACCGCCTACCCGGAAAACCGGAAAAAGGTTACATCCACCATCGTTCCTCTGGTCATCACGTCGGTCCTGGCCGGAATCACCGAGCCTATTGACTTCATGTTCATCTTCGCCGCGCCCCTGCTCTACGCCATCCACGCGGTAATCGCGGGCCTGTTCATCGCTCTGCTGAAGGTGTTCGGCATCGTGGCCCTCTGGAACGGCAACCTGCTGGCCAGCATTGTCACCAATATTGCCAACGCGGACAAGGGCAGCCGTGTCCCCCTGATGTTTGTGATGGGCGCACTGGAGATTCTGGTCTACTTCCTTGTCTTCACCTTCCTCATTAAGAAGTTCAACTATCACACGCCGGGCCGCGAGGGAGACCCCGTCCCCGCCGGTTCCGCGCCTCTGGCGAGGACCGCCGCCGCAAAGACGGCTAAGGCGCCGGCAGCCGCTGCGCCCGCAGGCGCCATTGCCCTGGAGGGCGGCGGCACGGCTCTGGATATCATTGAGGGCCTGGGCGGAAAGGGCAACATCAACACCGTGGAGAACTGCATCACCCGCCTGCGGGTCAACCTGAAGGACCCCTCCCTCATCAACGAGGACCTGATCAACCGCACGGAAAACCGGGGCATTGTCAGGAAAAAGAACGACATCCAGATTATCTACGGCCTCCAGGTGGCGGATGTGCGCCGCGCTGTGGAGGAACAGCTGGCAAAGCTCTGATCCCTTACCTGTCCAAACAAAAAACCAATAATAGAAGAAAGGAAGTAACACTATGATTATCACACTGGTTGGCGGAGGCAGCACCTTTACCCCCGGCATCGTTAAATCCATCGCCCTGCGGCGGGAAGACCTGGACGTAACGGAAGTGCGCCTGTTTGACATCGACAAGGAGCGGCAGGACAAAGTCGCCGTGGTTGTGGACTGGATTCTCCACGAGGAGCTCAAGTGCGGCATCAAGCTGACAGTCACCAACGACCCGGAGACCGCTTATACCGGCGCTTCCTTCATCTTCGCCCAGATGCGGGTGGGGAAATACGCCATGCGGGAGCAGGATGAGAAAATCCCCCTGCGCCACGGCTGCGTGGGCCAGGAGACCTGCGGCTGCGGCGGCATGGCCTACGGAATGCGCACCATCTTCCCCATGATGCAGGTCATCGACGACGCGGAGAAGTATGCCGCGCCGGACCACTGGATTCTCAATTACTCCAACCCCGCCTCCATCGTTTCTGAGGCGTGCCGCCGCCTGCGGCCCAACGCCCGGATCATCAATATCTGCGACATGCCCATTGCCATCATCGACATGGCTGCGGCGGCTATGGGCATCAAGAACAAGAAGGAAATCGTCTACGACTACTACGGCCTGAACCACTTCGGCTGGTTCACCTCCATTGAGCACAACGGCAAGGACATCCTGCCCGCCCTGCGGGAGTATATCCTGGAGCATGAGATTTTCCTGCCCGCCGCCTACATGCAGGACAAAGCCGCCCTGGCCGCCAACAGCAATAAGGGCAACCGCCACGCCAAAGGCAGCTGGTACTATGTGTGGAAGGGCGTATATGAGATCATGCAGAACTTCCCCGACACCCTGCCCAACACCTATCTGAACTACTATCTCCAGCAGAAGGAGTTCGTAGAGCACTCCGACCCCACCCATACCCGCGCTAACGAGGTTATGGAGACCAGAGAGAAGAATCTCTTCGAGGGCATTGACCGCTATCTGGAGACCGGCAAGGTGGAGGAGAACGTGTTCTATGCGGGCAGCCACGGCGACTGGATTGCCGACCTGGCTGTGGCGTTGAAGAACGACACCAAGGCCCGCTTCCTGGTCATCACCGAGAACCGCGGCGCACTGCCCAACATGCCCTATGACGCCATGGTGGAGGTACCCGCCTACATCGGCAGGAACGGACCGGAAGTCATTGCCCAGAACCCCGTCCCCCTGTTCCAGCAGGGTCTGATGATGCAGCAGCTCAACTGCGAGAAGCTGCTGGTAGAGGGCTGCATCGAGGGCAGTTATGAGAAGGTTCTCCAGGCGTTCACCCTCAACAAGACGGTTCCCAGCATGAAAGTCGCCAAGGAGGTCCTGGACGAGATGATCGAGGCCAACAAGTCGTTCTGGCCGGAACTGAAGTAATCCGAAAAAGGGAGGTAAATGACAATGGGCCTGTTTCAATTATTCAAGGGCAAGGACGCCGGGAAATCGGCGGATACGAAAATTGTCCTGGGCGCTCCGGCCAAAGGGGAATTTGTCCCCATGGCGCAGGTTCCCGACGAGGTGTTCTCCCAGGGGATCATGGGCGTTTGCTGCGGCGTCGCGCCCAGCGAGGGCTCCGTTTACGCGCCGGTGGACGGAACCGTCAGCCAGCTGACCGATACCTTACATGCGGTTGGTTTGGAGGCCGCCGGTATGGAGCTTCTTATTCACGTCGGCGTGGACACCGTGGAGATGGGCGGAGACGGCTTCTCCAATGCGGTCCAGGTTGGACAGCAGGTCAAAAAGGGCGATTTGCTGCTGACCATGGACCTGGAGAAAATACGCGCCGCCGGTCATGCAGACACGGTTATTATGGCCGTTACCAACTCCGACAGTTTCAGCACCGTGGAGCCGGCGGCCTCCGGCGCAGTAGAGGCTGGCGAACCTGTCCTGCAGGTCAGCAAATAAGGAAACCGGCATAGTAAACCGCTCCCCGTACAGAGAAAAAATATAAAAATTATTCACAGCACGGCGGATATGCCGTGCTGTGGCAGTGGAAGATTCAGGCTGTCTGTGCAGCAGACAGCCTGAATCTTCCGTTTTTATCAGAGAGCAGGAGCAGAACACCGCGTTTTTGCCGGCGAAATGACAGTGCCAATTGTTTTCGGCGGGGAGAAGCGCTATACTTCGGTCAGCAAACTAATTGACAGAGCGAAATTTGAGGAGGGCAAATGATGAAGATGTGGAAAAGCTGATTGCATTTATTAAGAGCGGGCCGTCGAAAAAGCTGACAAATTCCCCATCCTTCTACTCTATTTCCGGCTTTCCCAGGCGGCGACCGCATCCAAAAACTGACTGCCGTACCGCGCCGCCTTGACGTAGCCCACGCCGGGTATTTCCAGAAACTCGCTCATATCCCGTGGCCGCCGGGCGGCAATCTCAGTCAGTACGGCGTTGGAAAAAACGATGTAGGCCGGGACGTCCTCCTCGCGGGCCAGCTGGAGCCGCAGGACTTTCAGGACGTCCAGCAGGCTTGCGCACTCTGCCGGAAGCCGCGTTTCCAGTGTCCGCCGGGGCGCGGGCTTTTCCTTCTCCCGTTTCTCACGGAAGACCACCCGCTGGCCCTGAAACAGCACCCGCCCCGCTTCTCTGGTCAGCCGCAGTACCGGGTACTCGTCCCCTTCCAGCTCTAAAAAGCCCGCCTCCTTGAGAAAGCCGATATAGGTCTGAATCTGGGGGCGGGTCAGAGAATGCAGCGCGCCGTAGGTGGGGAGCTTGTGCAGCCCCAGCTGCAGCGCCCGCTGAGCGCGGCTGCCCTGTAAAAGCCCCACAATGGCCTGGATTCCCAGGCCATAGGGGTATTTTTTCTCCACCCGCGCCACGGCAGACAGGATTTTCTGCGCCTCAATGGTGATGTCCCGCTCCACATACTCCGCCGTACAGGCGCCGCAGCTGCCGCAGTCCCCGGCTACGGACTCCCCGAAGTAGTTCAGCAGATAGGCCCGCAGACAGCCGGTTGTGGTGCAGTAGCCCACCATCTTCTGCAGCCGTTCCAAATCCTGGTGGAAGACCGCCTCCCGGTCCGCAGGACACAGGTCCTCGTTTCCTTGGGAATTCTGGAGGAGAAACCGGGCTGTGCGCACATCGCCGGGGGTGTAGAGCAGGATGCACTCCGCCTTCTCGCCGTCCCGGCCCGCCCGTCCGGCCTCCTGGTAATAGCTCTCCAGATTTTTGGGCATGTTGTAATGGATGACAAAGCTGACGTTGGATTTGTCGATTCCCATGCCGAAGGCGTTGGTAGCCACCATCAGCTGGGCGCGGTCAAAGACGAAGTCCTCCTGGTTCTGACGGCGTTCCGCATCGCTCAGACCCGCGTGGTAGCGGGTGACGGAGATAGATTTTTCCAGCAGGCTCCCGCAGACCTGCTCCACGGTTTTCCGGGTGGAGCAGTAGATGATGCCGCTCTGCCCCGCGTGGCGGGAGAGGTAGTCCGCCAGCCACTCGTCCTTCTTTTTGGTCTGGACCACTGCAAAATAGAGGTTCGGACGGTCAAAGCCGGTGGTCACGCAGAGAGGGTCACGCAGCTGCAAAAGACGCTGGATGTCCTCCTTGACCTGCGCGGTGGCTGTGGCGGTAAACGCGCCCACCGTAGGGCGCACAGGGAGTTCTTCCACAAACTGGGCAATCGCCAGGTAGCTGGGCCGGAAGTCCTGTCCCCACTGGGAGACGCAGTGGGCCTCGTCCACAGCCAGCAGGGAGATCCCATTGTGCTGGGCAAACTCCAGAAAGCCGTCCGCCGGCAGACGCTCCGGAGCCACATAGATCAATTTGTACGCGCCCTTTTCCGCCCGGCGCAGCGCCTCCTGGCGCTGGGCGGAGGTGAGGGAGGAGTTGATAAAGGCGCCGGGAATTCCCGCCTGGTTCAAGGCGGCGACCTGGTCCTTCATCAGAGAGATAAGGGGGGAGACCACCACCGTCAGTCCGGGCAGCAGAAGGGCGGGCAGCTGGTAGCAGACGGATTTCCCCGCGCCGGTGGGCATCACGCCCAGCACGTCCCGGCCCGACAGCAGGGTCTCCACCAGCGGTTCCTGCCCGGTCCGGAAACCGCTGTGGCCAAAGTATTGTTTGAGCGGCGTTAGTATGTCCATCGTCCCGTTCCCCCTTTTTTCGCCTAGAGTATAGCACAAAACCAGGAGTATCTCAAGTCCAATCGAATATTTCATCCCCCCTGGGGGCTTGCGGAGCGGGGAATTCTGTGAGAAGATAGAGCAGCCTGCTACCCAGGTACGATTTACAGGAGGAATACCCATGAAAAAATTTTTTGCTCTGCTTCTGGCCGCGGCGCTGACGCTGGCCCTGGCCGCCTGCGGCGGCGGTTCCGGGACCAATCCCGAACCCCCTGCCGATTCCGTCCCGTCCACCCTTGTCTATGGCAGCGGGGACTATACCCGCATCAATCCCGCCATGGACGAGCACTGTGAGATCAACGCCCTGCTCTTCAACGGCCTGACCGCCAGAGATGGCAATAATCAGGTGGTTCCCGGTCTGGCGGAGTCCTGGGAGTACGACGAGACGAGCTGTACCTACACCTTCCATATCCGCAGCGGCGTCCAGTGGCATGACGGACAGCCCCTGACCGCTGGTGATGTGAAGTTCACCATTGAAGCCATTATGGACCCGGAAAACGGCGCGGAAAACGCCCCCAACTATGAGGACGTGGAAGAAATCACCGTCATCGACGAACAGACAGTTGCCTTCCGGCTCTCCGCCCCCAACGCGGCGTTCCTGGACTATATGACCATGGCGGTCCTGCCGGAGCACCTGCTGGAGGGCGAGGATATGCAGTCCTCTGATTTCTTCCGCGCCCCTGTGGGAACCGGTCCCTATAAACTGGCGGAGTGGGATGTGGGTCAGGCCATTGTGCTGGAAAAGAACGAGGACTACTACCTGGGCTGTCCCAAGATTGACCAGATCATCTTCAAAATCGTGGGCGACGACAATGCCCAGGCCATTCAGCTGGAGTCCGGCGAGCTGGACCTGGTCCTGCTGGACCCGCGGAACGCACAAAATTATGTGGACAGGGACGGCTTTACCTGCTATGATATGAAGACGGCTGATTACCGGGGCATTCTGTTCAATTTCTGGAACGAATATTGGACAGAAAACCGGGATCTCATCCCCGCCGTCTGTTGCGCCATTGACCGGCAGGCGATTATCGACTCCGTGCTTCTGGGCCAGGGTATGGCCGCGTACGGCCCTCTCCAGCGCAATGTTTACAACAGCGAGGACGTGGAGCGGTACGAATATAACCCCGAACGGGCCAAAGAGATTCTGGAGTCCGCCGGCTGCACGATGGGGGATAACGGCTTCTATGAGCGGAACGGCGAGGAGATCGGTTTTGTCATCAGCGTCATGGCCGGAGAGCAGGACCGCATTGACATTGCCCAGGCTGCTGCCCAGCAGCTCCGGGAGGCGGGTATCAACTGCACCGTCGATCTTCCCGCACAGATGGACTGGGGCGGACAGATGGCCTGTCTCATCGGCTGGGGCAGTCCCTTTGACGCCGACGACCACACCTATAAGGTCTTCGGTACGGACAAGGGGGCCAACTACAGCGGTTACTCCAACGAGAAGGTGGACGAATATCTGACCCTGGCCCGGCAGTCCAGCGACCCGGCGGTCCGGCAGGAATATTACAGCAAATTCCAGACGGAACTGGCCGCCGATCCCCCCTATGCGTTCATCTGCTATATTGACGCCAACTATGTGGCAAAATCAACCGTACAGGGCATCGACCCCGACACGGTTCTGGGACACCACGGCGTGGGGATTTTCTGGAACGTCCACCAGTGGACAATATAAAACAGAGAAAAAAGGACCGCAGGGGGCTGGAGACAGCCCCTTGCAGGCTATGAGGGCTATCTATGTCAGAATTGTTGGAAGTCAAAAATCTGTCTGTCAGCTTCTTCACCCCGGCGGGAGAGGTGCAGGCGGTGCGGGACGTCAGCTTCTCCCTCCGGGCGGGGGAGGTACTGGCTGTCGTAGGGGAGTCCGGCTGCGGCAAGAGCGTGCTGTGCAAGAGCATTATGAAGCTGCTGCCCCAGACGTCAAAAATCAAATCCGGCAGTATTACCGTCAACGGCGCGGATATTACGGCGTACAGGGAGCGGGACATGCACAAGCTCCGGGGAAAGCTCTTCTCCATGGTCTTTCAGGACCCCATGACCGCCCTCAACCCCACCATGTCCATCGGCGCGCAGATCGGGGAGGCCGTCCGGGTCCACCAGCCCCGGCTGTCCGGCCCCGCCCTGCGGGAGAGGGTGGCAGAGCTGATGACTCTGGTGGGCATCCAGAACCCAAAGGAGCGAATGGCGCTCTATCCCTACAATTTTTCCGGCGGAATGCGCCAGCGCAGTGTGATGGCTATTGCCCTGGCCGGGAACCCCAGCATCCTCTTTGCAGACGAGCCGACGACGGCTCTGGACGTAACGGTTCAGGCCCAGATTCTTGACCTGCTGCGGGACCTCCAGCAGCGGCTGGGGACGGCTACGGTCTTTGTCACCCATGACCTGGGTGTGGTGGCCAGGGTAGCGGACCGGGTGGCGGTGATGTATGCCGGGAAGATCGTGGAGACCGGCACGGCGGAGGAGATTTTCTATGATCCCCGCCATCCCTACACCTGGGGCCTCCTGCGTGCGCTGCCCGCCCTGAACCGGGGCCGGGACAGCCTGTATACCATCCCCGGAATGCCTCCCTCCCTGCTCCATCCCCCGGCGGGGGACGCCTTTGCCTGCCGCAATGCCTACGCCCTGGCCATCGACTACGAGGAGGAGCCGCCCATGTTCCCCATTACAGACACCCATTACGCAGCCACCTGGCTGCTGGACAAGCGCGCGCCTGCCATTGAGCCGCCGGTGGGAGGTGGGGGCTATGTCTGAGGAAATTCTGCTGGACGTGCGGCATCTGACCCACGTGTTCCCCCTGACCAAAAAAATTGCAGTCAAGGCGGTGGACGACGTGTCCTTCCAGCTGCGGCGGGGGGAGATTTTCGGTCTGGTGGGGGAGTCCGGCTCCGGGAAATCCACCGCGGCCCGCTGCGTCATGAACATATACCGGCCCTATGGCGGCAGTATTCTGTATAAAGGAATCGACACCTGCGACCCCAGAGCTTTCCGGGCCAACCGGCGGATGCTCCAGACCACCCGCCAGCTGATTTTTCAGGACTCCAACTCCAGCCTGAACCAGCGCATGACGGTGTGCGATATCATTTCCGAGCCGCTGAAGCTCCAAAAAATCACCCCGCCCCGCGGTTCCCTGCGGGCGGAGGCGGAATTCCAGATGTACTATGTGGGATTGGACGCCGGATGCCTGGACAAATACCCGGCAGAGCTGTCCGGCGGGCAGCGGCAGCGGGTGGCGATTGCACGGGCGTTGGCGATGGAGCCGGAGCTGCTGGTGGCGGACGAGCCGGTGGCATCCCTGGACGTGTCCATCCAGGCGCAGATTGTAAATCTCTTCAAGCACTTGCAGCAGGAGCACGGCTTTTCGTTCCTGTTTATTGCCCACGACCTGGCGATGGTAGAGTTCCTCTGTGACCGGGTGGGGGTCATGTACCGGGGCCGTCTGGTGGAGACTGCGCCCACAGCGGAGCTGTTTGCCCACCCCCGGCACCCCTATACCCAGGCGCTGCTCTCGGCCATCCCTGTCCCGGACCCCAGGCGGGAGCGGAACAGGCGGCTGCTGGAGTTCCACGGGGAGTCCCTCTCCCTGGCCGGGGCGCTGGCGGAGGTCAGCCCCCAGCACTTTGTTTTGCAGGAGGAGGCGTAAGCGGTGATGAAACGAAACAGAATGGTTTACTATGGGGAAAAGATTCTTGTGTTTATCCTCAGCGTATTTCTGCTGTCCCTGGCGGTATTCTATGTCTCCCGGCTGGCCCCCGGCGACCCGTTGGTGTCCTATTACGGCGACCGGGTGGAGAAAATGAGTCCCCAGGAGCGGGCGTGGGCGGAGGACAGGCTGGGTCTGAACGCCCCCATCCATGTCCAGTACGCCCGCTGGCTGCGGGACGCTTTTCAGGGGGATTTCGGAATCTCCTACAAATATAAAATGGACGTGGTGGAGGTAATCAGCGGCAGAATCGGAAACACCCTGCTGCTGGGCGGAACCGGTTTTCTGCTGATCTTTGCGCTCTCCCTGCTGCTGGGCGTCCTGTGCGCCTGGTACGAGGACCGGCCCCTGGACCGGATTGTCTGCAAAATCGGCACCGCCGTCAGCTGTATCCCGGAATTCTGGCTGGCGTTGGTGTTCATTCTTCTGTTTGCCGTTTCCCTGGGCTGGCTGCCCAGCTCCGGGGCCTATTCCGTGGGAAAGAGCGGGGATTGGGGGGACCGGCTCCACCACCTGATCCTCCCCCTGAGCATTGTCGTAATCAATCACCTCTGGTATTACGCCTACATGGTCCGCAACCGGATTCTGGAGGAGGTCCGGGCGGATTACGTCCTGCTGGCCAAGTCCAAGGGGCTGACAAAAAAGCGGATCATGTTCCGCCATTGCCTGCGCAGCGCAATCCCATCCTATCTGAGCATTATGGCGGTCTCCGTTCCCCATGTGCTGGGGGGGACCTACATTGTAGAGGCGGTTTTCTCCTATCCAGGTTTGGGGACACTCTCCTATGAGAGCGCGCGGTACAAGGACTACAACCTGCTGATGCTGCTGTGTATTTTGTCCGGCGTGCTGGTCATCCTGTGCAGCATGGCGGCTCAGATTATCAATGAGCGGATCGACCCCCGCGTCAGGGGACAGGAGGAGACTTCGGAGGTGACAAAGCTGTGAGCAATAGGTTTGAAGTGGTTGGCATCCGGCCCCTGCCGGAACAGCCGGTCCAAAAAGAGAAGTGGTACCGGGGCAAGCCCCTGTTTTCCGCCGCCCTGCTGGCGTTGATCGTCCTCGGCTGTCTGGGCTGCCGCCTGCTGATAACTGTGGACCCCACATATATGGATTTGAGCCGCTGCAGCGTCCCGCCCAGCCGGCAGTTCCTCTTCGGTACGGACACGATGGGCCGGGATATCTTTTCCATGATCTGGTACGGCGGACGGCTGTCCCTGTTCATTGGCCTGGCCGCCACGGCGATTTCCACAGCAATTGCCATTCTCTTCGGCGCGGCCAGCGGCTGTGCGCCCAACTGGCTGGATGCGCTGCTGATGCGCCTGACGGAAATTTTGCTCAGCATACCGGGACTGCTTCTGATTGTGCTGCTCCAGGCGATTCTGGGCAGGGCCAATGTGCTGAGTATTTCCCTGGTCATCGGCGTCACCGGCTGGACCGGTATGGCGAAGATTATCCGCACGGAGGTACGGCAGATTCGCAGCAGCGAGTATGTGCTGGCGTCGCGGTGTATGGGGGGCGGCTTCTTCCACATCCTCTGGCGGCATCTGACCCCCAACTTTGTCTCGTCCATCATGTTCATGGTGGTGATGAACGTGCGCACAGCTATTGCGGCGGAATCCACCCTCAGCTTTATGGGTATCGGCCTGCCGCTGGAGGTGGTTACATGGGGGAGTATGCTCTCCCTGTCGGAAAAGGCCCTGCTGTCCAGGGCCTGGTGGATTATTTTGATACCGGGTTTGTTCCTGGTCGTGACGCTGCTGTGTATTACCAGCCTCGGCAATTATCTGCGCAAGACGGTGAACCGGAAGCAGAGCAATCTGTAAAAGAGGGGCGGATCAGAATCCGCCCCAGGGTTCCGGCTGGTTCATCCGCCGCTGTCCCTCCTCGAAATAGGCCAGGTCGCACAGGGTCATGTAGGACATCACCCACACCTGGACGGCAATGGGCGTCAGAATAGCCAGGGGATACAGGCCCACCCAGCTGAGGAAATTGGACAGAATGTCCGGAAGCAGGACCCACCCCAGGAAGCTCAGATCCAGAACAAACAGCTGCCCCTTCATACCGCTGGTCTGCCGGCAGCTGAGCCGGATGGCTTCGCTGGCGGAGAGGCTGGGATTGACCAGAATGTTGTAATAGGCGAAGCGGTAGCGGTACATGGCGATTAGGCCGGGGACGAAGAACAGCAGCATCCAGAGGAATGTCTTCACGGTCATTTGAATGCCGCACCAGATCAGCTTTCCGGATGCCGTCAGGCCGTCCAGCAGGGTGGAGTACGGCATATGGATTCCCCGCCGGATGCCGATGCAGTAGCTGTAATAACCGCCGTAAAGGATGATGGTCAGAAGTTCGGTCAGTATGAGGAAAAAGCTGGACCATGGCGAGCCGGGGAGCTGGACCGCCTTTGGCAGAGCCTCCAGATTGCCCTGCATCAGTTCGGCCATATACGCGGCGTTGTACTCGTAGGTGTAGAACAGAGAGCCATACTCTACCAGGTCGGACACCCGGTCCAGCAGGAAGACAATCAGTATCACAATGGCCGTCATCACAAAAGGCGAGACGCGGGCGGTACCGAGCAGCTGCCGGGCGTCCGCTTTTATCGTTTTCCGGTTGAGCATAGGGAGGACCTCCAAACATGTTATATTTTGTCATTCTTTTCCCTATCATAGCACGGCGGCGGTCAAATTGCAATTGAAATATAGAGGGCGATGTGGTATAGTACCGTTAAAATGTCTCCGAAAGGGAGGATGTCTATGCCGGAGGAAAAGAGGGCGATTGGATATATCTGCCCGGATTGTGGAAAACCCGTCTATGGGGAGCGGACCATATTTGCCCTGTGCGCAGCGGCGGCGGGGCTGGTGTGCGCGTGCGGACGCAGTGAGCTGACCATGGAGCCCTGTGGGGATGCGTACCGGATCACGGTACCCTGCGGCGTGTGCGGCGGAGAGCACCGGGCGGAGGTCCCTGCGTCCCGCGTGCTGGAGGGTCCGGGAATCGGGCTGGCCTGCCCGGACAGCCGCCAGCTGTGCTGTTATATCGGCGATGCGTACCGGGTGCAGCAGGCAATGCGGGAGCTGGAAATCGCCGTGGAGAAACGGAAGGAGCGTCCCGATGATCCGTTCACGGATCACACCATTATGTACGAAATTCTCTCCGAACTGCGGGACATCGCCGCCCGGAACGGCATATCCTGTACCTGTGGAGCCAAAGGCTGCGCCATGGAGGTGCAGGGCGCAGCGGTAGAGCTGGTCTGCACCGGCTGCGGGGGCCGCCTGCGCCTCCCGGCGGCGACGGACGAGGATCTGGACCGCCTGTGCTGTCAGTACACCCTGACCATTCATGGGAGGCGGTAGCGTGTTGACGGCAAGTTTTATCCTGTTTTTTGTGATGGTTGTCGCCGCTCTGGCGTCGGGACTGTCGGTGGCCTGGGCGCTGCTGGGCGGGCTGGTTCTGTTCTGGCTGCTGGGACTGCGCCAGGGCTTCAGCAGCCGGACGCTGTGGGAGATGGCCTGGAACAAGTGTAAAAAATCCCTGATTGTGGTGACGGTCATTGCCCTGATCGGCGTCATCACCGGCCTGTGGCGTATGAGCGGCGCCATTGCCTACTGCATTGTAAAGGGTGTGGAGCTGGTGACGCCCCGGCTGTTTCTGGTGGTTGCCTTTCTGTTGTGCGCCGCCCTCAGCTACGTGCTGGGTACATCCTACGGCGTGAGCAGCACCATGGGCGTGATTCTTATGGCTCTGGCCCGGTCCGGGGGCGTCAGCCCGGTGGTGACGGCAGGGGCGGTGCTCTCCGGCGTCTACTTCGGGGACCGGTGCAGTCCCGCCTCCTCTGCCGCCAGCCTGGTGGCCGCGGTGACGGAAACCGATCTGTACCGCAACGTGCGGCAGATGCTGCGCACGGGCCTGCTGCCCACGCTGCTGGCGCTGGCCCTGTACACGCTGCTGAGCTTCCTCCACCCCATTACGGGCCTGGACAGCGGGGCGCTGTCCGCGTTGACGGACAACTTCGTCATGAGCTGGACCGCCCTGCTGCCGGCGGTGGTGATGTTTGTGCTGCCGCTGTTCAAGGCCCCGATCAAGGCCGCTATGGGAGCCAGCATCGCCGTAGCGGCGGTTCTGGGCATAGCGGTGCAGGGATTCTCCCTGACGGAAGTGGCGCAGGCCGCGTGGAGCGGGTACCATCCCCAGGACCCGAAGCTGGCGGCGGTACTGGACGGCGGCGGCGTGACCAGCATGGCGTCCAGCTATGTCATTGTTCTGCTGACGGGCCTGTATTCCGGCATCCTGGAGGGGACTGGGAACCTGCGCCCCCTCAGCGGCAGGGCGGAGGCTCTGGCGGCGCGGATTGGACGGTTTCCGGCTATGATTGCAGTATCCACCCTGTGCGCGGCGGCGCTGTGCAACCAGGCAGTGACCAGTATGATGGGCGAGCAGCTGCTGGGCCGCGCCTACGACAGCCGGGAGGAGCTGGCGATGGATATCGAGAACTCCGGCATCATGATTGCCGGACTGATTCCCTGGTCCATCGCGTGCAGTATCCCCCTGACTATGCTGGGCGCGGACATTCGGGCGCTGCCCTACGCGGCGCTGCTGTGGCTGACGCCGCTGTGCTACCTATTCACCAAGCGGCATTTTTATCCGGAAAAAGGGCTGCAAATATCAAATGAGGTAGAATCATGATCCAATTTTTGTCCCGGCTCTTGATTCGGGACCGCGACAATATCACAGACCCCGCTGTCCGGCGTGCGTATGGTATGCTGTGCGGCTGTGTGGGCGTTGCCCTGAATTGCCTGTTGTTTCTGGGGAAGCTGCTGGCGGGCCTGATCAGCGGCTCCATCGCCGTGACGGCGGATGCGCTGAACAATCTCTCCGACGCCGGCTCCTCCATTGTCACCCTGCTGGGGTTCAAGCTGGCCGCGCAAGCCCCCGACAAAAGCCATCCCTTTGGTCACGGGCGTTTGGAATACGTCTCCGGCCTTGTGGTGTCCATGCTGATTATTTTGATGGGTGTGGAGCTGGGCAAGTCCTCCATTGACAAAATTTTTCACCCCCAGGCGGTGGAGTTTACCCCCCTGGTGGGCGTGATTCTGGCGGCGTCCATCGGCGTGAAGGTCTATATGGCCTGCTACAACCGCTCCATCGGACGGCAGATTTCCTCCAGCGCCATGTCCGCCGCCGCCATGGACAGCCTCAGCGACTGTCTGGCGACAGCGGCGGTGCTGCTGGGCGGACTGGCGGGCCGGTTCTGGAACGTACCGGTGGACGGCTGGTGCGGTACGGCGGTGGCGGCGTTCATTCTCTGGTCCGGCGTCAGGGCGGCAAAGGAGACCATCGACCCCCTGCTGGGCCAGCCGCCCTCGGCATCGTTTGTCCAGGCAGTGGAGGATTTGGTGCTGTCCCATCCGGAGATTATTGGCGTCCATGACCTGATCGTCCACGACTACGGTCCCGGACGGCGGATGCTCTCCCTCCACGCAGAGGTCCCGGCAGGCGGCGACTTTGTGGAGCTCCACGACGTGGTGGACGAGGCGGAACGGGAGCTGAGCGCATCTATGGGATGCCTGGCAACCATCCACATGGACCCGGTGGTCAATGACGGCGGCGTGACTGCGGAGACCAGGGAGCGGGTATTGGCCCTGGTACGGCTGATTGACCCGGAGATTACCATTCACGACTTCCGGATTGTGCCGGGACCGGCCCGTACAAAGCTGCTGTTTGACGCGGTGGTGCCGTATCGGTGCGCACTGTCGGACCAGGAGGTCAGCAGCCGGATTGCGTCCGGCGTGCAGACCCTGGACGCAGGCTGGTCGGCGGTGGTCCATGTGGAAAAAGGGTATGTGTAAGACCGCGGAACATGCAGAAAAGCCTCCGGTTTGGCCGGAGGTTTTCCCTTTAAGGACCGCCGCCGGATATGGTCCGGGACAAATCAGCAGGATTTTACACTTGCGCTATGCACAAAAATGCTGTAGAATGAAAGGATAGAATTCTGCGTACCGGGAGGAGGCTGCAGCATGATTGAACTGGAAAACGGCGTATTTATGGAACAAGTGGAGGACCTCTCCCGGAAAAAGCTCTGGCCGGATGTGCGGGATATGCTGCTGCTGCTGGAACCGGCGGATATTGCGGCTATTCTGGCGGAGGTATCTGTGGACCGGCTGCCCCTGCTCTACCGCCTGCTGCCGAAGGAGCTGGCGGCGGAGGTGTTCGTGGAGATGGAGGCCGAGGAGCAGGAGCTTCTGATTAAGGGGTTCTCCGACACGGAGCTGAAAGAGGTGCTGGACGAGCTGTATGTGGACGACACCGTGGACCTGATCGAAGAGATGCCCGCCACAGTGGTCAAGCGCATCCTCAAGCACACGGACCCGGAGACCCGCAAGAGCGTCAACGAAATTCTCAACTATCCGGAGGACTCTGCGGGGTCCATTATGACCACCGAGTTTGTGGACCTGAAGCGGGACATGACTGTGGCGGACGCACTAAAGCGCATCCGCCGCACCGGCGTGGACAAGGAGACCATCAACATCTGCTATGTCACGGACCCCAGCCGCCATCTGCTGGGTCTGGTCTCGATCCGCACCCTGCTGCTGTCCGATGAGGACGACGTCATTGAGGAGATCATGGAGACCAACTATATCTCCGCCTCCACCATGGACGACCGGGAGGATGTGGCCCAGGGGCTGAAGAAATACGACTTTCTGGCCCTGCCGGTGGTGGACAAGGAGAGCCGTCTGGTGGGCATCGTCACCATTGACGACGCCATCGACGTCATGGAGGAGGAGGCTACGGAGGACTTTGAGCTGATGGCCGGTATGTCGCCGTCGGACAAACCGTATCTGCGCACAGGCGTGGTGGAGACGGTGAAAAGCCGTATTCCGTGGCTGCTGCTGCTGATGCTGTCGGCCACCTTCACAGGCATCGTGATTGCCAGTTTTGAGGACAAGCTGGCGGTGTGCTCGGTGCTGATCGGGTTTATCCCCATGCTGATGGGGACCGGGGGCAACTGCGGCAACCAGAGCAGCGTGGCGGTCATCCGCGGGCTGAGCCTGGACGAGATTGATTTTGACGACATCTTCCGGGTGGCCTGGAAGGAGGCACGGGTGGCGGCGGTGTGCGGAGGACTGCTGTCCGGCGCCAATTTTGTCAAGCTGATCCTGGTGGACCGCTGGCTCATGGGCAACAGCGAGGTGACGGTCATGGTGGCCCTGGCTATCTGTCTGACCCTGGTGTGTACCGTGTTCTGCGCAAAGGTGGTGGGGGCGATGCTCCCCCTGCTGGCGGAGCGGGTGGGGCTGGACCCGGCGGTGCTGGCCGCGCCCTTTATCAGCACCATTGTGGATGTGCTGAGCCTGCTGATCTATTTCCGGTTTGCGTCGCTGCTGCTGGGATTGTAGCGCGGAAAAGCAAAACTGCCGGACTGGAAATGGTCCGGCAGTGGTTTTTTTGTGCCATATTATGTTTGTCAGACGCTGGAAAACGTGGTATACTACCTAGACAACCATTTTTTCACTGCATCATGCATAAGAGGAGAATCATACATGGAGGCAAAAAAGAAGCCTGTCATTGGCCTGCCCAGAGCGATGCTCTATTACCGCTGCCGTACGCTCTGGCACGCCTTTTTTGATGAATTGGGTGTGCAGACCGTTGTCAGCGGCCCCACGGACCGGGTTGTGCTGGAGCGCGGGTCCAGCCGGGCCATCGACGAGGCCTGTCTCTCCCTGAAAATCTTCCTGGGCCATGTGGAGGCTCTGTGCGGCAAGTGCGACTATATTTTTATCCCGCGGGTCAGCAGCTTTGGCCGCCACCGGAATATGTGCACCCGCTTTGAGGCCCTGCCGGACCTGGCAATGAATGTCTTCCGGGATTCCGGACAGAGATTCCTCACCTGCGACCTGGACGTACTGCACAAAAAGGACGAGGCCGCCGCGTTTCTGGACCTGGGGCAAAAGCTGGGCTTCCCCCCGCGGGTGGTGCGGAAAGCCTATAAGACCGCAAAGAAGGCGGAGCAGACGCAATACAAACGCCTGGTCCGGGCGCAGGAACAGCTGTACAAGGCGGACGGCCTGAAAATTCTCATCGCCGCCCACAGCTATGTGGTGGAGGACCCCTACATCGGCAAAACCGTCACCGCCTATCTGAAGAAGGCGGGGGCCATC
This sequence comes from Oscillospiraceae bacterium, assembly GCA_022800665.1. GTDB lineage: Bacteria > Bacillota > Clostridia > Oscillospirales > Oscillospiraceae > Pelethomonas. Next base: position 43,663 of record JAAWQS010000012.1, read on the forward strand.
CCCATCCGCGCCGACCTGGTGGACCGGGAGGAAGCCATCAAGCGCAGCGGCGAGCTGTCCTACACCTGCAAGTGGGAGATGAGCCGGGAAATTGTGGGCAGCATTGTTATGCACTATGATAAAGTGGACGGCATCATTCTGCTGAGTGCCTTTCCCTGCGGGCCGGACTCTATGGTCAACGAGCTGATTGCCCGCCGTGTAAAACGGGTGCCCATGCTGAATCTGGTGCTGGACAGCCAGAGCGGTACGGCGGGCATAGAGACCCGGCTGGAGAGCTTTATTGACATCATCCGTTTCAAGGGAGGACAGCTGTAATGGAGGCAATGAGTGTGAGGAAGGTTGCCTTCCCCCGGTATGCGGAGTACAACTGCGCTTTCCGGTATATCTTTGAGGAGGCGATGGACGTCCGGTGCATCCAGCCTCCCGCCATCACCCGGCGGACCATGGAGCTGGGCGCAAAGCACAGTCCCGAATTTGTCTGCACCCCCTTCAAAATCACGCTGGGCAGCATGATCGAGGCTCTGGAAGCCGGGGCGGATACCCTGCTCATGGTCCACGGCCTCTGCCGCCTGGGCTACTACGGGGAGCTGCAGGAACAGATCCTCCATGACCTGGGGTACCGCTTTGACTTCATCAACCTGTCGGAGTACGACATGGGGAAGAAGAAGGAGTATATCAAGATTGTCAAACGGATCAATCCAAAAGTCCATCTGGCGAAATTCGCGGCAAAATTCATGGAGGGCATCCGGATGGTGGAATATCTGGACGAGGTGACGGCGGAATATTACCGCAGCTGCGGTTTCGACGCCACCGGCGGACAGTACAAGGCGGCCTACCGGCGGTTCCTGACCGCCCTGTACACCGCCCGCACCCGCGCCGATATCGAGGACGCTTACCGGGCGGTACGGCAGTCCTTCCAGACCATCCCCATCAACAAGCCCCTGCGCCCCCTGCGGGTGGGCATCGTGGGGGAGTTCTACACGGTTATGGACGCCTTTTCCAACCTGGAGCTAGAAGATAAGCTGTCCGGCATGGGCGTGGAGCTGTACCGCTGGATGAACGTCACCCACCAGTTCTTCCAGTACAGCGCGCAGAAAAACATGGGCGTGAAAATCCGGGACCTGTGTACCTACGAGATGGGTCCCACTGCCACGGCCAATATTTGGTACGCCAAGGAGTGTGCGGAACGGGGCTTTGACGGCCTGATCCATGTCAAATCCGCCGGCTGTACGCCGGAAATCGACGTGATGCCGGCGCTGCAGACTATCAGCGGGACCTATAAAGTCCCGGTACTGTATCTGACCTATGACTCCCAGACCAGCGACGTGGGCCTGATGACCCGGCTGGAGGCGTTCTATGATATGATTGAAATGAGAAAGAAGGTACTCTGATTTGGAACACGCATATCTCGGCATTGACGTGGGGTCCATCTCCACCAAAGGCGCGATTATTGATGAAAACAACCAGCTGCTGGCCAGCCAGTATATCTGGACCCAGGGGGACCCCATCGGCGCGGTAAAGGAGCTGACCGGCCTGCTGGAGAAACAGTTTGACAAAGAACATTATAAAATTGTCGCTACCGGCGCCACCGGAAGCGCACGGAAGCTGGTTGGGGCGATCATCGGGGCCACCATGGTCAAAAATGAGATTACTGCCCACGCGGTGGGTACCACTACCTTTTATCCCGATGTGCGCACCATCCTGGAGATTGGCGGACAGGATTCAAAAATCATTCTGGTGGAAAACGGCGTGGCGGTGGACTACGCCATGAATACCCTCTGCGCGGCAGGCACTGGGGCGTTCCTCTCCAGCCAGGCCAAGCGGCTGGGTATTGAGGTGGAGGACATCGGGGAATACGCCCTGCGCTCGACCCACCCCACCCAGATTGCCGCCCGATGTACCGTCTTCGCAGAGTCGGACCTGGTCCATAAAATCCAGATGGGCCACCCGCGGGAGGACATCATCGCCGGCGTGTGCAACGCGGTGGTAGCCAACTACCTGAACAACGTGGGCAAGGGGAAAAAGATTATTTCGCCGGTGGTGTTTCAGGGCGGCGTGAGCAAAAACAAGGGCGTTGTGGCGGCTTTTGAGGATACGCTGGGCTGTCAGGTCATTGTGGACCCCAACGGGCATCTCATGGGCGCGCTGGGCGTGGCGATCCTGGCGAAAAAGGGCAGCGTACGGCGTGACTTCGACTTTTCCGTGGAAAATATGGAGTTCCACACACGGGAGGCCGGGTGCGGCGGCTGCTCCAATAACTGCGAAATTATCTGCGTCTACCGGGGGGATGAGCTGATTGACTCCTGGGGCAACCGCTGTGAACGGGGCGCACGGGTGCATTGACGGAACCAATGGAGGAGGTGCGCTGATGGGCGCGTTTATCAACGTATTAGTCGTACAGAACCGCAGCGGCGAGGCTGTGCGGAATGCTCTGGAAGCACTGGGGGACAATCCCGCCTGGAATCTGATCCCCGGACAGTGCCGGTATCAGGAGCGCGGCGGCGGCGTGTCGGTACTGCTCAGCGATATGTGCTCCGGCTACGACGCCATGACCCAGGAGCTGTCGAAGGAGCTGGCGTGTCCGGTCATGCTGTGCTACATCTACGACGGGGACTTCTGGGGCTACTTCTTCTTCGACAGCGGCGAGCATTTGGATGCGTTTATGCCCATGCCCTACTATTTCGAGGAGATGCCGGAGGAGGAACAGCAGCGGGTAAAAGGGAACAGCCGTCTGATTGCGGAGCGTTTCAACGTGAAGGAGGAGGACGTCGCCCAGTACCTGCAGCTGTGGACCGAACAGGACCTGAACGGCAACGAGCCTGGGTATGCCTATCCGGACGATGAATTCAGCATCGGCGAGGACTGGCAGATGGCGGATTTTATGCGGGCAATCGGACATCCCTATGACTGGTAAGCCTTGCAGCATAGAAATATTTTACGGGAACGCCCCCAATAGCAGCCGCTATTGGGGGCGTTCCTTGCTGTTACAGCGGGACAGAGACGCCGCTCTCCAGGGAACGGCGCACTGCGCAGGCCAGCTGCAATACCTCTCTGGACTGCTCCGGCGGGACCGGCAGGGGCGTTCCGTCCTCCAGCGCGGTCAGGAATGCGGCGATTTCCTCCTGAAACATATCTGTCTGCGGGACAGGCAGGACGGAGGGTTCCTGTGCGCCGCAGGGGTACCAGAGCAGACTGTCCCTGGCGGAGAATTCGTGGAGATTTTTGCTGGAGCCGGACTGGTAGGCAAGGGCGCCGCCGTCCCCGGCGGCCCGGCACTCCACGGAAAAGGGAAACGGTCCCGGCATCTCCATGGACGTCTCGCAGACGGCGCGGACGCCGCTGTCCCAGGCGAAGACCGCGGCAATGTGATTCCAGCAGCCGGAAGGGCTTTTCCACCCAACGGCATGGACCTGGCGGGGAAGTCCAAAGAGGCTGTATAAGAAATCGTAGTCGTGGATTGCCAGGTCAAAAAGTGCGCCGCCGGAGCGGTTCGGGTCCCGATGCCAGTTGGACCATGCGGGGTGCTGGGACAGCCGCTTCAGGCTGAGCATATGGAGCCGCCCCAGCCGCCCCTGTTTGATCCACCCGGCGGCGGCGCGGTACTCCGGCCACCAGCGGAGAACCTGTGCGATCATCAGACGGACACCGCCGTCCCGGCAGGCAGCGGTCATGCGGTCAAAGGACTCAACTGTAAGGGCGGCGGGCTTTTCGCACAGGACATGACAGCCCGCCTGGGCCGCTTCCAAAGTATATCGTTCGTGCAGGTCGCTTGGGGTGCAGATATCCACAATTTGCAGGGCGCGACCGGCCAAGGCTTCCTCCAACGACGGATACCAGCGGCAGTGGGGGCCAATCCTGCGGGCGGCGCCCTCCCCTCGCTCCCGGCTGCGGCAGATCAGCGCGGAAATCTGCGCGTTGGGAAGCCGGGCAAATGCGTCGATATGGTTTTGGGCGATATAGCCCGCTCCAATCAGGGCGGTGTTGAACATATTGCGCTCCTTTCTAAAGCAGCTTGTTGTATCCCGGAACAGCGGCGGGAAAATTCCAGCGGTACCCGCCAGGAAGTCTGACAGAATCTGCTGGACCTTGGGACGGTTCAGTCCGGTTACTTCCAGGCGTTCCGTTTCGCCCCCGGCGTCTGTCCGGACGGCGGAGCCGGGGTAGTCATAGAAGTAGCGGTTATCCCCGGCGATGCCGATGATTGCCATAGAAAGCCTCCCCGTTCCGCGGAGGCCCAGCTCCGGCAAAAGATGGCTCTATTATAACGCTCCGGCGGGCTTTGGACAATCCTTTTTTTGACAACCCCTTGACAGGGAATCGTATTACTGCTATAATACAGTTAAAACTGTATCACTCCAATAATACGGTTCCCGGAAAGGCGGTGATGCGATGGTCTCCTTCGATACCTTCACCCGTACCGGCAGCGCCCCGATCTACACGCAAATCGTCCTGTTCATCCAGCGGGGCATTGCCGCCGGGACCATCTGTTCCGGAGACGAACTGCCCTCCCGGCGGGTACTGTCCGCCCTGCTGGGGGTAAATCCCAACACCGTCCAGAAGGCATACCGCATTCTGGAGGACGGCGGACTCATCCAGTCCCACTCCGGCGCAAAGAGCTGCGTCTCCGCCACCCCGGAACAGCGGGAGCAGATCCAAGCCCGGCTGCTGGCGGAGGACGTGCGGCAGCTGGTCCGCGCCCTGCGCCAGTCCGGGGTGGGGAAGACGGAAGCCCTCGCCCTGGTAGAACGGCTCTGGGAGGAGGACACAATGACGGAAGGAGATTTGCCATGAATAAACACCTGTCTGTCCTGGCGTTGTATGCCAGGAATAGTTTCCTGCGGCTCCTGTCCCTGATGGCCGCTATGGGCATCCTGGAGGCTGTTCTGTACGTTCTGCACTGGAACCGCGTGGACCGGGAGCAGCCCCCTCTTCCTGCAGCGGAGGACCTGCTGCAGGGCATACCGCTGATGAGTGCGGCGGCGTTGCTGCTGCTTCTGTTCCTGCTGTGCCGCAGTGACGAAGAGGCCCCGGCAATAGCCTATACCCTGCGGCGCCTGCGGATACCGGAGGAGACGACCGTGCTCTGGAAAGCCGTTTATAACGGGCTGTGCCTGCTGCTGTTCTGGGCGGTGCAGGCTGGAGCCGCCATGGGGCTGTGTCTCTGGTATGCGTCTGTCATCGGGCCGGACTACAGCAGTCCGCAGACGGTATTCCTGGCCTTCTACCGCAGTCATTTTTTCCACAACCTCCTGCCCCTGGACAACTGGACCCGGTATCTGCGCAACCTGGTTTTGCTGCTGTCGTTGGGCTTCTGCGCCGCCGTCAGGACCTACAAGCTCCGCCGGGGCAGCCGGTACGGCTGGGGGATGGTCACTTTTCTGTCGGGCGTTGTGTACGCCAGTTTTTCGGCGGGGATTTCCTCCTGCTTTATGGATATCGTGGTTATCGCCGTCTCGCTGATTGCGGCGGCGGCGGATGCGGCCTGTCTGCGGAGAGGATGGAGGGGTGAGCTGGATGAAGCGTAAACGCATTGACTGGGACCGTCTGGCCCCTGTGGGCCTGGGCGGACAGCTGACGGTGCGGCGGATCTGTGTTGGACTGCTGCTTGTGGATTTATATGAGTGGATTGCCTTTACCACCAAGTTTTCCCACCATCAGCGCACGCTTTACCAGTACATTCCCAACGGCGGGAAAGAACTCCTGCCCGGCGCGGTCATGGCCCCGTTTTATCAGACGCTGAGCAATAATAGCTGGGGAACCGGTCTCGTTCTGCTGATGATTCCGCTGGCCCTGTGGTACTACTTTTACCACTACCAGGACAGCCGCAGCATCTACCTCATGCGGCGGCTCCCCGACCGCCGGGAGCTGTGGCGGCGGTGCCTGACCATCCCGCTGCTGGGTCTGTCCGCCTGCATCCTGCTGTATGGGGGAAATCTGTTCATCTTCTACGCAATTTACGAATACTTCACCCCGCCCCAGTGCCTCCAGCCCGGACAGTGGCGCATGCTGTGGGAATACATGTTTCATTAAGGAGGGAACCTGTTATGCTGGAAATCAAGAATCTGGAAAAGACCTACCATGCCATCCGCTATCAAAAGGCCCTGGACGGCGTCAGCCTGACCGTAGCTCCCGGTGAGATCGTGGGGCTGTTCGGAGAAAACGGCGCGGGCAAGACCACCTTCCTCAAGTGCATCTTACAGCTGCTCCAGTACACGGGGTCCGTCACCCTGGACGGCGTACCCATCACCCACGCCAACATTGAGCGGCTCTCCTTCGCCACCTGCGAACACTCCTTTTTCCCCAACCTCACCGCCCAATCCCACCGGGACTTCTACAAAATGCATTTCCCCCGCTGGCGGGAGAAACGGTTCCAGGCCCTGCTGGAGTTTTTTGAGCTGCCCGGCAATAAGGCTCTCCGACATTTCTCCACCGGGCAGAAAAATCAGTTCGAGGTCATACTGGCCCTCAGCCAAGGGGCGGACTATATCCTTATGGACGAGCCTTTCGCGGGCAACGACGTCTTCAATCGGGAGGATTTTTATAAAGTCCTGCTGGGCATTCTGGAACCCAACGAAACCATTATTCTCTCCACCCATCTGCTGGAGGAGGTGGAACACTTTGTCAGCCGCGCGGCGCTGCTGCGGCAGGGGAAGTTGGTAGGAGACGTCTGCACCCTGGATCTGGAGGAACAGGGCCGGAGCCTGCTGGACTATGTAAAGGAAACGTACCGCTACGAGCCGGACCGCGTCAGCCGTGCGCTGGAGCGGCTGACAGAGGAGGAGGAGCCGTGAAAAAATATCTCTGCATTCTGCTGCTTGCGCTGCTGTTCTCCCTGGGGACGCTGGCGGGAGGACATCTCTGGGTCAACGGCGCACGGGATCGGATGGACATCCGTGAGACCGTCATCACAGGCGATCCCGCCGCCGCTGCTGGGCTGGCTGTCACTTACCGTACCAGGGATCAGGAGGGCCGCCTTCTCTGGGAAACCACCTACACCCCCGGCGGCGCGGAGCGGGCAGAGACAGACTTTCGCTTTTCAGCGGAGGGAGAGCAAAGATCCTATTACGGGCGCGACATCGTTTCTCTGGAGCAGGCCAGCGGCAATTTCTCTGCCGGTGGGGTCAGCATTCCCGGTCAAGAAGACGAACGGAATTACCAGCGGAATTATTACAGCGATTTACTGCTGCTGCCCGCATGGGACGTGGCCTCCCGCACGCCTGTCGGAGAGGAGCGAACGGAAACTATACGCCTGGCGGATTATTACGATTACTATCCCCTCTCCTTTAACATCCAGAGTGTGGATAATCCCGGCCTGAATGCCCACCTGAACAGTGACGAATATGTACAGCTGAAAGAATACTTCCGGGTTGCGGTGGATGAGGCGGCGTTGAGAACGGTCACGGTAATCAGGGACAGCGAGAGTATGTCCGTGGAGATGACAAGAGCGGACGATGATCCATCCCATGAGAGCGGGTATCTGTCCAGCGAGGGCGTTATCACGGAGGACGGCATCTTCCTGGTTGCAGAGTCCACCGATAGCAGCGGCGTACCGGACAACCGCCTCCAGTGTCCCGACGGACAGGGCATCCATTTCATCCCCCTCCAGGACCCGGACGCGCCGCAGGACCCAACTATGCCGGAAGGACTGGACCTGTCCGGACTGCGGCTCTTTTACCCCACCGGCGAGGCCTGGACGCTGCGGCTGAGCATCAGTCCGGACAAAAAGGAGCTGCTGCTGTATGCCCAGGAGGACGGAAAGCTGACGCTGTCCGTTATCGACGCCGCCACCGGCAAGCTGCTCCAGTGTTTGGATCTGCTGGAGGACACGGGGACACAATATATACAGCTGATAGAAATGGACGCTCTGCATCTGGCTGTCACAGAAGAGGACCGGTTCAGCCTGGTATCCAAGGAGGGGGGACGGTACGGCCAGGTCCTCAGCGGACAGCTGGGGATGATAGAGGAGGAAGAACGCGCCGTGCAGCTGGGCAGGGGACGCCAGATGCTGGCTTGGGACGGCAGGCGGATGGCCCTGGCGTCCGCCTGGCCGGACACTTTCTACCCCGGCGGTACCAGCGGCGTCTATCATAATTCTGTGGGCGTCTGGGACAGGGACGGACTGCAGTTTCTGGGCGGATATACCTTTGGCTTGAGCCGCGACCCCGCCGCCTCCTGCTACTCCGGCGGTCCGGACCCCCTCTCCCTGGCCTTTTCCGGAGAATAGACCAACAGGTTTTCAGCTTTTTTTACAAAAATTTTTGACGCCCTCTTTATTTGTTCATAATTAGCCGCTATACTGAAAGAAAAACCTTTGGGAAGCGGAGGAACCTACCCATGCGGAACTTCTTCTACCAACTCAGCAGCGCAACGGCGCGTTTCATGTATGGGCGCAACGGCGGCGACCAGCTCAATGTGGCTCTGCTGGTGGTTTATCTGGCCATGTGTCTTTTGCAGGCGGCCTTCACCCAGAACCACAGCGTATCCATGGCCCTGCATCTGCTGACGCTGGCGGTGGCGGCGGTGGTATTGTTCCGTATGTTCTCCCGCAATCTGGAGAAACGCCGGGGGTTTCGTCATACACCAAAGCATATACTTGCCCGTCCTTATCGCCGTTGTAGGGATCGAAAGTAGGCGGATTAAACGT
>JAAWQS010000097.1 GCA_022800665.1 Oscillospiraceae bacterium
ATAGCCTCTTTCTATTAAGCCATGTAAAAAGGCTTCTACAGGTGGAAAGACCCCACCATTATAAGTAGGAGATGCTATAATAAGAGTTTCATATTGAAACAGAAACCGGGGCCATTTCCAAGAGCGCTGAATTTTCTGCCGCATCTAGTGTTAACGGCATCACCCTTTGACTCTCCAAATCTAACGCCGAGGCGGTGTACCCCTGCCGGCTGCCATGCAGTGTGAGCGGAGCGCTGGTGGGCATATACAGCAAAACTTCCCGTTCTGTTCGGGCTGCCCGGATCAGATCGCCATACTGCGACAGAATTTCTTGACAAGGCTGTAAAGCAGTAATGCCATGTTCCTCAAAGAAATTCTTAGCGAAAGCATAATCTGCCGCGCCGGGAAATTGAAGTGCCATTTCATGGGGCAAAGCCTGCAAAAAGCCCTCTCCGGCAATTGGATTCTTCGGCATTCCCGGTTTCCGCCAGTTCCACACGCCGTGGGCCCCATAGGTGATGCCTGCACTGGCTCCGGCCAGCAGACTGTTCCATAGGGCGCTGCGCACTTCCGGACGGCGGAAGCGCCCGTATGCCTTGTGGCTATATCCCATCTGCTCATAGCAGGGTTCGCTGTTGATGACCGGATGCCTTGGGTTCCGTCCGGCAAAATGTTCCGCCAGGGTGTGGCACATGGCCTGAGCGGCGGCGTTGTGTCCGGATTGGTAAAAATACAGGTCCGCTCGTTCCCCAAACTCCTGGGGCAGCCCGTCATAGCGGCCCTTAATATGGTAAGCCTTCAGGGAATGCGGCGCGTATTGTTCCACCAGATCCGTTACCAGGCGGTAGCGGTCAATAGACGCCTCGCTGTCAAACTCGGTGTCACCGCTGACAATATAGACAGGTTCAAACTGGTTAAAGCTCTCGCAGATGGTACGGACAACTGGCTCAACCCGTTCCTCTGGTATGATGTTTCCGCCATAAATCTTACTGGCCCATGTATCCGGCACATAATTGCACCACATGACAACCAGCGCCAGTGTGAACCCCCGGTCCACGGCAGCCTGACACATTTCCTGCGCATGGCGGAAGTAGTCCGGCTGAATGACAGAAAAATCATACCGCATCCCGTCGATCAGAGAAAACGGCTGCCACCCCTGCAGCGTCCCGCAGCGGTCCCACTGGGGCAGGGCATTGATCTGCAGCACATTAAAGCCCTGACCAGCCCGTATATCCAAATACTCGATCCACTCCGCATCGCTGATATTGGTAAACGCACTCCAACAGGTGTCGGCCAGCCAGAAGAAATGCTTCCCATCCCGCAGAAGATGGGTGTGGTCCTCAGAGATTTGCAAACGCATCGCAATACCCTCCTCAGCTCAAATCGTCACCGTTGGTGGCAATGACCTTCTTGTACCAATAAAAGCTGTCCTTCCGCCGGCGTTCCAGCGTACCATTTCCGTCATTGTCCTTATCCACATAAATGAAGCCATACCGTTTTTTCATCTCGCCTGTGGACGCGCTTACCAGATTAATGGGGCCCCACATGGTATAGCCCAGCAGCGGCACGCCATCCTCGCTGATGTCTTTTCCCATTGCCTCAATGTGGGCGCGGAGATAGTCGATGCGGTAATTGTCGTGGATGGAGCCGTCCTCCTCTACCTTGTCTACCGCGCCCAAACCGTTCTCCACGATAAACAGCGGCTTTTGATAGCGGTCATAGAGCGTATTGAGGGTGATACGCAGGCCCACCGGGTCAATCTGCCACCCCCACTCACTGGCCTTCAAATAGGGATTGAGCAGGGAAAAAATAGCAGCGTTACCGGGTTTGCGGTACTTGGCTACCGTTTCTGGGTCAGCGGAGGCGCTGCGGGAGGCGTAGTAGCTGAAGCTGATAAAGTCTACAGTTCCTTCCTTCATGGCTGCAAGGTCTTCTTCCGTGCAGTCAAGCCGGATACCCGCCCGTTCCATACGTTTCCACGCCCAGACCGGATAAGCTCCCCGCGCTTGGGCATCGGTGAAAAAGTAGTTGTCACGGTCTGCCTCCATCGCCGTATACACATCATCCGGGTTGCAGGTAAAGGGGTAATACTGACCCGCCGCCAGCATACAGCCCACCATCGCTCCCGGCATGATTTCGTGGGCCAGCTTCACCGCTTTTGCGCTGGCGACAATCTCATAGTGGGCGGCGCGGTATTTGACTTCCTGCTCGTCTTCACCTTCTTCAAAGACCAGCCCTGCCCCCATGAAGGACAGATGCAGCAGCATATTGATCTCATTAAAAGTCAGCCAGTATTTTACTTTCCCTTTATACCGCGTGAAAATAGCGGTGCAGAACTTTAGATAGGCGTCGATCATCCGCCGGTCTTTCCATCCACCATACTTTTCAATGAGCGCGATGGGCGTATCAAAATGACAGATAGTAACTAACGGCTCAATTCCATATTTAAGGCATTCATCAATCAGGCTCTCGTAAAACGCCAGCCCCGCCTCGTTTGGATGGTCGTCATCGCCAGCAGGCAGGATGCGGGTCCAGGAGATGGAAAAACGATAGACCTTGAATCCCATTTCGGCAAACATGGCGATATCCTCTTTATAGTGGCAGTACATGTCAATTGCGTCATGGGCAGGATAGATATGCTCTGCGTCACAGGCGAGCATTTTTAACTGTCCCCGTGCCACTGCCATCCGGTCCGGTCCGAACGGCACCACATCCACACTACTCAGGCCCCGTCCATCCGTGAGATATGCACCCTCACACTGATTTGCAGCCGTCGCTCCGCCCCAAAGGAAATTTTCAGGAAATACACTCATAATGATCCTCCCCAGATTATTTTTCCAGGGGGTACAGCCACAATCCCGTATGGCTGTACCCCGTATTCTCTGTATGTTATGCTGCCTCTAATGTGATTACTTTGCAGCTTCTTCCCTCTTGCAGAGGACAAATGTGATAGCCAGAGCCAGTACAAAGGCCAGAATAGTACCTGCTAAGATGACCCACATACTGTACAGGCCAGCGCCGTTTGCGTCAATATAGCCAGGCAAGCCAAACAGTCCAAGTCCGCCGGGGATATATCGCTTTGCACCCAGTGCGCCGACAAGGGCACCAGCAATACAGGAGGCTACACAGGCAGCCGCGAAGGGCTTCTTTTTGGGAAGGTTGACACCGTAAATGACCGGCTCAGTAATACCAAAGATGCACGAGATAAACGCTGGGATACTGATTTTCTTCAGCTTCTGATCCCTGGTTGTCAAGATAATTGCGAGTACAGCGCCTGCTTGGGCAAAGGGAGTGGCAAAGGTGCCGGGCATGATGAAGTCATAGCCCAGATTGGCGATGTTGATGTAGCTCAAAGGGATAATGGACCAGTGGAAACCAAAGATGACCAGCACCTGCCAGAAAGCGCCAACCAAAGCACAGCCTAAAGTTGCGCCGATAACAGGGATATTGAACAGTGTTTCAAAGACCAAGGTCAAGACACCGCATATAATGCCGGAAACCGGGCCAATGATGAGATAAGTTAAGGTGGACATGATGAGCAGGACGCACACAGGTGTAATAAAGTTTTTAATCATGTCGGACAGATGGTTGTTGAGCCACTTTTCCAGCTTAGAACCGATCAGGCAGCACAGGACAATGGGGATAACCGAGGAAGTATAGCCGGAAGCAGGGAAAATAACAGGGATGCCGAAAAAGGTGGTGTAGAAGCTCATTTCAAAAGCAGTCCCGGTTAAAATGGTACCCAGGGCCTCGCCACCCTTCAGCGCTACCATCGTGGGATAACACAGCGCAATTCCTAACGCCATCCCAGTAAACTCATTCATCTTGAACTTCTTAGCGGCAGTATAACCGAGAATGATCGGCAGGAAGTAGAAGAATCCATCTGCTACGGTGTACCAAATCATATATGCGCCAGAGGAGGCATCCAGAATGTGGAAGAATGTCAGCATGGTCAAGACACCCTTGATAATACCGGACGCGCCCATCACGGTAACAGTAGGCGCCATAATGCCGGAGATGGGCGCCGCAATTGGATGCTTTTTTCGTAAGTATATTTCACAACGGCTGCAAGACAATTTTATGATATACTTTTCCACTATCTCTACAGCCTTGGGAGTCCAGCTTCTTGGGCGGGTATCAAATTTGTCGGCGGTCGTGCTGACATTTCTGCTTGGCGGACTCTTGGGACACGCCCTGCAAATTGACAAAAGAATCGGGTCGCTGGCAGACAGGAGCGGTAGTCACCAAAATCAATCTGCATCATCTGTTATTCTGGTAGCATTTACTCTGTTCTGCGCCAGCACATCAGGGATTTTAGGGGCTCTGGATCTCGGATTCTCCGGAGACACTACGCTTTTAATCACAAAAGCGACGATGGATTTTTTAGCCGCCGTCTTTTTTGCATCGGCCTGTGGATGGAGCATTGCAATAATTGCGATTCCTCTTGGGATCATACTTGGGGCGTTTTATCTTCTTTCCACTCAAATATCTCCATACCTCAGCGAAGCCATGATAGGTAATTTTTCTGCTTATGGCGGCTTCATCCAATTTCTAAATGCATTGCGCATTATAAAACTGAAAGATCCGCCAGTCCTTGATTTGCTACCAGGTATGATTCTCATTTTCCCTATTACATATTTTTGGCCATAATCGTTTTCGTGATTGCCACACCAGTTATTCCATGCAAATTGTCTTTGCTAGAATCAATGGAGGCGCTTTTTTGGAAAAGGTCGAAATTGTAGTTCCTACATAAATCCAGTGACCCCGCGGCAGAAGACTCTGCTTCGGGGTCACTGGCGTGTTTATCACTTAGTTTGTTTCAAGCGACGCATAGACTCCCTCATGGCAATCACCGTATCCGAAATCAGCTTCAGTTCGTCAGCCGTGCAATCTGAGACCAGATCACTAAGCCACGCATTATATAGGTATTGTAAACGTGAGTAGGTTGTGATATAATGGCTTAAAAGCGCAATAGACTTTATAGATATATAGAATTGGTGCAAATTGTTTTATAACAGGCAAAAGTATGCCGCTATCAAATAATTCCGGAAAAATAATTTGATAACCCAAACTCAATTCTAACAAAATTCGAACAGAATCCAAAAATCGTCAGCTATACTGCTGCTGTAGCGGTAGTTTGATACGCTAAGCAGACGGAGGCCGACGATGACAGATATTATTTATAAAATGCGAAAACAGCCTCTTTCCATGGTGAGAGAGGCTGTTTTCGTATTCATCTGACACGATGAACCATCCGCGACTGAGATGAAAATGGATTGGTAAGCAGCATAAGCAGCAGCGGCAGCGGATAAGCATCAGCGGTGCAGCAGAAAATAAAAAATAAGCATCAGATAAGCATCGGTAAGCATCGGTAAGCATTTATAAGCATCAGGAAAAATTATCCATAACTTTCAGACGAGAAAAACCGCTGATTTCGGTGTGAAATCAGCGGTTTTATGGTTGCGGCGGCAGGACTTGAACCTACGACCTCCGGGTTATGAGGACAGTGAAAGTCGTCTCTCTAGTAAAAAGCCGTCTCATTTGTCTCATAATTCTCATGATTTGAGACAAAATGAGACTATTTTTATACCCAGTCTCTCCAGTCTCACCCCATAAGCATCGGATAAGCATCAGCCAGTCAGAAATTTTTGAAAAAAATCTTCGGGCGCAAAAACCCGGCGGTTAAAGAAACCCTGTAGAAATAGTACCACAATTTTGTGTTGTGGTCAACCGAAAAATGAAGGTCAAATAGTATATTTCAGAAAGGACAAATCACATGGAAAATGAAATAAAACAATATGAGAAGGCGATCGGTAGGGCTTGGGAAATTTCCCAGACACTGTTCGATATGGAAGGCGGCAGATATGTTTTGGCGATGTTCAGTGAACTGGTGCAGGAGATGCTGGATGGGGGGAACGTCCCTGGTGCTGTATTGGTCATGCGCAAGCTGTATGAAGCTGCCGAGGTTCCCTTTGAATCGTGTGCGCTGGCCGAAGAAGACCGTGCAGTCTGGCTCTCTCTGTTTTTTGACGCAATGAGAGATACTCTTGAAGCGGCGGTTTTCTGAGAATTTACAGACATCACCCGATAGATTTCAGGTTGGCAAATGGGCAGAAACGTGGTATACTAGAAACCAGAGGTGATGGTATGTCAGAGATGCGGTACACGGTGAAAGATTCTGTCTTTACATTTGTATTCAAACAACCGGAGTATGCCAGAAAACTCTATCTGGCACTCCATCCGGAGGATTCCACTGTGACGGAAGCGGACTGCAAGCTGGTCACGCTGGAGAATGTGCTGACAACGGGGATGTATAACGATGTGGGACTTCAGGTGCGGAATGTCCTGATCCTGCTGGTGGAAGCGCAGTCGATTTTCTCCGTCAATATTGCACTGCGGATGCTGCTCTATCTGGCGGCAACCTACAAGGAGTATGTGGAGGAATACAGACTAAATCTGTACGGAACGGCACCGGTCACGATTCCACGCCCGGAGTTGTATGTTGTCTACACCGGCGACCGCGCGAATGTGCCGGAAGTGCTGCGGCTTTCCGATCTGTATGAGGGAACAGGATCTGCGGATGTAGAAGTGAAAGTGCTGCGAGGAAACGGGACTGGCGACATCGTTGACCAGTACGTTCGATTCTGCAAAATTTCAGACGAGGAACGGAAGAAGCATGGGCGCAGCCGGAAAGCCATTGAAGAGACACTGCGCCGCTGCATCGAAGAAAATGTGTTAGCGCCATTTTTGGCGACACGCCAGAAGGAGGTGGCAGAAATTATGGTAACTTTATTCGATCAGGAGAAGATCATGGAGATTCATGACTACCATATTGCGGAGGGTGCGCGGAAGGATGGGCTCCAGCAGGGACTTCAGCAGGGACTTCAAAAGGGGCGCTCGGAGGGGCGCACAGAGGGCCTGACGGAAGGTACACTGCAATCGATTCAGAATCTCATCAAAAACATGGGGCTGTCAGTGGAGCGGGCGATGACAGTATTGGGTGTGTCAGAAGCGGATCAGCCGAAATATGCGGAAATGTTGAAACAGTAAATGCCCGGTACAAATAAACAGCAGAAAGCAGACCGGCGGTTGTTATGGGATAACCGCCGGCTTTGCTTTTGCTGGCGCTGTGTAAATATTCTTCTGTCAGATAATCTCCGCCTGTCTGCGGTCCTGTGCAGCGGTCAAAGCGTACCAACCCAAGAACAGAAGGATCTGCACCACCGTAGAGCAGGGAGTCGCTAAGCCCACCCGGAAGAGGGATACCGGCTCCATCCGGCTCATCGCCAAAGATACAGGGATACGCACCAGAAAGGCTCCGGCAATGCCCTGTGCCATGACAAAGGCGGTACTCCCCCTTCCGTTGAAGTAGCCGATAAAACAGAACAGGATCGAGGTGAGCAGCGTGTCGATGGCATACGCCCGCAGATAGTCCGCCGCTGCGCCAATCACCGCCGCGTCCCTGGCGAACAGTCCGGCCAACAGGCTCCCGTGAAAGAAGGACAGCCAGGCCAGTACCACGCCGCAGCACAGAGAAGCGCCCATGCCGTACAGCATCGCTTTCTTCGCGCGGTCCTGCCGTCCCGCGCCGATGTTCTGCGCCACAAAAGCGGACAGGGACTGCCCAAAGGAAGAAGGAACCAGCATGATAAATCCGCACAGCTTTTCCGCCACGCCTACCCCGGCGGAGGCAATGACGCCCAGGCTGTTCACGATGGCGGCAATGGCAAGAAACGAGATGCTGACCAGCACGTCCTGGAGCGCCACCGGCGCGCCTAAACGCAGGATACGCCATGTCTTGGATGGAAACGAATATCCCGCCGGGAGAATGAGAACGGCAGGCCCTTTATTTTTGTGACCAGTAAGCACAATACCACGCTTACCGCCTGTGCCAGTACCGTTGCCAGAGCCGCGCCAGCCACCCCCAGACCACAGACGCCTACCAGCAGCAAATCGCTGGCGATGTTCACTACACAGGCGATGGTCACTGTGAGCAGCGGGGTTTTGGAATCCCCGATTCCGCGGAACATAGCACCCAGCACGTTATAGGCCACGATGAATATCGCGCCGCCGGAACAAATCCGTATAAGCCACTGTCTGTTCAAACGCCTCTGCGGGAGCCTGCATCAGCCGCGCCAGCGAGGAGGCCGTCCACAGCATCACAGCGGTCAGTGCCAATGCCACCGCGGTGAACAGGGCAATGGCGCTGCCCAGCACCTGCCCGCCCTGCTCCGCCTTGCCTGCGCCCAGCTTCTGTCCCAGCAGCACCGTGGCTCCCATTGCAAGTCCCGTGACCAGGGAGGTAACCGTGTGCATCACTTGGCTGCCGGTGGATACGGCGGATACATCGGCGGGCTGTCCGAACTGCCCGACCACCATGAGATCCACCGCGCCGTACATCGCCTGCAAGAGCAGCGCCAAGAGTACAGGAAGGGTAAACCGCAGCAGGGGAGACAGGATGGGACCTTCGATAAAGCTTCCAGTCTGTTTCACAAAAAGAACCTCCTTTGAGGAGAAAAGAAAAAAGCCCAGATAAGAAACGGGCATCTCAGCCCGCCATCTTATCCGGACTTGCGCCTCCA
>JAAWQS010000098.1 GCA_022800665.1 Oscillospiraceae bacterium
CCAGCGTTAGGGCGAAGAAATTGGCTGAATTCCGGCCGGTTTCTTCGCCCTTTGCCTTCATGCCTTTTGATATGGGCTTTTTTCAGAGGTTCCTTAAGAACGGACTTTAGTTTGTGGGGGCGGTTTTCTGCGCCTTTTCCGCTGTTTCCGTTGCTCCTGGCAGACGGGAAAGGTCAATCAGGAACGCCTTGATTGCCTCACCGTCCATGCTGGCGGTGAAGGGGAACACGCCCTCCATGATTGCGCCGTGTACAATTAGGCGGTGGTTCCGGGCGTGGCGCTCTGCGTCCCTCTGCTTGTTCAGCAAAATCTTCACCTGGTTCTCATATTGGGCCGCTTCTTTTTTGGCTTCGTCACGCTTTTTCAAAAGGGCCTCTTTACCATCCATTGGCATCACTCCATTTCAGTAAAATTGTTTTTCGGTCAGCAGCGGAAAACAGGACTTAACCGGGCAAAAGCGGCTTTCCTGTCGAACAAAAAATGACCGCCATCCCCTTGTTCGGGATAGCGGTCAATCGCTGCTTTTTCAAATTTGGCGGCGGCGTTCTCATGGCGAATACTCCTTTCCTGCATGATGGGAGTATCCTAACACACAAGTCCTACAGAACCCCTACAAAAGCCCTACAGAACTACTACAATCATCGCAAGTTTCGTCATGATACGCAGTAAAGCGGTAGCCGATGCGGGGAATGGTTTCGATGTAACGGGGATTTGCTATGTCCGGTTCAATGGCTTTCCGCAAGAGAGCCACGGGGCCGGAAACGCCTCTGTTGTAGCTGCCCTCCATCTCCCAGGCGTGTTCACAAATTTGCTCAGAGGTCAGTACAATCTTCGGGTTACGCATGAAGTACAGTAGCAGAGAAAATTCACGGGGACGGAGGCTTACCGGCTGGCCGCAGACCTCTACTGTGCGGCGGGCCGGGTCAATAAAAATATCGCCTATCTGGAAAGAAGATACTCCTGCTCCACCGGGTTCACTATAATGGTTATATTGTGTGTAGCGTCTGAGTTGCGCATAAGTCAAATTTGCAATTATGGAATAGGGCCATTTAGCGGAAACACATATGTCCGCTCCAATTCGAACCATACCGCTTATATTACTCTCCGGGGCATCAGAAAGAATGATAACAGGGATAAAACTGATGCGCCGGATTCCGGACAACCATCCTGCTTGATGCTTGTCCCGAAGATAATCTAAATCTGCAATCAGAAGGTGGAATGTCTGATGGTTCAATAGATAATCAGCCTCCCGCACGGATACAGATGCCGTAAAGCAAAGATTATATTGGGTCGCTAAACTTTGTAGAGTTGAGTACAATTCATCAGCAAGTCCTACCGCTAACCCGCTATATACCATTCCCAATCCCCCCTTCATTTTGAGGGTTATTTATCTCACCGCGCGAAAAGAGCGGGGCGGAAAATTGCCCCGCTCTCAAACAGAATAGATCGTGTTCAATTTTACTGACCCAGATGATGTTCATTTGGAAAAGAAATCGAAATATCCGTTCCCTTCCCCATCGTACTGTGCAGACCAATATCAGAGTGATGATACTGCGCGATATGCTTGACAATCGACAGCCCCAGCCCGGTGCCGCCGGATGCCTTGGAACGACTTTTATCCACTCGGAAAAAACGCTCAAATATTCTGGCTTGATACTCTGGTGGGATACCGATTCCTGTGTCTTTCACGGAAACTGTTGCACCGGTATTGCCTGCTGAAACCGTAACCTCAACCTTACCGCCGTCTACGTTGTATTTGATCGCGTTATCTATCAGATTAAAGAGCATTTCATAGAGAAATCCCCGTACTCCGTTTACCATCGAACTTTCGCCTGTAACGGACAGGTCAATATGCCGTTCCTCCGCCCGCTTCCGCAGGGCAGAGGCTGCGCTATCCGCAAGCTCCAGAAGGTTTACCTGCTCTTTTGCCGGTGCGATTCCCTCATCCAACTGCGACAGGTGAATGATGTCCTCCACCAGCGTTACCAGCCGCGCCGCTTCTGTGCGGATAACGCCGACAAACTGTGGAATATCCTCTTGCTGAACAAGGCCGTTCTCTAACAACTCGGCGCTGCCCATGATGGACTGCAAGGGAGTTTTCAGTTCATGGGACACATTGGCGGTAAACTCCCGGCGGCTGCGTTCAGCAGCAACCTGCTCCGTCACGTCAAAGGCCAGCAACACCGCCCCCACCACAGTACCATCCACCGTAATCTGGCTGATGTCAAATTGGTACTCCCGGTCATTCCGTATGGCACGGATTTCACTGTGTCCCCCTTTCAGTGCGGTCTGAATGGCGCGGTTGACCTCATGGTCACGATCTGCCACAAGGAAATCCTGCCCCACGCAGGAATTACCCGCATGAAAGATCTTCCGTGCGGCGGGGTTGATGCTTAGAACCGCACCTTTTCCATCCAGCAGGACAAGCCCCTCGCCCATGTTCTCGGTGATCTGCTCAAATTCCTCGGTTTTCCGGCGCAGTTCCCGAAGCTGCGCCTCAATCTGCCGGTGCTGCTGGTGGATACGTCCCAGGAGAGGGGATAATTCCTCATAGGCATCGTTTTCCAGCGGCCTATCCAAGTCCAGGCGGTTGAGCGGCGCGACAATGCTTTTCGCCATTCGATGGGCCAACAGAGCCGAGAGAATAGCCGCAAACAGCGCAGTAAGCAAAATAGGCTGAAGCATCCCCATTGCCAGGGCAAATACCGTGAACTGGCTGATGGAAATACGTAGAACCGTTCCATCCGTCAGCCGCTGTGCGTAGTACAGAGTCCGCTCAGTCAATGTGTCTGAGTAGCGTATCCCGCTGCTTTCGCCTTTGACCAGAGCCTCTTTAATCTCCACCCGGTTTGCGTGGTTTTCCATCTCCGCCGCTGGGACGTGAGTATCGAACAACACCTTGCCGTCCGTGGCAATCCAAGTCAAACGGTAGTCCGCTATGGACGGGAACCGATAGGGGGAGGTCAACTTCTCTAAATAGCCGCACCCACCTGTCTCCACTCCATAGGAGGCCAGACGGAGCTCGTCCAGCAACTGCTTCTCCTGGACATTTCTGTAATAGTTATACAGACAGCCCATGATGATCACCATGCTTGCCAGGAGAACGGAAACCGCCGCCAGCAGGATGGAGCGAAAGATTTTCTTTGTCATGCCTTTGCCTCCAGCCGGTAGCCGATATGCCGCACCGTTTCGATCATCCCGCCGCAAGGCCCCAGCTTCTGCCTGAGCGTCTTGATGTGCATATCCACCGTCCGCGTTTCCCCGGTATAATCCACACCCCAAATCTCAGAGAGAAGCTGCCCCCTGGTGAACGCGACACCGGGACGGGAAAGGAACAGGCGCAACAGTTCAAATTCCTTGTAGGTGAGCGAAATACGCTCTCCCTCTGCGGTGACAGTCCGTTCCGCCAGATCGACCGATAGCCCTCCGGCTGTCAACTGCTTTGCCACAGGCGTGGGCTTGCAGCGGCGCAGGACGGCCTTTACTCTCGAAACCATTTCCATCATGCCGAATGGCTTGACCAGATAATCGTCCGCGCCCAAATCCAGGCTTTGGATTTTGTCATATTCCGCACCCTTGGCGGTAGCCATAATGACCGGAATATCCGCGAGGGACGCCGCCGCTTTCATCCGCCGCAGCAGTTCCACGCCGTCCATTCCCGGTAGCATGACATCCAGGATCACAAGCTCCGGCCTCTCTGTTTCCAATGCCGCCAGAAACGCACCGCCGTCCTCAAAGCCCCTCGCCTCAAAGCCAGTGGAGCGCAGGGTATAAAGCTCAATATCCCGGATGCTGGCATCATCCTCTACACAAAAAATCATATCGCTTTTACCTCAAAACGTTTCAAAATTCGTCTGTTATACTACCATGAGCAGCGTACCTGCACCAATCAATACACATCCTGCCAGTGATTTAATTGTAAACTTCTCATGCAAAAATACAAAGGCCAGAACCAGTGTAATGACTACGCTTAATTTGTCAATGGGTACGACCTTGGATGCCTCCCCGATTTGCAACGCCCGGTAGTAGCACAGCCAGGATGCACCGGTAGCAAGCCCGGACAAGATCAGAAATAGCCAACTGCGTTGACTGATATTGGAAAGTCCGTGCTGTGCGTCAGTCAGGAATACCATTCCCCATGCCATAACTACCACCACCATTGTTCTGATTGCAGTAGCAAGGTTGGAATTGACACCATCAATGCCGATTTTCGCCAGAATCGAAGTGAGCGCCGCGAATACCGCAGATAATAGCGCAAATATGAGCCACATAAAACCGCCTCCAGCTTTTTATTCCGACACTATTTTAGCACGTTGGCGGGCCGGTATCAACTTTGGATTGACAGTTCCTCTTTGCTCCCGGTCACGGAAAAAATCACCCATTCCGCAATGTTGACCGCATGATCTCCGATGCGCTCCAGATATTTGTCAATCATCAGCAAATCAAGAGCGTGTTCGCCGCAGTCTGGATTTTCCGCGATGTTCCCAATCAGCACCTGCTTTACCCGGTCAAAGCACTTGTCTACAATGTCATCATGGGTAATTACCAGCTTGGCGCGGACAGTATCTTTCTGGACGTAGGAATCCACGCTTTCCGTGACCATCTTGATGACCTCCGCCGCCATTTCCCGGATATGCCCTACATCCTCCGGCACATACCCTTGGGACAGCATTGCCAGGATAATCTCTGCAATGTCAGCCGCTTGATCTCCGATGCGCTCCATATCCGTAATGATCTTCATAGCGGCGGAAATCTGCCGCAGGTCGCGGGCTACCGGCTGCTGCTGGAGCAGCAGCTTCAGGCACAGCGTTTCAATGTCCCGCTCCATCTGGTCGATCTCGCTCTCCAATGGCTTGACCTTTTCCGCCAGCGTGCGGTCGCCCTCCTCCAACGCCTTTGCCGCCTTGGAGATGGCCTCCTCGCACAGCGCACCCATTTGAATCAGTTCCGTATTCAAAAGGGCGAGCTGACTGTCAAATCTGCTCCGCATTACCCAAACCTCCCGGTGATGTAGTCCTCTGTGCGCTGATTTTCCGGCTGGGAAAACAGCTTCTCCGTTTCGTCATACTCGATCAGTTCCCCCAGCAGGAAGAACGCCGTGCGGTCAGATATTCGGACTGCCTGCTGCATATTGTGGGTCACGATAACAATGGTGTACCGCTCTTTTAATTGCATGGCAAGTTCCTCGATTTTGGATGTAGAGATAGGGTCCAGGGCGCTGGTGGGTTCGTCCATCAGCAGCACCCTCGGCTCCACGGCCAGGGCGCGGG
The DNA here is from genome assembly GCA_022800665.1 of Oscillospiraceae bacterium. Classification (GTDB taxonomy): domain Bacteria; phylum Bacillota; class Clostridia; order Oscillospirales; family Oscillospiraceae; genus Pelethomonas. The sequence goes on from JAAWQS010000098.1 coordinate 5,271, forward strand.
CAATACAAAGCCGCTGCTGCTGGCCCCCGGACAGGCCCAGGGCGTTCTTTTTCAGCCGGTCTTTTACCTCGTCCCAAATGGCCGCGCCTCGGAGCGAACGCTCCACAATATCGTCCAGCTTGGCCCTGTTCTTGATGCCGTGGGTGCGGGGACCGTAGGCGATGTTGTCATAGATGCTCATGGGGAAGGGGTTGGGCTTCTGGAACACCATGCCGATTTCTTTCCGCAGGGCGTTTACATCCAGACCGGGCGAAAAAATATCCGTATCCTGATACTGCACCTCCCCGGTGATCTTCACGCCGGGGACAAGATCGTTCATGCGGTTCAGCGTTTTCAAAAAAGTGGACTTCCCGCAGCCGGAAGGCCCAATCAGCGCGGTGATATTGTTCCCTGGGATTTGAATATTGATATTTTTCAACGCCTGGGCGCTGCCATACCACAGGCATAAATTTTTTGCGGTGATCGCGTTGCTCATAGCGCCCTCCTTTTCTTGAAATACCGGCCCACCAGGGCGGCAGTCAGGTTGACCGCCAGCGTCAGCAGCATCAGGATCGCAGCGATAGCAAAGGCCACGCCAAACTCCCCCTGCTCCTTCGCGTAGACATACAGCGCCACGGAGAGAGTGGCCCCCGGACTGGTGAGGCCGGTAAAAAAGCCGTTCAGCGCGTGGGCAAAGCCCGCTGTGAACAGCAGCGCCGCCGATTCGCCCAAAATGCGCCCCACCGACAGGATACAGCCGGTGATGATGCCATCCGCGCAGCCTGGGAGAACCACCGTGCGGATAGCCCGCCACTTTCCGGCCCCAAGACCGAAGGCCCCCTCCCGGTAGCTCTGCGGCACCGTTTTTAAGCTCTCCTGGGTCGTGCGCATGACGGTGGGCAGGTTCATAATCACCAGCGTCAGCGCACCGGCCAGCAGGGAAGTCCCGAATACGCCAGTAAACACCAGCATCCCAACAAGGCCGTAGATAATGGACGGGATGCCGGAGAGGGTTTCCGCCGCGTATTCGATGGCGGACACCAGACGCTTATTTGCGGCGTACTCGGTCAGGTAGACCGCCGCTCCCGCCCCCAGAGGCAGGACGATCAGCAGGGTCGCCAGAATGATGTATAGTGTGTTCAGAATATCCGGCAGGATGCCGATGGTGTCCGACAGGTAGCTGGGTTTCGTGGTCAGCAATCCCCAGGACAGATTGGGGAAGCCCGCCGCCAGCACATAGCCGATGAGAAACAGCGCCAAAACGCACACCAGCAGGGCCGACAGAACGCACAGCAGCTTCATTGCCCCGGTGTAGGTCCTCCGGGACGAGGAAATCGGTTTATCCAGCATCATCAGCCCTCCTTGCCCCGTTTGAGAAAGAAATTCAGCACGGCGTTAATCAGCATGATGAACAGGAACAACACCAGGGCGATGGAGAACAGCGCCTGCCTCTGGAGGCCGCTGGAATAGGACATCTCACTGGACACCGCCGTGGTGAGAAAGCGGACGCTCTCAAACAGCGAGGGCATATTGGCCGCGTTGCCGGACACCATCATCACCGCCATAGCCTCCCCGATGGCCCGGCCTACCCCCAGCACCACCGCCGCCGCAATACCGCTCCGCGCCGCAGGGACGGACACCCGGAAATAGGTTTCTACCGGGGTCGCGCCAAGGGCCAGGGATGCATCCTCGTACTCCTGCGGCACCGCCTCCAGTGCGGTGATAGACACTTTGATGATGGAGGGCAGGATCATAATTGCCAGGACGATAATTGCCGCCAGCAGACTGGCCCCGTCCGGCACATGGAACAGCGCCCGGATACCCGGCACCAGCACCAGCATCCCCACCAGACCGTACACCACCGAAGGGACGCCCGCCAAGAGGCTGACGGCGGCCTCCGCCACAGCCTTGACTTTCGGCGGAGCCAGCTTTGCCAGGTAGACCGCCGCGAAAAATCCAACAGGAACGCCGAACAGGATGGCCCCCGCCGTACCGTAGACGCTGGTAAGGATGAACGGGAGGATGCCGTATGAGGGCTGGGCAGCGGTGGATTCCCAGGTATCACCCAACAGAAAGGGCGCAAGCCCGATCTGCCGGATGGCGGGGATACCGGAGGCCACCAGATAGACCGTAATCAGTAAGACACAGCCCACCGTGACCAGCCCAAGCATCAGGAATATCCCGTGGATGGCGGTTTCCGCCAGTTGCTTTCTACTGCGCATCGTCAATTTGCCGCCACAGCGCCCGCATTGGAGATCAGCTCCGCCGCGTCAGGGGAGATAGCGAAGTCGAAAAACTTCTGCGCCGGTTCCGAAAGGGGCGTGTCCGTCTTTGTGACCAGCACGAAAGGCCGCTGAATGACATAACTGCCGTTCTTCACTGTATCCTCCGTGGGAGCCACGCCGCCTACTGTAACAGCCCGCACAGTGTCTTTGACGGAGGCAAGAGAAGCATAGCCAATGGCATCAGGGTTTTGGGACACGGTTGTGATCACATCGCCGGTGGAGGTCAATTCTTGGCGGTACTGGCAGTTGTCCGCTGTGCCGGTAATGGATTCAAAGCCGTCCCTGGTCCCGCTGCCGGCCTCCCGGCCAATCAGGACAATTTCTGCGTCAAGTCCGCCGACATCTTTCCAGTTGGTGATCTCGCCGGTGTAGATTCTGGCGATGGTATCCACGTCAAGCTCGGATACGGGATTGTCGGGGTTGACGATCACCGCGATGCCGTCATAGGCCAGCACCGTCCCGGTCAGCCCCTGGGCGGATTCTTCCGCTTTCAGGTCACGGCTGCTGAGGCCGATGTCGCAGCGTCCCTCCAAAACCGCCTGAATGCCGGAGCCGGAGCCGGTAGGGTTATAGGTGAAGGTCACGTTCTTGTTCTGCGCTTCAAATGCTTCGCCCAGTGCGCCGATCACCTTTTCCATGGAGGTGGAACCGTCAGTGGCGACATTGCCGGACATTTTCTGTGAACATCCCGCCATAACCGACAGGGCCAGCACAGCAGCCAGCATAAGACTTACAAATTTTTTCATGTTCAAGTTTTCTCCTTTCGACTTTTGGGTACGAAAAAAGGATACTGCTGTCATGTAAAATCGAAAAGACAAGTATTGTAAAATTCATGTAAAAAATGCGCCCCGGCACAGCCAGGACGCACTTGCGATTGAAGCTAAATATATATCAATTCTGCGAAGATAATTTCCTCCACCCTGGCCCTGCAATTATTCACCAGACCCACCCACGCCAGTTGGTCACGGGCTTTCAGTTCCT